>JALCKZ010000001.1:0-318430 GCA_022647615.1 Bacteroidales bacterium
CCTCTCGCCTTCAACCCCTTCATCACATTCTTAGTATCAAAAATCACCTTCGCATTTTTCTGCACAAACTCATAATCAACCTTGGTATGAGCTGTCGTGATAACAACCAAATCCGCCCCTTTAATCAGCTGCGCAGTCAAAGCTTTCTCCCCTTTCTTGGCATTTCCTTTATGCTTATACTCAGGAACATACGGATCATAATACACAACCTTGGAACCCACCTTCTCAAACTCCTCAATCACTCTAATAGCGGGACTCTCACGATAGTCATCTATGTCCTGTTTGTAAGCAACGCCCAGCACAAGAACCTTTGCACCATTAAGCGCCTTCTTAAATCTGTTAAGAATAGCACCGGCACGTTCAACGCAATACTCTGGCATCCTGTCATTTATCATCATAGAAGACTCAATCATAGAGGTATGGAAACCATACTCGCGCGCCTTCCAGCTCAGATAATAAGGGTCCAGCGGAATGCAATGGCCGCCAAGACCCGGGCCCGGATAAAACGGCGTAAAGCCAAATGGCTTAGTCTTAGCCGCTTCAATAACTTCCCAAAGATTAATATTCATCTTGTGGCAAAGCATTGCCATCTCATTAATCAAACCAATGTTGATATTCCTGTAAGTATTCTCCAAAATCTTATCCATCTCAGCGACAGCCGGACTGCTGACGCGATAAACCTTCCCCTCCAGAACTGCCTCATACATAGCAGCTATCACCTCCTGCGCATCTTGCCCGATTGCCCCTACTACCTTTGGAGTATTCTTTGTTTTATAAATTAAATTACCCGGGTCAACACGCTCCGGCGAGAATCCCAGGTAAAAATCTTTTCCGCACTTTAATCCGCTCTGTTCCAAAATTGGCTTAAGCAACTCCTCTGTTGTACCGGGATAAGTTGTTGATTCCAAGACAACCATCATGTTTGGATGAATGTACTTTGGCGATAGACTCAGTTGATGACTTAACATAACTAATGTCCGGCTGCTGGTGGTCATCCAAAGGTGTTGGAACACAGATAGCTACAAAGTCCACATCTTTAATGAAAGAGAAATCTTCCGTAGCTTTTAAACGGCCTTCCTTCACAAGTTTCTTAAGGTCAGCGTTTACCACGTCTCCAATGTAGTTATGTCCTGCATTGACCATGTCAACTTTGGACTTCTGCATATCAAAGCCAATGGTCTTGAACCCCGCTTTAGCCTTCTCAACGGCCAGCGGCAGTCCAACGTAGCCGAGGCCTACGACGCCAGCTACAATTTTACGCTCTGCAATTTTTTTCAGAAGCAGTTGCTTCATGCTTGAACTGACCAGAAATTTTCTTCTGTGCACCAGAACTTTTTTCATAGAACTAGAAACCTTTTCTCTCCCCTCTTCCCCTCCGGGCAAATCAAAAGCCTGCCGTAATCTGTCGCGAAAAAAACAGATACAGCCCCATAATCACCAGAACTGCCTGCGCTCCTTAAACAGTAGCAACAGACAACCCTTTGCCAAGCGTACAAATATACAAAAACGATTAAAAAAATCCGCAGATAAATCATCCAAAGTTACCAACAATTTGCCGAGTGCAACTCCTTAGCACTGACAATAAAGCATATAAACCGCATTTGGTTTTTCCTATGGGTATTTTTACTTAGGCAATCTGCCGTCAAATATGGAAGCAAACCTATCTATATCCCTTTTAGGAATTCCAAGGCGGGATGCAAGCACACGCCAAGTCTTAACTGCAGCAACAACCTCTGAAATTATCCGTGCGGCATCATCCCTGGTAATCATATAATCTTCACATGCGTCAGATAAAACTTTAAGATCAGACTTGCTTGAATCTTTGGATATTAGAAGACTCTGATATTCATACATTGATGGGTTTAAGTCATAAGCCGGAGAAAGAGTCCACCCTTTTGGAGTAAGTAAAAAACCATGATTTCTGAAATGGTCATCACTATTTCCAATACAAATATTGAACGCAACACGGCGGTAAAGTTCTTCTAGATTATAGTTTACATTTGTACAACCTTGCAAAATAAAACCCACAATATCCAGGTAACCATGTCCGTTTGAAGCATTGTCCCCATCTTTAAGCCCAAGGAGCGATAATGCAGACGCAAAATGAATACGCCTTCCGTTTTTAGCCCTGTCAAAGCGCCTGGATACTATGGTGTGATATGTGCCAGATGTAGAAGAGATTACCCTTGTGGAAGCAGCATTGATTCCGGCTTTAACGGCCAGTAAATGAGAGAAATGCTCCCACAAAGCAACATCATAATTATCTTTACGGGATGGGAATTTTGCGATGAATAAGTTATGATTATGATCTGTGACGCTTGCTTTTGGCCGGGCGCCACCCAATGATGAACCAGGATGCCAAAGCTGAATAATCCACTTCTTGTCCGGCAATTTATTATCTTCCTCACTTTTCTCAATTTCTTCTGATGCCATCATAAGCTCTTGAATATCAGATAATGGAGGAACAGTCAGTTTATTGTCTGAATTGATAAATTCCCCGTCCGGACTCTCTTTAAATCGGAAACCTCCCATCCTTGAGAAATCATCTATGCCAAGCAAATAATCAAAAGAAGAGAGCTGGCGAACAGGGCGCTTCTCATCTGCTGCAGCAATTTGCTCTCTGCGGTCCAACAACGTACGGCCCCACCTATCTGGCAAAGCATCTGAAAAGCATCCAAAAATATCTTTGCCGGGCTGAGTGAACTGAAGTCCCGGATAATTATTTAAATCATCAGATAAAAAAACACTAGCATATTTTTTTAGCCAATCTTTACTAAAAATAAAGCTGTAACTATTTGAACCGCGGACAGTTTCACAGTTAAGTTCACCTACGAGCTCAATTGCTTTGAGCCAGTCAAAATCTGCGTATACATATAATTTTTTCATAAGTTGCGTTGGTTATTTGTGCGTTGGTTTGTTGGTTGCGTTGTTGGTTGCGTTGTTGGTTGCGTTGTTGGTTGCGCTGTTGTTGCGTTGTTGATTGCGTTGTTGATTGCGTTGTTGGTTGCGCTACTTTTTTGAGGCTCTTTCACGCCTCTTCATATTTAAGTCCTGCAGCGCTTTGCCTAGCACATCATCTTTTGCAAGCAACAAAATGTCATCATCCAACTGCAATGCAAACAGCACCCTCAAATAAATACCAATAGAAACTGTCGGGAGTCCTCTCTCTACTCTAGAAACAGTTAAGACAGAGCAAGTTGCACGTTCTGCCACCTGCGCGATGCTTAAATTTCTGCGGAGGCGGGCCAATCTTATTTGCTCTCCTACAATTTGCATTTTACGCTCCAGTTTTAGAGGCAATCTTGTGCCAATTGTGTTTTTTGCCATAGCATTAACATATCATATAATATGCAAATATAAAGATTTTTCTTTATTTTATGATATGTTACGCTGACACAGCCCACTGCGCGTGCTGATGAACCGGTGCTGCCGTTGCTGAGCCGCTGCTTGAATGCTGCTGATTGCTGTTGATTGCTGCTTGAATGCCACTTGAATGCCACTGATTGCTGTTGATTGCTGTTGATTGCTGCTTAAATGCCACTGATTGCTGTTGATTGCTGTTGATTGCTGTTGATTGCTGCTTGACAGCAACTAGCCCTGCAACATGCTGATTTACAATGCGCCCCTAAAAGTCTCTTCCATACGATTGAGATTTTTGGGGGAAGTTTGATTATCAGACAGTTACAGGCATAGTTGTTCTTTACATGCAGAGCATTCCGCCAGAAGCTGCATGTTAGCTCTGCTCACATGCAGAGCATTCCGCCACAAAGCGGCGTAATGCCTTGTGTATTACGCGGCAGGAGCCGCGAGGAGGCACTGGCGCTTCGCGCCAGGCTCCGCGGTCGCAGGCGGGAAGGTAAGAGCGATGCAAGGGGGGAGTGCGGCCTGCGGCCGCTCCGCTTGTAATGAATCCGGGTTACTTGAGGACTTTTTCATAATCTTATGATTTGCAAATAATTGTAAAACAACTAGTATTGAATGCCAACATTATTAAAAAAATTAAAACATTAATAATCAACATATTACAAAAAAATCCTCAAGTAGCATTCTGTGTAATGAATCTGTGATGAATCTAAGTAGTATTGCGGGCATAAAAATTGTTAACTTTGAGTGATAAATTTTTTGCTTATGAGAAGGTTATGCATTTTGGTTTCTGCTGTGATGGCTGCAGGACTGACGGTGGTTGGGTGTGCGCCGCAAGCGATGTTTTTTAATGTGGATGTTAAGGATGCTAGTTCTTATAACCTTGATCCTCAGGACCGTAAGGTATCAGTGGTGGCGTTGGTGGATGTGCAGTCCAATGACAAGAGTGCCGGGAATATGGATGCTGTTGCAGGGAGCAAAATGGTTAACAAGCTGGACAGCACAGGGATAGCAAATGTTGCCGTGGGTGTGGCGGCTCAGTATGAGACCGGACAGGGACTGGATAGTGCGAGCGTTATGGTGTACACGGTGCCAAAGAACGAGTTCCGCGGTTTTCCAAGTTATTTTAACAAAGGAGTGAAAGGACCTGATAAAGACTATATTGGACAACTAATGGTTAAGAGCTCCAGCCCAATTCTAATTTTTGTAGACAATCTTAAATTTTTCAACTATACAGAGAGACCTACCGCACTGGGCGACGGATCTCCTTTAGGCCTGACAGTGGAATTGCCTTATTATGTAGAGCTTAACGCATACGATGCAATGGCCGATTCATTACTGTTCCGCAAAGCGGTAAAAGACACCGTTGCCATATACATGGTGAACGGCGCAGAGGAGGGCAGGAGCATTTCCGAGACGCTGGCGGACAAGCTGCCGGATATTGCGGAGAAGATTGGGGAACGGCTTGGTACTGAGCTTTCTACAAAGTGGACTACGGAGGAGTGGATGCTGATTAATTACTCAGATAATTCTACATGGAACTCCGCGTACTTATTGGCACGCTCATTTAAGTGGAGCGAGGCTATTGCCAAATGGATGCCGCTTACGGAGGAAACAAATCCGCAAAAGGCTTCATTTGCAGCGTTTAACATAGCGGTTGCGTGTGAGATGATGGAGGAGCGTTCTCTGGCGCGCGAGTGGATTGATTTTGCGCTGGGGAAGTATAAGTTCCAGGAGGCGGTAGATTTTAAGGGGTATTTGAATAAATAGCAGGGAAAAAAATTCTAATTAATTTTTCAACATTTTCATCTAGTTTCTCAGGATTGTTTTTTTGCAATATCCTGAGATTTTGTAATTTCCACTGAACGGAAGGGTAAGGAATTAAGTCTTTATATGGAGATTTGTCCCATTCTGGAGTGGCATTTTCAAATTTTATAAGGAATTTTTTGTCTTCATCATTCATAAGATTATTAATCCCTTTTATTAAGTCTTTTCTAGCCAGTTCATAATCTGAGTATTTGAATGGTTCATCGGTCATACCGGCAAATTGATTAATCATTGCTTGTTTCTGATCAATTAATTTTGGAGCAAAAGTTTCATATAAAGGTCTGTCACTTCCTAGAAGACAAAACATAAATCCTAATTTAGCCTCTTGCAAACTGATGGACATACGACTTATATCAAACAAGTCCCTAGGATGCTGTCTGGAAAGAGCGGCAGCAATTTTTCCGCCATATAGTTGTGTAATTGGAACGATGTTAGTTTCCATATATAAGCCGAAGATTTTCTGAGCTTTAGGACATAGCGGGATTCTCTTCACATCTCCCCCTACAATACCTCTTTTTGTTTTGTTGACTTCTATCTTAACATACCTATCGTGATAAAAACAAATAATCTTACAAACATCAAGATGCACGACAATATTAACGTTTGGGATAGAACGTTTTATTCCTTCAGATATTTTTTTGAGGCTTTCTTTAATATTTTCCAAACTTTCATTTCTGCCTTCCAATGGTATATAAGTCAAATCAATATCTACGGAATAGCGCGGCATGTCATTCACAAATAGATTAATCGCTGTACCTCCATGAACGGCAAAACAATGCTCTTTATCTATTACAGGTAAAATGCGCAACAACAACTCTAGTCTATCTTTGAATATACTATTCATACGTCGCTAACTCCTTTGGAATAACAATCTTATATTTTGCATTCATGACTCCTCCGTTTGCAAAGCTCCTTGGACCACTTCCAAAGTCTACTCCGTTTAAATGCAAATCACTATACCATTGATGATTAGCCTTTTCAGCCATATATAAAAAAAGACGTTTAACTTTTACAGACGTACAATTGTGCAACAATTTATCAACGAGGTGAGGCCTCAAAGTGTTTAACATTTCCATTACGTAATAGATATCCATTAGTGAGAAATATTCCGGAGCTAAATGCAAACATTCCATAAAAGCTCTTTCAGGAGAAGAAATTGGCAAGGAAAAATCTCCAATATTTCTTTTTACAATACCTATGTCCCCAAAAATATCCGATGTAAAATGGTGCATTGTCATATCCCACTCATTGTTAAAAAACCATTTGGGCAATTTATGATTGTGAGATGAAAAAATATAACATTGCGGTTTCCCCATAGCTACATAATGTGAAAATCCCATGATATCAAGGGCGGACGATGCTCCAACATGATACTTAATATTTGACTGATTACAATAGGATGCAAGGGAGGAATAAAGGGTAGGAGTATCACCAACAAATTTATATATGCCATGTGATAATCGTTCTATCCAGCCAGAACGAACATAATCTGTTTGTTCCTTTGTAGATATCCCTTTTCTAACTAACCAAGCTGATAGGAATATCGATCCTTTAGGAGATACTTGTCTTATTAAGTTTATTTTTGTTGTCATAAACATAGTTTTTCACCGCAAATATAATAATTTTTGAAGTAACAGTAGTCAATCATGTCTATTTGGATTCAGCGAACAATTATATGTAACCAAATCGTCAATCCTATGCCAAATAGTAAAATCTTTTTGCATAAGAGTAAAAAGTTTGGGGTGCCGGAACAATTTGACGGAATGGAGGCAAGATTGCATGCTTGCTCTGCTCGCATGCAGAGCATTCCGCCACAAAGCGGCGTAATGCCTTGTGTATTACGCGGCTACCGCCGCGAGGAGGCACTGGCGCTACGCGCCAGGCTACGCGGCCGCAGGCAGGAATGGGTGTGAGATGCGGTGTGGTGCAAAGCCTGCGGCCGCTCCGCTTTTGATGGTTACACCGGTTGTGGCACAACTTTGCAAAACGTGCACATTTAAAGCTAATTGCAAAAGCGCGCTAAGCCATTTACCGACTAGCGTCTTTCTGTAAATATCTGAAAATCAATTGTTTTTTCAAAGTTGTGCCACAACCTATTTTTTCCAATATCACTACAAGTAATATCCCCACAAAAAAATAACAGGCAATTCTTGCCTGTTATTTTTTTCCTATTTTTTACTTCCTTATTTTTTCCTTGTTGTTGTTTCAACGTTAAACGGTTTTGAAAAACTTGAGGAAGTCTATTACCTTTTTGACCATCAGCGGGGAGCCGGTGTATAGGGCGACGCGCTGGTGGATGGATTCTGGCTGGATGTCTAGTACGCGCTGTGGTTCACCGGTTTCTGAGACTCCGCAGATTGCCATTCCGCCGCATTGTTCTGCGATGAAGGATACCGGGTTGCATTCGTACAGCAGGCGCAGTTTGCCGGTTGGATGGGCGCTGGTTTCCGGGTAGATGAAGATTCCGCCTTTTAGCATATTTCTGTGGAAGTCAGCTACTAGGGAGCCGATGTATCTTGATGTGTACGGCCTGTTGCTCTTCTTGTCGTCTTCCTGGCAATACTTAATATACTTCTTAACACCTGTCGGGAAATTAATATAATTCCCCTCATTTATTGAGTAAATCTTCCCTGTCTTTGGAATTTTGATATCGTGGTTGGACAGGCAGAATTCGCCGATGGAAGGGTCTAGCGTGAAGCCGTTTACGCCGCGGCCTGCCGTGTAGACCATCATGGTTGAGGAGCCGTAAATGATATAGCCCGCAGCTACCATGTTTTTGCCCGGCTGCAGAAAATCTTCAGGAGTGGCTTTTGTGCCGGCCTTGCTGACTCTCTTGTAAATAGAGAATATGGTCCCGACAGATACGTTTACGTCTATGTTTGACGACCCGTCCAGAGGGTCCATGCAGAAGACGTACTTGCCATCCTTGCTGAGGCCCTTGTCAAATGTGATTAAGTCCTGATTCTCCTCCGTGACCACGCCGCAGCATTCGCCGCTGGCCTGCAATTCATCCAGAAAAGTTTCATTAGCGTAGATGTCCAGCTTCTGCTGCTGCTCGCCCTGAACATTCTCAGAACCAGCCTTTCCAAGGATATCTACCAGGCCCGCCTTGTTAACCTCACGGTTAACCTTCTTGGCCGCAATACCAACGTGATGAAGCAACCTTGAGAAATTGCCCGTAGCCCCAGCCACCTCACGCTGTTGCTCAATAATAAACTGATTAAGTGCAGTAACCTTATTACTCATATGATAATCTTGATTTTACATTAATAATAATATAAAGATAATGAATTTTTTGAGATAAAAAAATGACGCCGTCATATCCAATATAACGTTGTCATAACCAATAACACGCCGTCATATTGGATATGACGACGTGTTAACCGATATTACGGCGAGCAATTTATTACAAATTACTTGGTGTCTTCTTTTCCGATTATTGCCCAAACGGCAGCGGATAAACATGCGCCGGCAAAAGGAGCTACGATGAACAACCAAAGTTGCTGAAGGGCCTGGCCGCCTTGGAAAATTGCGGGTCCGATACTTCTTGCAGGGTTGACTGATGTGCCGGTGATTGGAATTAGGACAACGTGGCAAAGCACTAGTGTTAAGCCAATTGCAAGTCCAGCAAGAGAAGGATTACCCTTTTTGCTGTCGGTGACAGCAAGCACAACAAGAACAAAAATAAATGTCGCGACAGTCTCTGCAATGAACGCAGTTGACGTCATACATTTGTATGCATTTGCGCCAGTTGTGGTGGCCATTGTTTCAGGCTCCGCGCTAAAGCCCTGAACCATAGCATATAAGATAGCAGAACCAACTATCGCACCTATAACCTGAGACAACATGTAAAGCAAACCCTCGCCCGCTTTCATTCTGCCGCTCAACATAACTCCCAGAGTAATAGCAGGATTGATATGACATCCGGAAACCGGTCCAATGGCATAAACCATTGCGACAACAGAAAGTCCAAATGCAAACGCAACTGTCAAAACCTGTGCAGTAGTTCCGCAACCGCCGTTAAACACGGCACAGCCGCAACCCATCAATACAAGTACCATTGTACCGATAGCTTCTGATAAATACTTTTTCATGATAAATTAACTTTAAGTTATTTCAAAGGTACAAAAAAAATGACGCCGTGATAACCGGTATCACGGCGTATTACCCAAAAGTACGACGTAATAACCAATATTACGTCGTCATATCCAATATTACGGCGTGCAAAATTATTCAAGTCTGTGGACGGTGACGTCTTTGAAGTCCTGTAGCTGTTTGAAGAGTTCGCCTTCATCGATGTCTTTTTTTAGTTTGATGACTTCTGTGACGGTGTAGCCTTTGGATGTTTCTGACATTTCGTAGGAGGTTACGCGGTAGTTGTCTGTGGAGAAGTAGTCTGCTAGTTTGTCCAGGGTGGCCTTGTCGCCTACGGTGAATTCTATTAGGACGCTGCGGACGCCGATGCCTTTGAAGACTCTTCTAAATACTTCTAGTCCAATGAGTACTAAGATTGTGCAGGTGATGCTCATGAAGTACATTCCGGCTCCTACGGCAAGGCCTATGCCGGCGGTTGCCCAGATTCCGGCTGCTGTTGTGAGTCCGCGGACTATTTGTTTTTGGAAGATAATTGTACCTGCACCAATGAAACCGATGCCGGTGACTACTTGGGCGGCAATTCGGCTGGGGTCCAGTCTGATGGTGCCTTCTACCAGATGGTCATCAAAGCCGTATTTGGAAACAATCATCATTAATGCACTGCCAAGGCATACAAGGAAGTGCGTGCGGTAACCCGCCTCTTTTGCGCGGTATTCTCTCTCAAGACCAACCGCCGCGCCAAGCAAACCCGCTACCAAAAGTCGCAGCAGGTATTCATACATTACACTGTCTATCATATTATTACTTGTTAATTTTTTGCGTCAAGAAACCACCCGGCTGCCAGAGGCAATCGGTTGGTAAATTTATATTGTTAAAAAAACTGTCGGGAACTAAAAAAAAAATTACATCTGCATGCCGCCGCAAACAGAGATGACTTGTCCGGAAACATATGAGGATAAGTCACTTGCAAGGAACAGGCAAACATTTGCAATATCCTCCGGAGTACCGCCACGGCGCAAAGGAATTTTCTTGCACCACTCTTGCTTTACCTCGTCCGGAAGTTTTGCCGTCATATCTGTGATGATGAATCCGGGCGCTACTGCATTGGCTCTAACTCCCCTGCTGCCAAGCTCTTGCGCAATTGACTTTGCAAGACCTATCAAGCCCGCCTTTGAAGCTGAGTAGTTGCACTGCCCTGCATTTCCGTGAACGCCAACAACAGAGCTCATGTTAATAATTGAGCCGCTGCGCTGTTTCATCATAACCGGAGTGCACGCGTGTATAAAATTGTACGCAGATTTAAGGTTAACAGTAAGGACTGCATCCCACTGAGCCTCAGACATTCTAACCATCAGACCATCCTTAGTAATGCCTGCGTTGTTAACTAAAATATCAATCTTTCCAAACTCTTTTACAACCTGGTCAACGGCCGCGTGAGCCTGCTGGAAATCAGCAGCGTTGGATGGAATGGCCAAAGCCTTAACACCAAGAGCTTCAATCTCTTTCTTAGTCTCCTCACCTATCTGGTCAATAACTAAATCAGTAAAAGCAATATTGGCACCTTCTGATGCAAATCTCATAGCAACAGCTTTTCCAATGCCTCTTGCAGCGCCCGTAATGAGAGCTACTTTTCCTTCAAGTAATTTCATGATATTTAATAATTTATAAAATTCTTTTATCCCGACAGATTATGAACTTAAACAAACTCCGCGGTCAAATCGTATTCACCTGCCGCCGTGATTTTCACATCCGCAAATTTACCAATAAATTGCTGCGGTTCAAAACTTGTTACGTTTTGCAATGTTCCATTTGGCGCTGAAGCATGCCCTGAACTCTTTTTGCCGGCAAGAGTTGTGGGCATTTGTGTTGCATCAGCTTTTATAATAATCTCCCCGTCAACCTCCGGGCTCTCCCTTTGGCTGCGCGCCAAAAAGAAACCGTCTTTATAACTGTCAATCAGCACTTTCTCAACGCCACCCACTCTCTTCTGATTATTTTCTTTTGAAATTTTGCTCTGCAGCTCCATCAGCTTTTTATAACGTGCGTCCTTAACTCTCTGAGGAATAGAGTCTTTATAATGCAAAGCATCATAAGTATTCTCCTCGCAAGAGTAAGTGAACGCCCCCATCATCTCAAATCTGTTGCGCTTGATGAAAGCCATAAGTTCCTTAAACTCAGCCTCTCCCTCACCGGGATGTCCAACAATCAGAGTGGTGCGCAGCGCAACTCCCGGAACTTTTTCCCTGATTTTATCAATGATTTTCTGAGTCCCTCGCGGCGTCAATTCCCCTGCGCATCATCTTCAAAACTTTGGTAGAACTGTGCTGCAGCGGAATATCCAGATATTTGCAAACCTTTGGATTGCTGTTCATTATACGCAGCACATCCTCCGGAAATCCCGACGGGTATGAGTAGTGAATCCTTATCCACTCAATCCCCTTAATCTTGCTCAGCCTTTCAATCAGCTCCCCAAGCTTGCGCTTTTTGTACAGGTCCATTCCATAATAGGTAGTGTCCTGCGCAATCAGAATCAGCTCCTTAACTCCCTGTGCAGCAAGCCTTTTAGCCTCCTCAACCAGTTTTGGCATCGCGACAGATTTGTGCTTCCCTTTGATTAGCGGTATTGCGCAATAAGAGCAATGCCTGTTGCAACCCTCTGATATCTGGAGATATGCGTAGTGTTGCGGGGTTGTAAGGAATCGGCCGGTATCTGTCGGGAGTACATTAAGATACTTCAAAATTGCCTCCCACTCATTGGTGCCGAAAAATGCATCAGCCTCAGGAATGCTGTCCGTCAGCTCTTTACGATAACGCTCAGAGAGACAGCCGCAGACAATCACCTTCTTTGCGTGACCGCGCTTCTTAGCCTCAACGGCCTTAAGAATCTCATTAATAGACTCTTGCTTTGCACTCTCAATAAAACCGCAGGTATTAATAATAATCGCATCTGGCTTAGACACAGCATATTCCGTCTCCTCCGGCACAATCTCCACCCCGCCGTTGCTCAAATTGTACAGCAGCTTCTCAGAATACACGCGGTTCTTTGAACAGCCCAAACTAATCAGCTGAATCCTGCGCACCACAACTAGGCAATAACCTTTCGAGGAACATTGCTCTTTGCAGGAGCAGCAGCCTTGGAAGCACCCTTGGCGCCCTTGCCCTGCTTTGCCTCAGCGCTCTTTGCAGAAGACTTCTTGGACTCGCCGGCACCAGCCTTAGCAGCCTTGCTCTCAGCCTCTTCCTTCTCCGCAGCCTCAAAATCCAATGAAGCAAATTTCTTTAGCGCATTGTACCACTCAACAACCTTCTTCATGTGAGAAACATAGAAGCGGTCTGCATCATACTCAGGAAACGCTTTGTCAAAAAATGCCTTAAGCACCTTAGGATCAGACTTTCCTGCAGGAGCCTCTTTATCCGCAAGCTCCTTCTTCATCTTCTCAAAAACTGCCTGAAGCTTAACTTCATCATCCTTTGTAAAGATGGAAATATCTGATAATGCGCTCATTTTGGCATCCGGGCCGGCGCACATACGTTTCTTTGTAATCATAGACTCCAGGATAACACCGCGAGTTGCTTTTGCAACGTAGGTGAACAGTCCCTGCTCTCCGCTGATAGAGAAAACTTTACTTAAATCTGTTTTCATATACTTTACTTTAAAATATTATTCAAAACTGCAAGCCGCCAAACAAAAAGCAACCTCAGAGTTCACAGCTCCAAAGATAACACTTTCAGAGCAAATTTAAACGGCCAACCAAGTTAACTAAACCGTCGTGACAAGCCAAGCTAATTAAATGCACTCATTCCTAATTGATTCCCCGCTCACGCTTAATCTGGTCATACGCCCCCACAATCATCTTGAACTTCTCCTCCGCCGCCTTCTTCACGTCCTCACCAAGATTCTCAACCTTATCGGGATGAAACTTAAGAGCCATCTTTTTAAACGCGCTCTTCACTTGCTCATCCGTTGCAGTATGCTCAATTTCAAGCACTTTATAAGGGTCATAAGCCGGCGCATACATCTCCAAAATAGAATCAGCATCCTTCTTAAGTATCCCCAAAAATGTCGCGATATTTCTTAGAAGCGCTATCTCCGGCTGAGATACGCATCCGTCCGCCTGTGCTATACCTACCAAATAATGAAACAGTTGCAGGCGCTGCGCAGGAGCCATGTAAACTTTCACCTGGCCGCAAATTTCCGGTACGTTAATTTCCTTATGCAGCAACTCCTTGATAATGTGCAGAGACTGAGGTATTGCCGCCTCGCCAAAATTATTGCGGATAAAATCCTTCACATAATCCAGCTCAGACCTCATCACCTTTCCGTCCGCCTTCATCACGGAAGTAGAAAGCACCAGCAATGATACCATAAAGCTATTGCGCTGCTGCTCAGGGTCAAAGGAGTTCCTAATAGTTCTGTAGCTCTCCCCATTATAATCCCGATAGTTTCCGTCTCCGCCGCCATAGTTTCCTCCGCCGTAACCTGTTCCATCATCACCGTCGCCGATGCCTCTGGCACTGCGGTTTACAGCGCCGTCAAGTGCGCTGCCCAGCAAAAAGCCCAGCACTCCGCCAAGCGGTCCAAACGCCGCCCAGCCTATTGCTCCCGCTATCCATTTTCCTAATCCCATTATCCTACCACTTTATTGTACACGTTTTCTACCTGCGGCAAAAGCGCCGCCTTATTATCTGACACAATCACAAAGTCCGCCATGGCCTCCCTTTGCTCATCTGTCCACTGATTATTTATGCGCGCTTGTATCTCCAAATCTGTGCCACCATCGCGCAGCCTTATTCTCTCAACTCTCACTTCCAGCGGAGAAGAGACCGTCAGCACCTTCTCTGCAACTGCCAGCACATCAGGATTTTCCAAGATGATTGCAGATTCAAAAATCACAAAAGGCGGAGTGCTTGCAACATTATTATCTGACTGTATACGAGTTGCAAGGTTGTGAGAGCTACTATCTGACTGTATGCAAGTTGCAAGGTTTGCAGAGTTGCGCGTTGCATCTTCAAATTGAGATTTCCATTTGGTAAAATCCTTAATCACAGCAGGATATACAAGCTCCTTCAATTTTTTCATCAGCGACGGATTTCCAAATATTTTTGCCGCCATTGCACGTCTATTGATGCGGGCAGTACCTGCGCCAATGCCGGCAACAGCCCCAGTGCCAGCAGCAACAGCATCAGCAGCAATGCCAGCCTCAGTGCCAGCAGTATCAGCATCAGCAGCAATGCCAGCCTCACTGCCAGCAGCAACACCAACCTCATTTCCGCCCGTAAGTATCTCTTTCCCCAGCAAATCCACAAGCGCTCCGCGGAGCTGCGTATCTTCATCATACAGCGCTTTTGTTCTTGAGTCAGAGTCATATACGGGCACACCCATAGCGGAGAAAATCCTGCAGATGTAAGATTTTCCGCTGCCAATTCCTCCCGTACATGCTAATGTTATCATTTCAATATCAAGATGTTACTAGTATTACTCACTTCTCTGAAATCCCTTCACTTGCTTACTTGCTTACTTGCCCGCTTGCTCACTTGCTCACTTGCTCACTTCTTTGATGTTTGCTGCGGAGCATTACCAAGTATTGCCGCAACAAAACCGGGAACAATTCTCACGCTATATACCCCGTCGGGAACTTTATTAAGCAAAACTTTTGCCCTGCCTGACAAGGAGCCTACTATTTGATTGTAGTCTGCGGTGAGGATAAAATCCGCCGCATCATATTGTACTTTCTTGTTATAATCTTCTCTGTATATTACAGTTGCAATGTTAGGGCTAAGTATCAGCTGCATGTCTGCAGGAACATTTTCCGAGTAGATTGGGACGGTGATTGTGTTCTCAAAATATCTCCCCGCATCCTGATAATAATAAACTTCCTCCGAGGAAAACACAACGCCCTTAATCTTCTTTAAATCAATCACTCCCTGCAACGGCTCCTTCAAATTTCTCCCTTTGATTTCCTTGGTCTCCACGGAATCAATTGTGGCCAAAACTTTCTCTTCTCCGTAAAGTGTAACTGAATCTGGCTTAAGCTGGATTTTTCCAAAAGGCATATATTGCTCTTTGTAACTTATTAACGTAGTGGCAGATACAGGAACTTTTTTAGTGGAAGTATGAGGAAAAGTAAAGAAAAGCGTGTCGGCGACAACGCCCTGAAAATCTATCTCATTTTTTACAGCTCCTCTTATTTGATCGGAGATATCCTCTGCAAGTACGTAGAATTCATCCTCTTTCCCCTTGACTCCGCTGACATGCATCATGAGTCCGGGTTCAACTGCAATGTTGATTGTATTTTTATTGCGCTTTGTAAAGTACTGGTGCTTAAAGATATAAAAGCCCGACGCAGTACCTCTGACAACTGCCGCATTTTCAGAGACAGCGGAGTAAACTCTGTTGGGCAGCGCCGTATGAATAGAAATTTTGTAATGGAAGAAAGTTGTGTAAGTATCTGACAATTTGAACAATCCTCCAAGCACTAAAGCTAAAAGAAGGGAGATGATTAGAACCAGCCAATCGCCTCCCCACTTCTTAAGTCTGCTATGTAATTTATTTTTGAGGGACATCTGTTGCAACGTCCTTAACTATAGAGCTTTTATCAACTCTAAGCTTAACGTTATCGTCAACAATAATAACAATGTAACGGTCCTTAATTTCATCAACCGTACCGTAAATTCCGCCGACAGTAACAACTTTATCGCCCTTCTTCAACTCGCTGCGGAACTTTGCAAGCTCCTTTTGCTTTTTCTGTTGCGGACGAATCATCAAAAGATACATCACAACAAAAATAGCAAGCATCATCAGCAGAAAACTCCAAGTGCCACCGCCACCTGCCTGTGGTTTTGCAGCGGCAGCCTGCATTAAAGAAAATAACATGTTCATATCTCTTATAATTTATTGATTATCTTTTTATTCGCGATAGTTATTTTTGCAAATATACTTATTTTAAATTCAAAACTCCAAGCCGCTAGTCTAAACTACCTACAAGTCCCCTGCCAGCTTTTTTAATCTTCCCCTCTTTTTGCAGTTTTTGCAGCACTCTGTCCAGCAACCCGTTAACAAAGACTTTGCTCTTGGGCGTGCTGTAATATTTGGAAATTTCCACGTACTCGTTAATTGTAACCTTCAGCGGAATAGTCTCAAAATTAACTGCTTCCGCAATTCCCATAACTATGAGCGCAAGGTCTGTGGAGACAACTCTTTCAACATCCCACTTAGATAAAAATGATTGCGCAAGCTCCGTGTACTCATCATAATTAATCATGCAAACGCGCAGCAACTTCTTTGCAAACTCCTCATCATCAGCCTTTAAGAAAACATCAGGAATTGTAACCTTTCCAGCCTTTGCAATATTTTTCAAATCTTTAAGAATTGCAAGCAGCACATAACCTAAATCATCACACCACAAGCTGCACATCTCCTCCAGCATATCATTCACATTATCAGAATCTTCCAGCTCAGCTCTATAAATGCTTTCAAACAATTTTACAGACTCCTTCAAAGTTCCGCCCGCAGGTGCAACAACACTCTTGCTCCCGACAGCCTGCTGCTCCAGTTTTACAGATGCCTGCTGCTCAGAGCTATTAGATGTCTGCTTCCCTGGTCCTTCAGATGCCTGCTGCTCAGAGTCTTTAGCACTTTCGCCTGTCATGAATTTTTTGAAATATTCCTTGCCGCACATGCTGTTGAAAATACTGCGGACTGTCAAAAACTTTGTGTCCCAGGAGATTCCATGATTGGAGCAGAATTTCAGAAAGTCTTTATCATTAGCAATCAGCTCTGATAGTTTATTCTGCGAGAACTTGTAGCTGGGGTTCATCTCCTGCTCCGTAGGATGAAATTTTTGCAAACCTGCATCTATCTTTTCCTGAGCCATTTTTGCAAGTTCAACTGGCAGCAGCAGCATAAGGCAATAAAGCTCCCTCGTTTTCTCGCATGCCGTAAGCAGCTCATTCTCTGCAGTTTTAAGGTCATAAGAACCTATCGAGACCTTACTAAATAATTCCTTAAAAACTTTTATCCTTATTAACCTGCGACTTATCATTTGTAACCCTCCGATAATTTTTGCTTTTCTGCCCTCAAATATTTTACAAATATAGGTTATTGCCGTGGAAAAAAAGTTTATATTTGTGTAATAATTTTAAATTTTGAAGGATTTATGTACCAAGAGGATTTTGATAACGCGGGAGCACAGGAGCGCAACGGCGATGACATTTACTCAAAGCCTGTAAGAGCAGGGAAGAGAACTTACTTCTTTGATGTTAAGGCAACTAAGAACAATGATTACTATCTGACAATCACAGAGAGCAAGCGAAAGGTTGATAAAGACGGACACTTCTCTTATGATAAACATAAAATTTTCTTGTATAAGGAAGATTTTGAGAAGTTTGCGGATGGTCTTGACGAGGTTGTAAAATACATAAAAGAGAAATGCCCTGTAACTGAGAGAACTTATACAGATCACGACAGTTATGCAGAGGGCGGTGAGCATGCGGCAGGCAGCCACAATGCAGCAGACACAGAGAAAATTGAAAAAGCGGAAGCAGCTGCAGCTCAGAACGTTGAAACAAGCGCTGCAAAAGAGCCTGAGGCTCCTAAAGCAGAGGAAAAAGCCAAAGATTTTACAAGCGTAGATTTTGACAAGCTATAAAATCTGATGCGCGAATACAAAAAAATAGCCGGTCAATGACCGGCTATTTTTTTGTGAGGTACCAAGCAGAATCGGACTGCTGTGCGCGGTTTTGCAGACCGCTGCCTAACCACTCGGCCATGGTACCGGAATGGGAGTGCAAAGATATGAAAAAAAAGATAAAACCAAAATGACAGCGTATTACCCAATAATACGTCGTATTATCCAATATTACGCCGTAATAACCGGTAATACAGCGTGCAAAGATTATTCAACGTAAAGGACAAGTCCCTTTAGATAATCTCCTTCCGGATGGTAAATGTTGACGGGATGGTCTGCCGGCTGCTCAAGCCTGTATAGGATTCTGACCCTGCGTTTTGCAATGGCTGCTGCAGTAAAGACCGCCAGCGCAAAATCCTCTTTGCTTACTACTTGCGAGCAGCTGAATGTGAAGATTAGTCCTCCGTGTGATACGCGGGTTATTGCGTTGGCATTCAAATTTTTATATGCGCGCAATGCATTCTCTTTTGAGCTGCGGTGTTTTGCAAACGCGGGCGGGTCAACTATCATCAGGTCATATTTGCCCGACTCAGTATTGCGCAAAAACTCCATTGCATCTGCACAAATACAACCTCCTGCATTTTCAAAACCATTGAGTTCCAGATTCTTCTGACACATGTCCACTGCCGGCTGAGAGCTATCAACAGAGTCAACGGAAAGCGCTCCGTTCTTCATTGCATACACGGAGAAACCTCCGGTATAACAGAACAAATTGAGCACTTTGCGCCCCTTGGAATACTTCCCTACCAGCGCGCGGTTCTCCCTCTGGTCCAGAAAGAAACCGGTCTTTTGCCCCTCTACCCAATCAACCACAAATTTATTTCCGTGCTCAAGCACATAAGGGGACGGCTGAGCTTTTTTGTACAAGTACTCATCATGCTCCGCAGAAGGATCAATTTTACCCTGTGCGGTTGCGGTAGAAGAGCTCTTATCATAAATCGCATCAAGCTCATCTCCCTCTTTTTCAAATAGTTTCTTTAGTTGCTCAGCGACAGTTTTTCTTGCCAGATACATTCCGGCGGAGTGCGCCTGGATAACTGCCATTTTGTTGTAAATATCTATGATTAAGCCGGGTAGAAAGTCTCCCTCCCCGTGAACAAGACGATAACAATTTGTAATGTCAGCAGAACAATTTGCAGCATTTGCAGCGTTTGCGGCAGTTGCAACGTTTGCAGCATTTGAATTATCTTGCATTGCACTAATACCTAGACGTTTACGCATATCGTAGGCTTTCTCCAGCGCCCCAAACCAAAAAGCATCATCAATCGTGACCTGCTTAAAACTTAAAATGCGCACAGCAATTGAGCCGTTCTGGTAATGGCCAGTTCCAAGAAACTCATCCTTAGCGGAATAGACATTCACAAGGCATCCGTCAACCGGATGTCCAAGAATATTTCTAATTGCTCCGGAAAATACCCACGGGTGGAACCTCTTGAGCGAATTGTCTTTACCGGGGTACAGTATCACTTTTGGTATTGGCGCAGCAGTACTATTTTGCTGCGGCACAGCAGTACTATTTTGCTGCGGCACAGCAGTACCATTTGAGATTTGACTATCTGACATTTTAAAAGAAATTTTTCAGCAAATAATTAATACTACTTTTTTTCACCAGAATTATTACCCTGTGCACCAGGATGTTCTGACTTATAGAGCTTTAAAGCCTCATACATTTCTCTGCAGACCCACGCATCAATAGCTGCGTAACGGAGCTGAGCATCAGAAAGTTTGGAGCTTTCCCAATTTGAAAGCTGCTGAGATTTGGAGACTTTTCTCCCCAAAATTATGGCAGCCATTTTGCGAACGCTCTTTTCCTCTATCCCAAAATTCTCAGCAATACTCTGCAAATCAACAAATCCCAAAGGCTGGAATTTAAAGTACTCCTGCAATCCCTTGATATCATCTCTTACCGCGGCACCAATCTTAAGTATTTTTTGATTGGATAATATATCCGCAAGCTCCTTAGGAACACCAAGTTGCTGAAGCCTAAAAATGAATGCCCTGTCGTGACCTGCAAGCTGCAAAATTGCCATCTTATTACGCGGCACATGAGGAATAAAGCAAGGCTTAGTCTCTGTGTCAAAGCCAATTACCTGCTGCGCGCCCAAGTATGAAATTGCATCATCATACAGAGCATTCCTGCTCTCTACAACAGTAATGCTGCCGCTGAACTCAATGGCCTGCAGTTTCTCAATCTGCTCTGTCTTAATGATATGCAAAAATCCCATAAATAAATGCGTTATCCTAAAAAATATCCTTAGGCTGAAACGTACCTGCTAATCAGCAAGGTATGAGTATTAGCAGCCGTTAGCTTTTACAACTTTCTTGGTTCCAACCGGTTTAGCTCCGGCAGGTTTTGCATCAGCAGATTCAGGTTCCAAAATCTTAACAATCTGCTCATAGCAATGAGGCACAAGTTTTTGAATTCTCTCCAGATTCTCCTTCTTTATGTTGGTTCTGGAGAACGGCACAAATACCGTTGTAATATCCTCTGTTCCAGGGTTTCTTCCAAACTTAAAGTCATAAGAAAGACCACCTTCTTTATCCAAATTCTCCGGTTTTACCAAATAATATGGAACTGAAATGAAGGCCTGGAGTTTACCTCCGCGGGCACGCAAAGCCAGCTGCTTGTCTTGTCTCAAAGTCTGGTAACACTCAATGGCTGTGAATATTGCAGGATCAATAAATGTAAAGTCAGGGGAAATCAAGTGCGCGTAAATTGGCTGACCGTTAACCTTATAGTTGCGCAACTCGTTGATAGTCTCTTTTAAAGTATCAAGCAAGAAAGGATAGTGTGTGCAACCCAAAATAACGCTCTTCAAAGGAGCCTGCTTCTTGCTGCGGGCAAGTTTATCAAACAAAGAAACCAAATGGAAACGTGCGTAGTTTGCGGCCGAATTCAGCTGAAATTCAACATATTTGCCACCTTCTTTCTTGTAAAGAACATGATTGTTTGAAAAATCAAAATGATAAACAGAAAGCAATCTCTCTTTGATATCATCAGGAGCAGTACCCATCTTTGGACCTCTGTAAGTTGCGCGAGGCTCTGTTAATGAAGGGTCTACAAAGTCCGGCTCCAAATCAACGCTCTCAGCAAAACCTGCACCTGGCTGATTTACAACCTCTATATAATTTTTATAGTGCTTAGCTTTTGCAACCTCTTTAATCGTACGCGCGTAAGCGTTTGAAGATATGGTACCTACGGTTGCCATAACTCCTACTGAAAGAGAATCCTTATCTTTAACTTTATCCAGTTCAGAGAACAATGCGTTAACTCCGGCATTGATTACGCCGATAACTTTAACACCTGTTTTTGAAAGTTCCAGAAGATGCTGAATATCTTTAAGACCATACGCAGTTGCTGTGTTGCAGGCAATTACGATAATCTTTACAGGCTTCTTCTCTCCCTTTGGATTTTTTTCTATGTTGCTTGTGTAATATTTATTGCCAAGCATAAAGAGCGCATCCTTAACCGCAAGCTCTCTCAAATAATCATCCTTTCCCTCTGAAGAATAATTTCCATAAGGCATATTAGCCTGGTCTCCAAGGTATTCAAAGTCCTCTCCGGCAAAATCAGGAATGCCGTCCGGTTTAAGGGCACCGGTAATATTATTCATATTATCAGCCTTAAGCATAACTTCCAGAACAGTTAAACCGCCTGTACCTGAATCAAATACACCAATAGGAAGTGAATCCCTCTGGCTTGGATATGCTCCAAAATTTGCAAAAAAGATACTGGAAGAATCGTTCAGCGCCTTTTTCATGATAGGCGTAACTTCCACAGAGGCAGCCTGTTTCTTTTGTCCGCAGCCGACCATTGCCAGCGCAGCCATTGCCAAAAACAGATAACCAAATTTTTTCATAAGTAACATATTTAAGCGGGATTATTTTTTAATCCCGACAGTTTATAAAATTCAAAACTGCAATTTAGCTACTGTAAAAGCTAAATTTTTGCAGACTTATCTATAGCTGTAAGTTCCGTGCTCTCCCTCTATAACAACTTCAGCTCCAAGTGATTTACCTTTCATAGCGCTCTTGCTTCCGCCGGCCGCGCTCATCTTTTCTACGTGACCAATCACCTGCGCTTTAACCTTGTACTTGCCCGCAATATCAATGATGCCCTGCGCAATAGCCTCAGGCACATAGAATTCCATGCGGTGCCCCATGTTGAACACTTTGTACATTTCCCTCCATTCAGTTCCGCTTTCATGCTGAATTGTTCTGAACAAAACGGGAACAGGGAAAAGATTATCCTTTACAACTCTCAAATTATCAATAAAATGCAGCACTTTAGTTTGTGCCCCGCCGGTGCAGTGAATCATCCCGTCAACTTTTCCGCGATACTTATCCAGCACCTCTTTTACTATCGGCGCATAAGTGCGGGTTGGGGAAAGAACCAGCTTTCCGTAAGTCAGCCCAGTCTCCGGCTCAATCTCCGTAAGCTTCTTAGAACCACTGTAAATCAGAGCTTTTGGAACTTGAGGGTCAAAAGTTTCAGGATATTTCTTAGCAAGATATTTTGCAAAAACATCATGGCGCGCAGAGGTTAATCCGTTGCTTCCCATCCCTCCGTTATACTCCTTTTCATAGCTGGCCTTTCCGTCAGAAGCCAGAGCAACAATTACATCGCCCGCTTTAATACGCGCATTATCAATGACATCCTTGCGTTTTATTTTTGCATAAACCGTACTGTCCACTATAACCGTACGCACCAAATCCCCAACGTCAGCCGTTTCACCGCCTGTCGGGATTAAATGCACGCCAAACTTTTCCATCTGCTTGCCAAACTTCTCAGCGCCTGATATTAAGCGGCTTATAACCTCACCCGGTATCAGATTTTTATTTCTCCCGATAGTTGACGATATGTAGATATTGTCCGTAATTCCCACACACAGAAGGTCATCCGTATTCATGACAATTGCATCCTGCGCAATTCCGTCCCACACGCTCATATCTCCCGTCTCCTTCCAGTAAGCATAAGCCAATGAAGACTTGGTGCCCGCTCCGTCCGCATGCATCAGCACGCAGAAATCATCCGTGCGCGCCTTGCCGGATGCAACTTTGCCTGCAGAAGCTCTGCTTTTTGATGGCATAGCCTCAGGAACAAGCTTGCAGAACGCCTTGGGAAACAATCCTTTATCAATGTGTTTGATAGCGTTGTGCACATCCTCCTTGCCGGAAGATACTCCGCGCAACATATATCTGTCTTTGCTTGCTGCCTTCATATTAGCTCCTAAAGATTGACATTTTATTATTACACAAATATAACAATAAACATTAAAGGACGGGAAGTTTTTGTAACAAATTTGTTATAAAACTTCCCGCCCTAATGCTAAATACAACTGATGCGCAACACTGGTTATTTGCAACACGAGCTGTTTGTCACATAAGCTAATTACCTGAATGATTGGAGTTCCCTGTATTTTGGCAGCGGCCACAGCTCATCATCAATCACCATCTCCAGCTTGTCCGCATAGCGGCGAATGGACGCCATATACGGAAGCACCGTATCATAGTAAGCCTTAGCCTTTTGCGGAATATCCTCTATCTTGTTTGCAACCTTGCGCGCCTCAATCAGCTGATGCACATCCTCATGCAGGTTGTTGATGTAACCGGAAATTTTGCTGATTAGCCTTAGCTGCATTGCGCACATTGTAGCATAATCTTTAGGATACAAATCTTTTAGTCCTTTCACATTGGCAATCAGAGAGTTCTGAAAAGTAATAGCTGTCGGGATAACATGATTTGTCGCCAAATCTCCAAGCACGCGCGCCTCTATCTGCAGCTTCTTGACGTAAATTTCATTTAGGACCTCATACCTTGCCATTGCCTCACGGCCGGTCATAATATCCATATCCTCAAAGAGTTTCACGTTTTTCTTATCTATGAATTCTTTGAAGGCCTGCGGAACATTTTTGACGTCTTTTAGACCACGTTTTGCAGCCTCCTTGCGCCACTCGTCACTATAGCCGTTCCCTTCAAAACGTATCTTCTTGGATTCCAGCAAGAACTGGCGGATTACTTTCATCATCGCCTTGTCCATGGAAAGGCCGCTCTCCATGTTCTTATCTACCAGCGCTTTAAAACGTACAAACTGCTCGGCGACAATTGTGTTAAGAACAAAAATTGAAGAGGCGACATTTGCAGAAGACCCTACCGCCCTGAATTCAAAGCGATTACCGGTGAAGGCAAATGGGGATGTTCTGTTGCGGTCAGTGTTGTCCGGAAGAATTTCAGGAATCTGATTTACAATGTGAAGCTTGCTGCGCACTTTAACCTCTTTATCGGTAACTGATGTAAGATTCTTATCTGTAAGGTTTTCTATGCTCTCCACAAGTTTTGTCAAAGTCTCACCGATGAAAATGCTCATAACCGCAGGAGGTGCCTCGCTCCCGCCCAGGCGGTACATATTGTTTAAAGAAGCTACAGTGCTCATTAACAAGTAGCTATGTTCATATACTCCGCGCATTACGGCAGAGAAGAAGCAAAGGAACTGCAAATTTGTGCGCGGCGTACGTCCTGGTTTTAAAAGGTTTACGCCTGTGTCGGTTATCATGCTCCAGTTGCAATGCTTTCCGCTTCCGTTAACTCCGTCAAAAGGTTTCTCATGGAAAATCACTTTAAGTCTGTGCTTTACGGCGATGTTCTTCATGATAATCATCATCATCAGATTTTGGTCAGATGAAATATTAGCCTCACCGTAAATTGGCGCAAACTCAAACTGATTGGGAGCCACCTCATTATGTCTGGTCTTTAGATGTACTCCAAGTTTATATGCTTCAGTTTCAAAGTCTTGCATGAACGCCATCACCCTGCTTGGAATTGCTCCAAAGTAGTGGTCCTCCAGCTGCTGGTCTTTTGCTGCATTGTGCCCTACAAGCGTTCTTCCGCAAATTACAAGGTCCGGACGCGCGCTGTAAAGTGCCTCATCTACAAGGAAATACTCTTGCTCAATTCCAAGCTGCGGTCTTACCTTGTTTACATTTTTATCAAACATTTTGCAAATAGCCGTTGCCGCTTTATCCACAGCTGCAATTGACTTTAAATGAGGAGTTTTCTGATCCAGCGCCTCACCTGTATAAGCGACAAAAACTGTCGGGATACAAAGAGTTTGGCCTATGATAAACGCAGGCGAACTTGGGTCCCAGGCCGTGTAACCCCTTGCCTCAAAGGTATTTCTAAGGCCGCCATTAGGAAAGCTGGACGCATCCGGCTCCTGCTGAATTAGAGTGCTGCCCTTAAAGTTCTCAAACACACCAGCTCCGCCGGCCATGGGATCTGCAAAAGACTCATGCTTCTCGGCCGTAGCATCTGTAAGTGGTTGAAACCAATGGGTATAGTGGGTTGCGCCCATCTTCACAGCCCAGTTCTTCATACCGGCCGCAATCTGGTCCGCAATCTCCCGCTCAATCTTCTCCCCATTGTTAATGGCATTCACAACGGCTGTGTAAGCCTCTGTAGATAAGTACAATTGCATCTTGGGAAGGTCAAAAACATTCATCCCAAAATACTCGGACACAGGTCTGCTGTCCTCATAAAACCTTTTAGCACTGTGAGTTGCAAACTCAGCCAATGCTCTAGTACGTGCGTTGCTCATATTTGATTTTTAAATTAGTGTGCCTATCCTGGTGTGCCTGCACCGGTGTGCCTGCTCCGGTGTACCTGCTCCAGTGTGCCTGACGGTGTGCCTGGCACAAATATATGGCGTTTTGCGGAAAAATGTGCCGCAACAAAGTATTTTTTTAAAAAAACACCTCAAAATTCACAAAATCTGTCGCGAAAAAGGTAATTTTTCCAAAAAATACCTCAAAAAGTCCAATTATCCATGAAATGTTCCTCAAAATGCGCAGAACAGCACTTTACATTCCCACTCCAGAACGCATAAAAAGGCAAAAAGTTAATTTATTGAAAATGTGAGCATTACAAAGCTCACAATTTTTGAGAAAACAAAAAACGCTGTAACTAGCTGATAGTCAGATAGAGTAATTTTTGCCTTTTTAAGCTACTTAAACTTGCTCATCAGCTTCTCAATCAACGCCTTACTCCGCACAATCCTAAAAAAGACATTCATATCATCAAAATTATCCAGAACCAAACTAGCATCGACATCTATATACTGAGCAAGCGGAGATCCTTTCTTTGTGTAAAACAAATATGAATTCCATTGATAATCAGCCGAATTCGCCGTCATGCGTGCAACTACCGGATTATTAACCATATAGATAATTTCATTGAGTTGCCAATTAAGCCTCACTTTTTCAGAAAACTCTGGAGGATAAGTAATTAGCCTGCCTTTTGTTTTGTGTTTTTTGAAAAATAGCCAGTATAGCCAGCAATCAAATAAGAAAACATCTTTTTAATTTTTTCCCCAGCATCCATGTCGTCACCCCTTGCATTGACCACATTTAAACCAGTCTTTTTTTTCTGCAGCGGCATCCACTCTACTTGCATTGACCACATTCACTCCCATTGCAGCATCAAAGCAAGCCTCTTTACAGCAACGCACGAGAAAATGTGCATGATTTGTCATTAGCGCAAAACCGTACAGCACAGCATTATACCTGTGCAGCAGCTTGTTGAGAATTTTCAAAAAAATAATGTAATCTTGTTTCTCACGATAGATTGACTGTCCACCTACACCACGCATTTTTACACTAAAAACACCGTGATCATCAGGCCGTCGTGATTTAGAATAGTGTCCAAAAAATTTACTATAGTCCAGTTCTTCAAGCAGTTCCGCCTTTTCAGGTATCTCCTGCGAATCACCACTTTTCAGCGCACCACAATTTTTGTGCGCATAGCCATTTTCTAACTTCATACCATTTTCCAGTCTCCCGCAATTCCCCAGCTTCTTTCCATTTTCTAACTCCTTCATATCTAACAATTTAAATTATTTCTCCCTCGCAGCCATGGTAGTGGCAACACAAATTTATAAAAATATTTTTCGCGACAGATTTATTATATGCTTTTTTTCATCACCGCTGCTGGACTGCACATGACCGCACTTTGCATACCCCACTCCAGAATGCGCAGAACAGCACTTTACGCATGTCTGGCGCGGGTTTCAAAAGCAGCCACAGGAGCATCTGTAAGGCCATTTTTGTAATCACGACAGATTTACACCTTGCAAGTTTCGGTTTTTATGCAGAATCTAGCGTTGCAAGAAAGAATAAAAAAATCCCGTGGAAAAATTCCACGGGATTTTTTGCCTTGTTATTTTTCCATGTTTGGTAAATCCAAATGTGATGGAAAAATTAACCGTTAAGATGGATCAATCGGGATTATTTTGTTCTTCCCGGATAAGCCTTCAAGCCTTCCTCCAGGCACTTGATAGCGTGCTGAATGTCCTCTACTTTAAGGACATAGGCTAGACGTACTTGGTTGGTGCCGGTGTTAGGAGTTGCATAGAATCCTGCTGCAGGGGCTACCATTGTGGTTTCGCCGTTGTAGTTGAATTCCTCTAGCATCCACTTTGCAAATTTCTCTGCATCGTCAACAGGAAGTGATGCAACTGTGTAGAATGCTCCCATTGGTTTTGGAGTGAATACTCCGGGGATTTTGTTAAGCATATCTATCATGACGTCACGTCTATGGATGTATTCTGCCTTTACTGCAGCAAAGTACTCTTTTGGAGTGTCAAGTGCTGCCTCAGCTGCAATCTGCTCAACAACAGGAGAGCACAAGCGGCTCTGTGCAAATTTCAACAAAGCTGCCATGATGTCCTTGTTCTTTGATACGATGCATCCGATACGTGCGCCGCACATGCTGTATCTCTTTGAAACAGAATCCAATAGAAGGGTATTCTGCTCAATGCCTTTTAACTGCAGGCAAGAGAAGTGAGGAGTGTCTGAATAGCAGAACTCTCTATATACCTCATCTGAAAGCAGATACAGGTCATGTTTCTTTACGATGCCGGCAAGTTTCTCCAATGCATCCTGAGTGTAAAGAGTACCGGTTGGGTTGCCAGGGTTGCAAATCAAAATTGCACGTGTCTTTGGAGTAATGTATTTTTCAACATCTTCCATAGGCGGAACCTTAAAGCCGTCCTCAATTCTTGTAGGAACCGGAACTAGAGTAACTCCGTTCTGAACTGCAAAAGCTCTGTAGTTTGTGTAGAAAGGCTCCATTACAACTACCTCATCTCCAGGGTTGCATACAAGTGAAATCGCAAAATTTACAGACTCGCTGCCTGAAGTAGTAACAATGATGTCCTTAAAATCAACGTCAATTCCAAGATTGTTGTAATACTTAGCCAAGCCTTTTCTGTAGGACTCAACACCCGCTGAATTAGCATAAGCCAAATTATTCAAATGGATGTTTCTGATAGCATCCATCACACATTTAGGAGAGTCAATATCTGGCTGTCCGATGTTTAGATGGAATACTTTGACGCCTCTTTTTTTAGCGGCATCTGCGTATGGCACCAGCTTTCTAATTGGGGAAGCAGGAAGATCTATTGCTTTTTTTGATAGTGTTAACATGATAAAATCTATTTTTAATATTTAATATTTATTTTAACTAAAAGTGTCTCAAATTTCTAATAATCAATTTTTTATATCCCGACAGATAATGCAATAAGCTTGCCGCTAATTTTATTTCAGCTCAGCGCTTGCCACTTTATTTGGCCTCTGCAAGGGACTGCATGAAGCCCTCAAGGCCTTTCTGCATGTGTCTTGTTGGAGCTGAATAATTGTTTACAAGTATTGCAAATCTAATCAAGCCAGTCTTGCCTGCGCCCTTTACAAAACCTGCATAACATTTTACGCTAGAAAGACTTCCGCTCTTTGCATGCACACGTGCCGCAACTACAGGGTCAATATCATCAAGCACACCCTCCAACGTTCCAACTCCCGGATATGGCAGACTCTCAAAGAATTTCTGGAACACATCCTGCTTCTCCATCATTGCATAATATCTGCAGAAGAAAGCAGTTGAAACATAATTCTCTCTGGACAAACCGCAGCCGTCAGCGCTTGTAAATCCATTATCATCAACACCATACTGCTTCAGCAATTTATGAATGCAAGGAAGAGAAGAACGATAGCTTCCAACTCCAGTCATCTTTTTTCCGATGGTCTTTAAAATAGTCTCTGCATAAAAATTATTGCTGATATGATTTGTAACCGTTACAATCTTCCATAACTCAGGGGAATACGTCGTTGTAAGAAGTGTTGGGGTTATATCTCCGTCATCCTTTCTGGCCTCCTCAATTGAAATTACGCTGGCAGGAACGGAAACTCCGTTAGCAACAAGATAATCATGAAATGCATAGCCGCAAGTCAAATATGAGTATTTATTTGATATTCCGTATTTTACAGTATCCCTGTCTATTCCGACGGTTCCCTCAAATGTTCCTACCGGCTCTATGTCAGATGTATAGAATCCGCTTCTGTCTCCGCTCTTTGCAGGACCTGTCGTGACATTATTAATAATTTTAACTCCCGGCGTAAATGGGTAACCCATTACTACTCTGGCAGGTGCGCCAACCGTCTTGCCTGGGATTATTTTGATTTGCTGCACGTCTTCACCAAATGCAAGGCCGCAAGGTGCGCTGCCATAATCAGTTCCAAGATCATCCCAGCACCATGAACCTGGCATCTGCTCTCTCTCAAAGAAGCTGTCGTCTCCAACAATGCTTCCCTCTATCTTATTGATACCGGCCTCTTTAATGGCCTTTGTCCAAACTCCGAATACAGAATCAATTTTGTAAGCTACAGGGTCTGAGGAACCTAGCGTAGGATCGCCGCCTCCGATAATGTAAAGATTGCCGTGAAGCACGCCGCCTTTGATTGAGCCGCTGTAAGCTATTTTTGTTTCAAACTTGTAATTTTCACCAAGATACAAAAGTCCAAGTCCTGTAGTAACAGTCTTCATGGTTGAAGCCGTAAGCAAAGGAAGATTTTCATTCCACTTTGCCAGAACTTTGCCATTTTGATCAACTGCCATTACTCCGGCAACTGCATTTTGCCAGGTGGCATCCTTTTTAAGAACTTCATTAACATATCTTTGCGGGGAGTACCCGTGACCGGAAGGGTAGGCGTCATCTTTTTGTGCAACAGCTGACACCGCTGAGAACGAGATGGTTACGATGGCCAAAAGGGCCGCTAAAAGTTTTTTCATGTCCAAATAGATAATAGTGCTAGCAAAGGTAATGAATTTGTTACAAAAGGCAATTAATTCCAGCAAGGCAACCAATTGCTGGTGCCGCAACTGCAAAACCGGTATTTAACTTATGAAAAATCCTAGCCTGGCTACAGTTTAGCTTATGAAAAAGCCTAGCCTGGCCACTATGAAGGAGCAGAGAAGAATTATGATTTCTATCCTGACAGATTGCTCTTTGTAGCCGGATGTAAAGAAGTTGGATAGTATGACGGCGAGCATTGGTGCTATTAGAATCCCGACAGGTATGTTACCGGCACCAGAGTATAGAAAATAAACAGCTGCGGATAAGACGGCGGAGAGGATTGCCAGACGCAGCCCGTTTGCCTCAGCTATGTTGTTGTGTCCCTGCTCAATAAGTGTCCTGATGATTGCGTGCAGAGATACTATCATTATGCAGAGAATCATGAACAAATCTGCAAGATGCTTGGAGAAAAATTCAAAATTCACTGCGGTCAGCTGCTCTGCAAATTGTGAGCAAAAGACCCCAACATCATTGAATTCCAAGTATCTAAATGAAAGCACATAAATTATCGGGACCAGCGTCCCGCCTATTGACTTAAGAAATATTCTTAATGAGTCTGAACCTACAATAAGCGTAATTATCATCACCACCGGAATTGTCAGAATCAGAGGAGCAAAGAACATTGATGCAAGAGATATCAGGAAGAATGCCAAAAATATCTGCGCTGTTAGCAAACAGTATAGAGACCATACAATGCAAATTGCGGCGGGATAAATTGAGGTAAAATAGACGGCCATGGGGTCGCAGAAAATGAGCGTGGCTGCAACCGCAACTGTGGTGAAAGACTTTGATATGCTGGAGAATAGCTTATCATTAAGAATGTAGAGCGATAATAGAAGAAGCACAGCCGACGCAATTCCGTAGATGATGCTTTTCATTCCGGCGGTCATGACAATATCCATATCCCAGAATCCGGAAAAAAGCGGAATCCACTCCCCCGCCCTCTCATAATTAGTAGGGATAAAAAAACACGTGACAACCTGAAACAGCACTACTGCCGGTAAAGCTATCTTTATCAGCGCATTGCTGCCATTGTTATCTGAATATCCTTGCGAGTACATTTATTTTTTTTCCCGACAGAATTTTATGATGTCTTCTCCAATGTCCCTGCGGAAATATTTTCCGTCATATTTAATATTCTCTATCTCTTTGTAAACGATTGTGCGCCCTGCATTTATTGCAGCAATTGCACTGTCCTTTTCAGATGCGCCAGCTGTGTTTGAGCAGCAGCAGCTGTTTGGTTTGCCTGTACAATTATCTTCTGCCGAGGTATTTGCAGTAATCGCCAGCACGCGGCCGCCGTTTGTTGCAATGCAGCCATGCCCGCCATTTGTTGCATGCCCGCCATTTGTTGCATTGCCGCCATTTGCCGCGCACTCAGCTCCCTGAATCTCCTTTGTACCTGAATGGAAGATTTTTACGGGGCCGCTGAAGGTATTATTGTAGAACAAATCATCACCGTCCATCGGAATCCCCTTTTTATACTCCTGAGGATAACCTTTTGATACGCAGACTACTGTAAGCGCTCTCTTTGGAGAGATTTCTATCTTCTCACCTGCAAGTTTTCCCTTTGCACAAGCAATCAGATGGTGCAGCAGGTCAGAATCTATTCTTGTCATAACAGCCTCAGTCTCAGGGTCTCCCATTCTCACATTGTATTCAATTACGTAAGGGTCTCCGCCGCAGTTAATCAGGCCTATAAAGATAAATCCCTTGTAATCAATCTTTTCCTCTTGTATTCCTTTTATTGTAGGCTTAATGATTCTCTCCTCAACTTTTTTCATAAACTCCGGAGTCACAAAAGGAACAGGTGAAACCGCCCCCATGCCGCCTGTGTTAAGTCCTGTATCTCCCTCTCCAATCCTCTTATAATCTTTGGCTTCCGGCAGAATAAGATAATCTTTGCCATCCGTCAGGATAAAAACAGAAGCCTCTATCCCCTTCATAAATTGCTCAATAACAACCGTGTTGCCGGCAGCGCCAAATTTTCCCCCCATCATATTGCGCAGCTCCTCTTTGGCCTGCTTTAAATCATCCAGGATTAAAACACCTTTGCCCGCTGCAAGTCCATCAGCCTTAAGGACATACGGAGCCTTAAGAGATTCCAGAAACTTATCCGCCTCCTGCAATGTTGCAGAACTGAAACTCTTAAATGCAGCCGTTGGAATATTATGTCTGGTCATAAACTCTTTTGCAAACTCCTTGCTTCCTTCCAGCCTTGCCCCGGATGCCGACGGCCCTACAAACAGTACGTTCTTTAAAGCGCTGTCAGACACAAACTTGTCTCTTAGTCCCAAAACCAGCGGCTCCTCCGGTCCTACTACCACAATATCAATTTGATTCTTTTGCACTGCAGCTTTTACGCTCTCAAAATCTTTGGGGCTGCCATCTATGTTTGTTGCAATCTGCGCAGTTCCGGGATTCCCGGGCATGCAGAAAAGTTTTGAGCAATCCTTGCTTTGCTTTATTTTCCAAGCAATTGCGTGTTCGCGGCCGCCGCCTCCCAGTACAAGTACGTTCATTATGCAGTAATTAAACTATCGTGATAAAAATCAATTTTACTATTTGGCTACAACTCTATGCGTGCGCTGTGAAGTCCTTTGCGCTTTATCTCCTCCAATACCAGAGGCAGCGCAATCCACAGATTCTTAGCACATTTCACTGAATCATGGAATACTATGATTACGCCCGGCTCAAGATATTTTACAACATTTCTTGCACAACCTTTTCCGCTTAGACGCTTATTGTAATCTCTGCTGATAATTGTCCAAAGTATTGCGTTATAGCGCTCTCCAAGGACGCGCGCCTGGTTTGGCCCGATGCGGGCGTAAGGCGGACGGTAAAGATTTGAGTGGATTAAATCCCCTGCAATATCAATATCGCGCACATAATCCCCGGTCTTCATGCCCCAGCCTTTTACATGGCTATATGAGTGATTTCCAACAGCATGCCCCCTATTCTTAATCTCCTGGAAAAGCTCAGGGAAAAGCTCAACGTTTTTGCCAAGGCAAAAAAAAGTCGCTTTGGCCCCGTATTTGTCCAGCTGGTCAAGTACCCAAGGCGTCACCTCCGGACGAGGGCCGTCGTCAAAAGTAAGATAGACCTCGTTCCTGTCATTTGGAAGACTCCAAATGAACTTTGGGAACATCCTTTTTATGAATTTGGGAGGATTAATTTTCATTATGGCAAAAATAATAATAAAAACTTAACTTTGCCCGATATACTGAGGCTCAGTAATGATTTTGAAAAAGGTCTGCAAAATATTGAACAGGATGTGGTCTCCGGCGGTTATTCTCTGCGCGGCGGCTCTCTCTTTTTGCATCTCCTGCAAGAGTCATGTTAAGGTTCTGGATAAGAATAAAATGGCTGAGATTGCAGGACAGCTTTATCTTGCCGACCAGTATGCAAAGCAGAATCCGGAATTTTACAATCAGGCAGATAGCGTGCTGATGTACAAGCCAATATTTGATAAGTACGGCTGCACTCTTGAGCAGTACAGAAGCTCCCTCAAATATTATATGAGCGACAATAACTCCTATTACAAAATTCTTAAGAAGGCGGAGGAAATTCTTCAGGCTCAGTTGAATCAGCTTGGCGGCGCAGATTTGGCCGGCAGCTCCCACTACTCCATAATGGACTCGGTAATCATGAGAGGAGGCGCGTATGTTGCTGCTAATCCTAATCTTAGAGCTCAGCGATGGATTATAGCCCAGTATGAAAATTACACCTGCAACATGCTTGATTCTTTCTGCACGGACATTCCGCAGAACAGCGAGTGGTGGCAGAACAATCTAAAAATCAAAAAGACAAAGAACTTTGTAATGAGCTTGCCAGGTTTTAATTCAGGCTCGGGCTCTGCTCCGGCAGCTTCTCCTGCAGCTAGTCAAGTATTTGTACCTCAAGAAGATATGATAGACAACGGAAATGCAAATATCCCTGCATCAGAAGTGAAGAAAGGGAGAGAAATCAAAAATAATTTCATGAACGGAGCCTCATCCAACGGGACCGTTGACAGAACTTTAACCACCGGCAAGAAGCTTCCGGAAAATGGAATTCATAAAAAAAAGATGAACAAAAAGCAGCTGGAGCAAATAAAAAGAGAATCTAAGGAGGAGCAAACAGACGGCTGGATTCACTAATTTTCATTAATCTTTTTTACAAATAATATTCTAATAATGAGAAAGATAGCGGCAGATTTATTATTCACTACAAACACGGAACACAAGAGTTTTGCCCCAATAAAAAACGGGTGCATAACTATCGGCGACAAAGGAGAAATTTTAGAAATCAGACAGTTAAGTAATGTTGAAGTAGCAGCTGCCGCAGAGAAAAATCCAAAGGAAGTTGCTGACGGAGGGATTGAATTTTATAAAGGCATCATTTGTCCAGGTTTTGTTAATGCTCACTGCCACATAGAGTTATCTCATCTTAAGGGAGCTTTTGAAGAAGCTACGGGAATGAGCGGTTTCATTAATCAGATTAATGCGCTGCGCAATACCGTAGATAAGCAGGGACGTCTTAATGCGATGAAGGCTGAATTTGAAAACTTTTATAATCAAGGGATTGCAGGGTGCGCAGATATCAGCAATTGTGATGAAAGTTTTGAGCTGAAGAAAAATTCGCCTGTATATTTTAGGACTTTTGTTGAGCTGTTTGGCTCAGAACCCAAAGATGCGCAAGATGTTATAAACGGAGGAATCAAACTGCAGGAGGAGGCCCGCGCTATGGGTCTTGACGCAGCGGTTACACCTCATTCTTGCTACACGATTAGTCCTAAGCTTCTGGAAATGGCTGCACAAGAGGGACTTAAAAGCGGATATCTTTCTTATCATTCCCAGGAAAGCCAGGAGGAAGAGGATATGATTATGAAAGGGACCGGAGCGCTTGAGGAGAACTATAAAGGACGCAATCTCTCTACCCCTCCCGTAACGGGGAAAACTGCTCTGCATTATTTTATTGACAGGCTGCTTTCATTTTCAAAGAGTCCGGTGCATGGAAAAATAAACCTTATTCATAACGTTGTAATTAGCCAGAAGGCAATAGATTACGCAAGAGAGAAATTGGTTGAGCCGTTCTTTACTATTTGCCCGCTCTCAAACATTTTCATTCACCGCGCGCTTCCTCCGCTTGAACTTATGCGCAGGAATGAGCTGACAATTTGCCTTGGAACGGACAGTCTGTCAAGCAATAAGGTATTGTCAATGGTGGAAGAAATCAAGTGCGTGCAAGAGCATTTTCCGGAAATTCCGCTGGAGGAAATTCTTGGATGGGCATGCATCAACGGAGCAACCGCCATTGGAAAAGAGGAAGAACTTGGAAGCATCGCCGTTGGAAAGAGACCGGGGGTTGTGCTTATAGATAATATTGATTTTAAGAATTTTAAGCTCACGACGGAGAGCAAATCCACACGTCTTGCTTAATAAAATTCTCCCATATCAGATTGAACTTGAATGGATTATATTTATAGTCAATAAGTAATATCATGGCAACAAAATTATATAATACTATTATCGTAGGGCCTATACACAGCAGAAGATTAGGCAGTTCCCTTGGCATTAACGTGCTTCCGGAATTTGGAAAGTTCTGCAGCTTTGATTGCATTTACTGTGAATGCGGATGGAACAAGGATAATCACAATGATAAGAAACTCCCTACAAAAGAGGAAGTTGGAGAGGCTTTGGAGAAGAGGCTGAGAGAGCTGGATGCCGCGGGGACAAAGGTTGATTCAATTACTTTTTCAGGCAACGGAGAGCCAACGCTTAATCCGGAGTTTCCGGAAATTGTGGACATCACTCTAAAATTGCGGGATGAGCTTTATCCTTCCGCCAAAGTTTCTGTCCTTACAAATGCCTCACAGGTAGGACGCAAGGAGGTCAGAGAGGCCTTGATGAAAATAGATAATCCGATTCTTAAAATAGATTCTGCAATTAAGGATTATGTAGATTTTATAGACAGGCCTTATGCCGCATATTCATTGGAGAAAACTATCGAGAATATAAAATTGTTTAAAGGCAATTTTATTCTGCAGACAATGTTTTTGCGCGGCACCGTTGACGGCAAGAGCATAGATTGCAGAAATGCGGAGCATTGCAAAAGATGGGTGGAGCTTGTTAAAGAGCTGAAACCCAGAGAGATTATGATGTACACTTTGGACCGCGACACACCCGCAAAAGATTTGCAGAAGGTCACCCCTGCGGAGATGGCGGAGATTGCAAAGCCGCTTGTTGCAGCCGGTTTCAAAGTTCAAATCAAAGGGTAATCTTCATAGATTCATGATAGTCAAAGTTAAATCTTGATAGATTCATGATAATAAAATGACTGAGTTTTTATGAAAGTTGTTATTCAGAGAGTTACACGGGCAAAAGTTACAATTGACGGAAACGTTAAAGGTGAGATTGGAAAAGGTTTTATGATTCTGGTTGGAGTTGGAGAGGATGACGGAGATGAAGATATTGAGTGGCTCACAAAGAAAATTGTAAACCTGCGCGTTTTTGATGATGCCAACGGCGTGATGAATCTTCCGATTACCGAGATTAACGGCAATATCTTGCTAATCAGTCAGTTTACTCTAATGGCAATGACCGCAAAAGGGAACCGTCCATCATACATCCGCGCCGCAAAGCCGGAAATTTCTGTTCCGATTTATGAGAAATTCATCTCTTCTTTAAGCTCCGCGATGGGTCATGAAATTCAGACCGGAACTTTTGGAGCGGATATGAAAGTTGAACTTGTAAATGACGGCCCGGTTACCATCTTGATAGACAGCAAGAACAGAATTTAGAAGTAACTGACAGTCTCTCCTTTAAGAACACTCAGCAAATTGTTTGCAAGTCCGCTTGCACCAAGGCGGAACAATTTTGGAGTTGCCCATTCTCTGCCCAAAATACTTTGAGTGATAGCAAGATACGTGATTGCATCTTCCGGAGTTCTTATTCCTCCGGCAGCTTTGAAACCAACCTTTCTCCCTGTCTTTTCATAATATGCTTTGATACACTTGCACATTACTATGGCCGCCATTGGTGTTGCCGCAGGCTCCATTTTTCCGGTAGATGTCTTTATGAAATCTGCGCCCGCCTCCATTGCTAAAAATGAGGCAGTTGCAATATTTTCTATACTTACCAAAGCCCCCGTTTCCAGGATAACTTTAAGCATGTTGTTCCCGATAGTTTCTCTTATCCCTTTGATTTCTTCTGACGCATAGTCATAATTCCCATTCATGAAAGCATTGAGAGCCAGCACTATATCAATCTCATTTGCACCATCTTCAACGGCGCATTTGCACTCCAGCTCTTTTACATTCAGGAAACTTTGAGCTGTAGGGAAGCATGCCGCAACTGTTGTAATATCCACTCCGCTAACGCTAAGAACATCCTTGATTGTTTTTGCAAAATTCGGGTAAACACAGATTGATGCAGGAAGCGGATACTCAGGGAAGTGAGCGTTGAAGTAATTTACTTTCTTAACCAGCCGCGTTATTTTTTCAGTGGTATCAGTTGAGTGCAAAGAGGTCAGGTCTATGAAGCCAAGGCTTTTTGCATAGTTTTCTGCGGTCATCATCAGCTGCAGGTTGCCGCGGACTTCATTCAGTTCTGTGTCAATTGTTTGTGAGGTCAGCTCAAATTGATATTTCTCCAATAGATTCTCCATATTCAAATCTGTATTTTACTTTTTAATAGTTCAAATAAATTTTTAATAGCTCCGTCTCGCCTTATCCATTCTCGCCTCCCCTATTTTTGCTAAAGCAAAAGGGATCGGCTGCGGCTGAGCCGGCTGCGGCGGACTATTAAAAATTTATTTTATCTGAGTTCAGCCTTAAATTCTTTTTTGAATGTCTCAAGCAACTTACTCATGATAGCCTCAACCGCCTGGTCTGTAAGAGTCCTGTCGGGATCCTGCAAAACAAAATTAATCGCATACTGCTTCTTGCCCTCCGGAATTTTATCCCCGGTATAAACATCAAACAATGACATCTCCTTAAGCACCTTCTTCTCAACAGAATACGCAACCTTGCGAATATCTGCAAATGAAACATCATAATCCAGCAACAAAGCCAAATCCCTTCTAACCTCCGGATATTTAGGCAATTCCGTAAAGGACATCTTGTTGCTCTTTATCTTCTTAAGCAGCACATCCCAAGAAATTTCCGCAGCATAAACTTTCTGCTTAATTCCGAACTTGCGCAATAAGGCAGCTGATACGGTGCCCATTACAGCAATTTCTTTTCCTCCCTGGACTTTATATGAAAGACCGTCGGAGAATATATCGGCAGGTGCGCCGCAATAATCCAGGTCCTTAAGCTCTACTCCAAACTTCTTGAGCAGCAGTTCCATATAGCCTTTCAAAGAGAAATAATCTCCTCCAACCGTACTGTTTCTCCACCCTTTCTGCCCCTCTCCGGTAATAAACATTGCAAACTTAGGACGCTCATTATAAGCCTTTAGCGAACTCTTCTCATCCTCCTGCTTTACATAATCGGGATTAAAGAAATAGGCATTTCCAACCTCGTAAAGTTTCAGCTCAGTCTGCTGACGGTGAATGTTATACGCAATTACCTCCAGGCCGTTAAGAATCAAAGTCTGGCGCATGCAATTTAAATCTGAACTAAGCGGATTGTAAATCATCACGCAGTTTTTGCGCGGATAAGTTAGAAGAGAATCATAGTACTCGCTCTTTGTCAGAGAGTTATTCATCATCTCCATAAATCCGTTTGCAGAAAGATATTCAGAAGCAATCATTCTTATTCTCTCAGGATCCGGTTTTGGCGCAACATTTACCGAGCATCTCATGTGGTCCGGAAGGTCCACGTTGTTATACCCGTAAATTCTCAGAACATCCTCAACCACATCACATTCCCTGTACACATCAACTCTGTATGTCGGCACTTTTACAGTACAGCCTTCCGGAGTAGAATTAACAAATTCCATCTCCTGATACTCCAGAATTTTCTTTATTGTGTCAGCGCCAATTTTCTTTCCAATAAGCGCCTCCATTCTTGCATAATTTAGTTCTACTATTTTCTTCTCGACAGGTTTTGAAACAACATCCTGCACCTTTCCAACAACCTCTCCACCAGCAAGTTCCTGAGCCAGCAGAGCCGCGCGTTTAAGCGCATAAAGTGTGATGGCAGGATCACATCCTCTCTCATATCTGAATGAAGCGTCGGTCTTTAAAGTGTGGCGCTTAGAAGTTTTTCTGATGCACGTTGGATTAAAATAAGCGCTCTCAAAAAATATAGAAGTTGTCTCATCTTTAACGCCGCTGTCCAGACCTCCAAAAACTCCCGCCATGCACATAGGCTCCTCTGCATTGCAAATCATTAAGTCCTTGTCAGACAGCTCTCTCTCAACGCCATCCAACGTTGTAAACTTAGTTCCCTGCTTGCAAAAATCTACAACAATTTGACCGCCTTTTATTTTTGAGGCATCAAATGCATGCATTGGATTTCCCGTCTCCATCATCACAAAATTTGTGATGTCCACAATGTTGTTGATTGGACGCAAGCCAATTGAAAGCAGCTTGCTCTTAAGCCATTCCGGAGACTCTTTAACTTTAATATTTTTAAGCGTAACGCCGCTGTAACGCGGAGCTGCATCGCCCTGTTTTACAATCACTTTTATTCCTTCTCCGTCACCCTCCCTGAATGCGTCAACTGAAGGAAATGTTGTCTCTCCTCCTATGTTGTTGAGCTTCAAATAAGCAGCAAGGTCACGCGCAACTCCGATATGAGATGAGGCGTCTATTCTGTTAGGTGTAATATCTACGCTGTAAGTAGTATCTGACTTCAAATGAAAATACTCTTTGGCCGGCGTACCCACCTTTGAATCAGCAGGCAACACCATGATGCCGCTATGATCTGTTCCAACTCCAAGTTCATCCTCAGCACACAACATTCCAAAAGATTCTACTCCGCGAATTTTAGATTTTTTAATCTTGACATCTTCTCCGCCTATCGTGAGCTTAGTACCAAGAGTGGCAAGCATAACTTTCTGACCGGCAGCGACATTTGGCGCTCCGCAAACAATCTGCAGCGGCTCTCCCTCTCCGGTATTTACTTTTGTGATATGAAGATGGTCAGAATTTGGATGCGCAACGCACTCCAAGACCTCTGCAACTATCACACCTGCAAGACCTCCGGGAATTTCCTCTGTCTCTTCCTGAGACTCAACCTCCAGGCCAATGCTGTTAAATACCCTTCCCAGTTCATCCGGTGAAAGATTAAACTTAACATACTCCTTTAACCAATTGTAAGATATATTCATGTTCGTCTAAAAATTATCTATACTTATTTTTTCTACTCAAAAATAGATTCCACAAATGCCTTCTTATCAAAGATTTGCAAATCCTCAACTTTCTCCCCCACTCCAACAAACTTCACAGGAATCTGCAGCTCATTTGCAATTCCAATCACAACCCCGCCTTTTGCAGTGCCATCTAACTTGGTGACAGCCAGCGCAGTTATCTGCGTTGCTTTTGAGAACTCGCGCGCCTGGATAAAAGCATTTTGCCCCGTTGAACCGTCAAGAACTAAAAGGACTTCCTGCGGTGCATCCGGCACAACTTTTCTCATTACGTTTTTGATTTTTGTGAGCTCATTCATCAGATTCACTTTGTTTTGCAAGCGTCCGGCAGTATCCACCAGCACTACGTCCGCATTTTGAGCAACCGCGGAATTAACTGTGTCATAAGCAACTGCAGCGGGGTCAGAACCCATCTGCTGTTTCACAATCTCCACTCCTGCCCTATGTGCCCAAATATCAAGTTGTTCCACCGCCGCGGCACGGAACGTATCCGCAGCTCCCAATATGACTTTCTTCCCCTGCTCCTTAAGCTGCGCTGCAATTTTCCCTATTGTAGTTGTCTTTCCTACTCCGTTAACTCCTACAACCATAATGACATACGGCTTCTTGCTAAAATCAATTATTTGAGACAGATCACCGACAGACTGCGCTGCGTTGCTGTCGGGAGAAGTATTGAGCATATCTTCTACCTCCTCCTTTAACACCTGCATAACTTTATCCGTCCCTACAACCTTCTCTTTCTCAACACGTTTCTGCAAGCGTTCAATAATTTTTGAAGTAGTATCAATACCCACATCAGAAGCAATCAGCGCCTCTTCTATGTTATCCAGCACCTCGCCATCCACGCTAACTTTGCCCAGGATTGCACGAGAAATACGCTCAAACAATCCGCGCCGAGTCTTTGTCAAACCCAGCTCCAGTCCGGTGCTACTTGTTGAATCTTTTTTCTTATGTGAGAATAGTCCCATTTTATACAGTTTCCCGGCACTCTTTGAACGTACCGATGCAAGTGTGCAAATTTAACAAAACATTTGCCCGCACGCAAGCAAACACCACCATACAAAGCAAAGCATGAACAAAAAAAAACTCCCGTGAAATTCACGGGAGCTGTCTTGTTTCGCTTAAGGTTTAGTTCTTTTTTCCTGCAAGAAATTCTTTCTCTTTGCCTATAGGAACTATCTCCTCCTCAAAATAGTAGGAGCCGGTCTTCTGAGACTTGACCATGCGAATGCATTTTACAACATTTTTAGCCTGTGACTTGTCACCGCTGAATGTTGCTACTACTTTCTTTGCCATCTCTTATCGTATTAATTATTTAACCTCTCTGTGAAGCGTAACTCTCTTAAGATAAGGGTTATACTTTTTGCGCTCCAAACGTTGAGTTGTATTCTTTTTATTTTTTGTTGTGATGTATCTGCTCATTCCCGGTACACCGCTTGCTCTTTGCTCTGTGCATTCTAGAATCACTTGGATTCTGTTATCTTTCTTTGGCATAATGTAATTCTTTATTTACACAATATCTATGTAACCTTTTTCCATTGAATTCTTTAGAACAGCCTCTAGACCATTCTTGTTAATGTTTCTGATTCCTGCTGCAGAAACTTTAAGAGTAACGAATCTGTGCTCGCTTTCCAGCCAGAATTTCTTCTCTCTAAGATTTAGGTCAAACTGGCGCTTGCTGCGCTTCTTAGAGTGGGAAACATTGTTTCCAATCATTCTCTTTTTTCCTGTGACCTGACAAACTTTTGCCATAACTATCTAATTTTTATAATTTTCTTTTGAGGGGTGCAAATATCTAATATTTTTTCCAAAATCACAAATTTAATTGCTGCTCAGCCTTAAACATTAGCTCAATCCAATTGCTGCGCTAAAATTTTAAGTCTCATTAAATATGCCTTACCCCTTTTAATAATCTGCTCCATCTTATGTTAGATGGAAAATGTTTTGCTTTGTTGCTGGACCACCAGACAATTGAAGGTGTTCCCACAATGTGGTCTTCCGGAACAAAGCCCCAATACCTGGAATCCAAGGAGTTATGTCTGTTATCTCCCATCATCCAGTAATAATTTTGCTTAAATGTGTAGGTAGTCGCGACAGTTCCATTTACCAATATGTCATTCCCTTTTACCTCCAGCTTGTTGCCTTCATAAGAGGTAATAAGCCTGTAGTAGAATGGAAGAGTAGTCTTGTTAAGGTAAACAGATGCTCCTTTGCGCGGTATCCAAATTGGTCCGTAATTATCTCTGGTCCACTTTACTACGTCCGTAAACGGAAACAGCATAATTGGAGAATCGGGATAATCCGGAGGATAAACATCTATGTTCTCCTTCATGGATACAACTATCGGGAGCTTCTTAATTCTTGCCGCATCTTCCTTCGTAAGAGGTAAATCCGTATATCCGGGAAGTGATGAGTCATAGTAAACATCATCCGGGTTTACGTTCATCTCATCCAAAATTTGGGAATTGATTTGGTCCCCCTTTGTAACTACGGTCCAGGAACTTTGCATGCCGGAGTGAGGCTTCTCAGCTACGCCGTTTACAAATACCTGTCCGTTAATTACCTGCAGCACATCTCCTGCAACAGCCACACATCTTTTAACGTAATTGTCTTTCTTGTCTCTTGGGCGGACAATGATTGGTCCGTAGGAAGTTTTTACAAACTCGCGGTCATTGTTGTTCAGCCTAACAATCTGATAGTAATCAGCTTGCGGGTCTTTCTTCAAAACAGTATCACCGTCGGGAAAAGCAAAGACAACAATATCATCTCTTTTAACATGGCCAAACCCCTTGAGCCTGCGGTACTTATTCTCTATAATGGTAGAATATGACTCTTTGCCTGAAAGCGGCATTGTGTTGTGTACCAGCGGAACAGAGATTGGTGTCTCCGGAACTTTTGGTCCGTAGGCAACTTTAGAAACAAACAGATAGTCCCCGGTGAAAAGTGTTTTTTCCATTGAGGATGAAGGAATTGTATAGGCTTCAAACCAGAAGATTTTTATAACCATTGCGGCAATTACCGCAAAGATTATAGCATCCACCCAGTCCAGCACTGCATCAGCAGTAGTTGTTCTGCCTGCCGGCGCATTGCCGCCCGTCACAGAACTACCTGTCGCTGAGCCAGATACATTCTTCTTTTTGCGCTTCCAAAAGGCCCAGTGCACCTTCTTTGTGATGTATATGTCAAAGATTATCAGCAGGCCTAAAAGCCACCAATAATTTCCAAGCCATATAACCCACAAAAGGTACAAGCCTCCCCAAAGGGCAAACTTAAACCATTTGTTCCTAAAAAAGTCCACCTTAGTAACTCTTTAGGAGATAACTATTTAAGAGATTTGATAACTGTCTCGAACGCCTTAGGATTATTCATTGCAAGGTCAGCTAGGACTTTGCGGTTTAGACCGACATTGCTTTTAGCAAGCTTGCCGATAAACTGAGAATAAGTCATTCCGTAAGCGCGGGCAGCAGCATTGATTCTTTGGATCCAAAGAACTCTGTAGCTCTTTTTCTTATCCTTCCTGTCGTTGTAGGCATAAGTCATTCCCTTCTCAAGAGTATTCTTTGCTACGGTGTAGACGTTAGCTCTTGCGTGGAAATTGCCTTTGGTCTGTTTTAAAATTTTTTTACGGCGTGCATGTGATGCTACCGAATTAGAACTTCTTGGCATAATAAAAAAATTTTATGAACGTCAGCGCTCTCTCCTTAGAGGCTTTATCTGCTGAACGCTCTGTTAATAAATAATTGTTAATTAAGAAAGTATCAGCTTCTTTACTCTCTTCTCATCTGGCTTGGCAACTACGCCTGAGTAGCACAGATTTCTTTTTTGCTTTGTAGTCTTCTTTGTAAGAATGTGACTGTGAAAAGCATGCTGTCTTTTTACTTTACCCGATCCGGTAAGCACAAAACGCTTTTTGGAACCGGAATTGGTCTTTAATTTTGGCATATTTTTACTTTTTTTTAATTGGTGCTATAATCATACTCATTCTCTTGCCCTCCAGCAGAGGCATCTTCTCCGCCTTGCCAAACTCCTCTAGTTCAAGGGCAAAGCGCAGCAGAAGTTTTTCTCCCTGCTCTGAGAACACTATTGAACGTCCTTTAAAATATACAAAGGCTTTAACTTTATCGCCATCCTTAAGGAACTCTTTTGCGTGGTTAAGCTTAAACTGAAAATCATGCTCATCAGTTTGCGGTCCAAAGCGCAACTCCTTGATTTCCTGCTTGGAAGCATTGGCCTTCATCTCCTTGGCTTTCTTCTTCTGCTGATAGACGTACTTCTGGTAGTCTATGATTTTGCAAACGGGCGGAACAGCACTCTCTGCTATTTCCACCAAGTCAAGCTCAAGGTCATGTGCCATCTTAAGTGCCTCAGCAATAGGATAAACCTTCTGCTCTGGCACATTATCCCCAACTACTCTGACTTCCGGAACTCTAATCTGTTCATTACATCTTGGCCCCTGCTCCTCCTTCCTCTGGAAGCGTGGGTTGAATCTTCTGTCGCCAAAAGGCCTGCCGTTATTGTTTCCACCGGCTTTATTGCCGTTGTTGTTATTGGCTGGCCCGGTTCCTGCCGGTTTGTAAAAATGATTGGCCCCTTGAGGTTTATGAAAACCCCCAAAGTGCGGCTTGGGTTTAAATGGTGCGATAAATTTGTCCTCCTATAATTAAATTAAACATTTTCTGGTTTTGCAGGCTCACCCATCTCCTCCTTTACCTTGTCCTGAATGAATTTTGCAAACTCTGTAACCTTCATAACTCCAAGGTCTTTGCTGCCCTGCTGCCTTACTGAAACAGTCTCCGCACCCATTTCCTTCTCACCTACTATCAGCAAATAAGGCATTTTCTTTATCTCATTCTCTCTAATACGCTTACCTATAGTCTCATTGCGGTCATCAAGCGCGGCGCGAATTTCGGAATTTTTCAGAGAATTGCAAACTTTTTTTGCATAATCGTTGAATTTCTCCCCTACAGGAAGCACTACGCACTGGTCAGGAGTCAGCCATAAAGGCAGATTGCCGGCCGTATGTTCCAGAAGGACAGCCACAAAGCGCTCCATAGAGCCAAACGGCGCACGGTGAATCATAATCGGGCGGTACTTCTTGTCATCAGCTCCGGTGTACTCCAAGCCAAATCTCTCAGGCAAGTTGTAATCTACCTGGATTGTTCCAAGCTGCCACTGACGGCCGATTGCATCCTTTACCATAAAGTCCAGCTTAGGTCCGTAAAATGCAGCCTCTCCGTATACAACCTTGGTCTTCAAACCTTTCTCCGCTGCTGAATCTATGATGGCCTTCTCTGCTCTCTCCCAATTTTCATCTGAACCTATATACTTAGAGTGGTCAGTTTTATCTCTCAAAGAAATTTGAGCGGTATACTGGTCAAACTTAAGAGTCTTAAAGATGTAAAGCACAATGTCTATAACCTTGCAGAACTCATCATGCAGCTGGTCCGGCCTTACAAACAAATGGGCATCATCCTGTGTGAAACCGCGCACTCTTGTAAGTCCGTGCAATTCACCGCTTTGCTCATATCTATAAACTGTTCCGAACTCTGCATATCTTAAAGGAAGATCCCTGTAAGAACGAGGTTTTGTCTTATAGATTTCACAGTGGTGAGGGCAGTTCATTGGCTTAAGCAAGAACTCTTCTCCCGGCTGCGGAGTTGTAATTGGGCGGAATGAATCTTTGCCGTATTTTGCCCAGTGTCCGCTGGTTACGTAAAGTTCCTTCTGTCCGATATGAGGTGTAATTACAGGCAGATAGCCGTAATTAGTCTGCACTTTTCTCAAGAAATTTTCCAGGCGCATTCTAAGCTCGGCGCCTCTTGGCAGCCACAATGGAAGACCCGGTCCAACCTTTGCGCTAAATGCAAATAGCTCAAGGTCTTTGCCCAGTTTTCTGTGGTCTCTTTTCTTAGCCTCTTCAAGCACTTTCAGATAATCGTCCAGCATGGATTTCTTAGGGAAAGTGATACCGTAAATTCTGGTAAGCATCTGTCTCTTCTCATCTCCCCTCCAATATGCTCCTGCAATTGAGGTCAGCTTAATTGCCTTAATTACAGACGTATTCATGATATGAGGTCCGCGGCACAAGTCCGTGAATTTTCCATTTGTATAGAAAGAAATTGTTCCGTCTTTCAAATCTTTAATAAGCTCAAGTTTGTACTGGTCATTCTTTTTTGTGAAATAATCCAATGCTTCTTCCTTTGTAACATCCTTGCGTACAAACTCTTCGCCTGTGCGTGCAAGCTCAAGCATCTTATCCTCTACCTTCTTCAAATCCGCCTCAACAATAACTCTGTCGCCGAGATCAATATCATAATAGAATCCGTTCTCAATTGCGGGTCCTATTCCAAATTTTACTCCGGGATAGATTGCTTCCAATGCTTCTGCCAAAAGGTGAGATGAAGAGTGCCAGAAAGCCAGCTTGCCTTCATCGTCTTCCCATTTGTTAAGCTTGATAGCTGCATCATTTTCAATTGGTTGACGCAGGTCCATAACCTGACCGTCGACAGAGACAGACAACACCTCTGCGGCTAGACGGGGACTGATGCCTTGTGCAATTTGGTAACCCGTTACGCCTTTTTCAAAGTCTTTTACACTCCCGTCGGGAAATGTAATTTTAATACTGCTCATAAATTTTTATTTAAATTGTTTTGCGTCCGCTGCCTTACATCGGCACCGGTCCGCTCCTTTTAAAGGGGCACAAATCTACAAATTTTATATCTTTGTGCCAAATGAGGTACCCGGCCGCAAGGCTCATTGCCAAAGATTCTTAACAAAAGAGTCAGAAACTGTCGGGAGCTAAAAGAAAAATAGACATTTTAACGATATGGAAGATTTTAACAACAACATGGGAGCTCCTGTTAAGGAGACAGGTAAATTAAGCAGCGCCTCCTTGGACGGATTGTTGCTTGCACTTATAACAATAGTATGTTCCGTAATCAACTCGCTGGGCGTTAGCGGCGGATTTTTAGGTGTTATCATTTGGATAGTCAAGATTGTGGCTACCATTTGGGTGCTGCTGTATTTTATGAAAAGATATTCTTTGAGGCGCGCAAGTATCTATGGAGAAACTACTTACAATCAGGCATTCAGCTACGGATTTTTAGTTTCTTTGCTTTCTGCAGTTGTGATTGCATGCTTCATGTATTTGAGCGTTACGGTGTTATTTCCTAATACTGAGTCAGATACAATGCAGAAAGTACAGGATGCCATGGCGCAGCAGGGCAGCTCAATGAATGAGGAGCAGGAGAATGCAATTAACGCTGTGATGAATAATCTTCCAATGATTTTGACATTTGGAATGTTAATCTGGTGCACAATTTTTGGCCTGATAGTTTCTGCAATCATAGCAAGTTCAGTTAAGCAGCTGCCGGTTGAGGGGTTCAATCCCAATAATTTTGATGCTAATAATTTTAATCCCGACAGTTTCAATAATGACGTTGCAGACTCAGAAACCACTAAGCCGGAGGATGTTACGCCAGACAAGACCGGAGATGCAAAACCGGAAGAGCCTGCCGATAAGCCTGCCGAGCCCGCTGAGAATAAAAATGATGAGAGCAGATTCATGCCGGGCGGTGATAAACCTGAGGACCCCAACGATAAATACATGCCCAAATAGTTATGGATATTTCAATAGTTATCTCTCTGTTTAATGAGAAACCCTCTTTGGCGGAACTGATTGCCGGCATTCATAACTCCTTGAAAGACACTGGTCTTTCTTATGAAGTTGTGATGGTTAATGACGGCAGCAATGACGGTTCATGGGAGGAGATTGAGCGGCTGGCCAAGGAGTATGGAAATATTCACGGAATTTGTTTCCGCAGAAATTACGGAAAGTCCGCGGCGCTGTATAGCGGTTTTGCTCAGGCAGTTGGAGATGTTGTCATCACGATGGATGCAGACCTGCAGGATGACCCGCGCGAGCTTCCGGAGCTGTACAAGATGGTTAAGGAAGATGGTTATGATCTTGTAAGCGGCTGGAAGAAAAAGAGATACGATAACAAGTTCACAAAGAATATTCCTTCTAAGATTTATAATGCAACGGCCCGCTGGGTGACAGGTATTCATTTGCATGATATGAACTGCGGCCTGAAAGCCTATAAGAATGAGGTAGTTAAGAATATAGAAGTGTATGGAGAAATGCACCGCTACATTCCGTATCTGGCAAAGAATGCCGGTTTTTCAAATATAGGTGAGAAGGTTGTTCATCATAACAAGCGCAAATACGGAAAGAGCAAGTTTGGATTGAACAGATTTGTAAATGGTTACCTGGATTTGCTGAGCTTGTGGTTCTTGCAGAAATTTGGAAAGAAGCCGATGCATTTGTTTGGAGTCCTTGGTACTTTGATGTTCCTGGCCGGCGCGGTCATCACCCTTTGGTTGATTATCGCCAAACTGATTGCCCAGAGCAACGGTCTCAAATTCAGAGCCGTAACGGACCAGCCGCTGTTCTACATCGCCCTCGTTGCTGCCATCGTCGGCATCCAGCTTTTCCTAACCGGCTTCGTAGCCGAGTTGGTTAGCCGCAACTCCTCCGGCCGCAACAACTACCTGATTAAAAAAAGGTTCTAGGAAGATTCAAAAAAGGTAAAAAAAATAACGGGCGTTTTTCGCCCGTTATTTTTTTGTTTGGAAGATTCACAAGGCAGAAGGATCACAAGCGGAGCGGCCGCAGGCCTCTGCACTCGCCACAACATCAGGCACAACGCACTACTCTGCTGGCAATCAGCACACTGCCCCATCCGCCTGCAGCCGCGTAGCCGCGCCGGAGGCGCGTGCATCTTCGCGCGACAGCGCGTCAAACCACGAGGCGGTGCGGTGCTTTGTGCCGCACCGCTCTGCATGCAAAGCATGCTTAACTCAATTCCTTTTCCCTAGCTGCCTCAACATGCCACAACTTACCCCGCAACCTGCCCCAGAAGCACTTTAAATGGAGTGCCTCTACAGAGCGTATATTTGGGTTTTAGTTAACCTCCTAGCAATCAAAACGCTGTCACTGTTTAAAAAATCAAAATGCAAATTGTTCAACGCTGTAATACAATGGAAATTAGCATATTAACAAAAACCCAAATTCATGCACCTCTAACGCAGGTTTTAAAAGCGGCTCCAGACGCATCCAAAAAAGAATTTGCAATTCACACACAATACTGTTATTAAGATATCTACTAAAACATTACGGCAACATCCTAAAAATTTAGACAAACAAAAAAACGAGTAGGCTAATCAGACCTACTCGCTTTTACATTTTGGTTAACAACTATCAATCAGATATAAACCAAATATTAAATCAATATCATTTCATAGTTATTAATTATCTTAATACGCACATTTCTCGTTAAGGCGTAAGGACCAATCTCACTCCATTATCAGTTAAATTATCATCTGCATACCCTATGAAGCGATATGAGACTCTACATAAACTAGATAAATTAGCCCAACCACCGCCTCGGTGAAAATGATATGCACCAGATGAAGGGCCAATGGGATTGGTTTGCGGAGCATCACTATAACTGCCATACCAATCTGTACACCACTCTTGTACATTTCCACTCATATCGTATAAACCAAGTTCATTAGATAATTTAGTACCAACCTCATGTGTTCTACCATTGCTATTATCCGAATACCAACCAACATCGTTTAACGTATTCCCGCCACAGTATTTATACCCTTTGCTCTTACTTCCACCGCGAGCAGCATATTCCCATTGTGCCTCTGTTGGAAGTGAAAATTTTCGCCCAGTTAATTGGCTTAACTTTGCGACAAATAACTGGCCATTTTCCCATGTTATACCTTCTGCGGGAAGTTTATCACCTATAAAATTACTAGGGTTAGAACCCATAATTGCATTCCAAAGTTTTTGTGTCACCTCAAATTTCCCGATGTAATAAGTTGATAAAGTGACTTGATGAACAGGCTTTTCATCGCTATAAGCATCGCTACTTTGCTCACTAGTAGCTCCCATACTAAACGTTCCTCCATCTACTCTAATCATCTCAAAAGAAACACCGTTGACAGTAAAAGTTAGCGTTTCCGCATCATTTACCTGATTGATGGTAATATATGTTTCTTTATTTGAACCATATATGTGTATTTGCCCAATCCTGTCATTTCCGCTCTCATTTTTTGCGATAGTCAGCACCAAGCTCTTTGATGACAAGCCCTTGGTGTTTTGCTTAACGGACGCGTTAATCCAACTTGTGGCTTCTCCAACTACGGAGCAATCCCATGTAATGTTTGAACTAATAGGAATCTCTATACTTCCCCCTTCTTTATCAACCGTATAGGACGTCTGTGCTACTATTATGGCATCCAATTGGCTTTGAGTAATTGTAACAATACTTTCCTTGCCCGAACCGGCTATTTTAATCTGACCAACTCGACCGTCATACCCGGTATTTCCTTTCACTTTAACTGAAACATAAGATTGGGAAAGTCCTTTAGTACCTGAGGTATTGAAAGATAACCAGTCTGAAGCATTACCTAAAAAAGATGTTGAATATGAGGCATTAGTTTGAATAGGTATGGAAACTACTCCACCATCACTGCCTACGCTAAATTCTGTCGTAGTTATTATCAACTCATCCAATTGGCTCTGTGACACCGTAATATAACTTTCCTTTCCAGCTCCAGTTACCTTAATTTGACCAACCCTGCCGTCATAATTTTTATTGGCATCTATCGTTAGGACCAAATAATAATCCTCTAAACCTTTGGTTTGCAATGTCTTAACTTTGATCCAGTCGGCAGCCGACTCCAAGGCCGTACACGTATAGCTAATATTTGTTTTTATCGGAATTTTTAACTCTCCTCCGCTGCTCCCAATTGCATATTCCTTTGTGTCAATGATCAATTCATCCGTCTGACTCTGAGTAATCGTAATCGCAGTACTTTCACTCCCGTAGGAAATTGTAACCGTTCCTTTGCGGGAATCATACGACGAATTCTTGGTTGCGCTAATCACAATCTCATAATTAGATAGTGACTTAGTTTTAACTACGCTTAGCCATGATTTCGCATCATCAGAAACGGAGCATTTGTAATCTATGTTGGCCTGAATTGGAATGGTGATGTTGCCTCCTTCCTTGCCTATTGAAAAGCTATTTCCTGACACTATATATCCGTTGCGTTCAGCCTGAGTTACGCTAATTGTTTGAGAAGTGGAACCTGCTGTAACTGTTATAGTTGCACTTCTTGTCTTGTAATCCGGATTTGCCTCAGCAGTAATTTTTATTGAAGCACTGCCCCTGGTACCTGACGATGGAGAGACGCTAAGCCAGGTTGCGGTAGACGTAGCCGTCCAATCAACATTTGTAGTAAAGGAAATGGCCATTGACGAGTTTGTTGCGTCCATGGAAACCGAAGTGCTGTTTAAAGTTATGCTCGGACTTTCAGATTTTGAACAAGACACTAAGCACACTGATATACAAATGATTAAAAAGACACCGATTTTCCTTATATCTAGAAAAAATTTATTCATAATTGGTCTAAATTATTTTATGATTAACTTTTTCAGCGCATTATTATTCTTCACGCTTAAGATCATTGAATAGACACAGTTCCCATTGAGCAATTGATGGAAAACCAGAATCTTTTGCAGTACGTGCCACGCCTTCAAGAATGCGTCTAAAGTCAGCAGAAGAATCTATTCTTGTCCAACGCAAACCATCAACTTTGCACTCGTAAAGGACCATAGAATCTACAGGACAAAACGGCGGATCGGGCATTCTGTTATTCATGCACCATAAATATTTTAGGAAAACAGAAAGACTTTTTTGAGCATGGGAAATTCTCATTCCTTTACTTAAAGTATTATTCAGCCAACCTTTGTTTGCAAAATATTTATTTACAGCATTTTTAACAGACTTAATATCTTCAATATATGTCTCGACAGATTGCTTTGATGTTTTATATTTATTAGCAACCTCCATTAGTTCCTGTTTCCAAAATTTCTTGATTTCTGTTTTACTTTTAAAGTCTAATCCAGCATAATAAGTTGGATTCCTTGCTGTTGCCGCATTAATAGACTTGTCAAGAATCTCACTGTTATCAGGTGAGAATGTAGCATTTGCCGGATAATCAGGGAAGTAAGTTCTTACAAACTCTTCCTTTAATTCATCAAGGTTATAATTTTTCATAGATACATATCTATTAAGAATTCATAGTTAACCAACAGGAACCGTTACAGTTGTTCCACCCATTGGAGTAACGTCTTTTGTGATTCCCAAGCCAGCACTAGAACTACTGGATGTTAAGGAGATATTGATTGTATTCATTGCATTTCGCTTGACAACTACATCAACATTTCCGAGATCTTGCACAAAGCCAGTTCCTCTTGTCCAAACTACAGCCAAATTCACTGTTTCTGTGTAAGTATCAGCATATTGCCATGCTCCTAAAATATTGTAGAATGAAAATATTTTATCTTCACTAGTGTAATCAGCCGTAATATCGCTTTTTGAAATGAAAGTTTTATAACTATTTTTTATGACTACGGAAACAGAGCCATCAGTTACTCCTGTAACTTTATATTTTAAACCAAACCCAGTACGCTTCAGTGTAATAGGCGCATAAGTGGTTGGGGTGTAATTAGTTAGTTTGCCATAAAATCTATCTACTTCTGGATACTTATCATCAAGTGGACAAGCAAGCCCTAAGTAGTCATTTTGAGTGTCATGATTCATTACGGAAGGATGTGTAGCATTGGCAAAAGGTAAAATAGAACAGTGAGAATCATAAACATACGCAGAATCCAAGTAAGTGAATCTTTGAAAAGGTCCCACTTTGGAAAAAGCATTGTTTATCTGTGTAAAACAATATTCAAGATATTCAACTTTAGTATAAAGACCTTCTTCATGCAAATCCAGCCTTAGGAAAGGCTGAGCGAACCCATCAGTTGTTGGCGCTTTATAATACTTATAGTTTTGGAAATAATAAGATGTCGGACAAACAGGCATAACCTTCTTTCCATTTTTAATCATCGTGCATGTAATATTATACTTTTTGTTAGTATAAAGCACAACCTTCATATCTTCAACATTATCAAATAATCCTTGCGTCACACTATCCTGCCCAACCTCTTGTATTTGAACCCCATAAAGATCATCAGTGGTTGCTTTTGTTAAAGGAGAATCCTCTGAGTTAATATCTCCATTAAATGACAACGACACTACAACAGCTTTTGATTCGTTATTACTACTATTTAATCCTACATTTGATTTGCTGCAACCAAAAAAATTTGCTGAAACCAAAGAGATAACTGATAAATAAAATATATATTTAAATATTTTCATAATATTCTTATTTTTAATGTATTACGGTTTAGAAGGATTTACATTTATCTCAATAGTGCCACCGCTATTAATATCTATATTAATGTCATTATTAGAACCCATAGGTTCTTCGGTAATTCCAAATTTGTAACCATTTGGAGTCAAATCTGCAACATTAAGAGTTAACGTTGTCAAAACATTTCGTTTAAAATTTACAGTCTGCGATGTATTCAACTCATTCCAATAACTTGTTGATGTTTCCGCTCTGTTATATTTTACCGCAACTGCTATATCTTCTGACCAATTCTCAGCAACTGAAGGACAAGCAAAAATAAGCGTATCGGTTGTTGCATCTGCAGTTATCTCTTTAGACCAAAATTTCCCCAAAGACATTTTTAATGTGCCGCCTTTCATTCCCGTCACTATAAACTTTGCCCCAAAAACACAACGCTTTAAATTAATTGTAGCAGTAGCACTTGCAGAGGGTGAGAAATCAGATAATTCACCATAATAACGATCCACACCTTCAGCATATGCAATTGAAGTATCCGCACCTTTTAGGAGCATTTTAGCTCCGCCAAGAGCACCTAGATTAGTTAGACCAAGAACAAATTTATTCTCAAGAATTAATGGACTGCTTGTAGTCCCAAAGGGTTCGCCATAAGCTCCAACATTTGAAACTTTTAACTTGTTTTTACCATCAATAATTAGGTCACAAGCAAACTTATACAGATATGGACTAAGCAGTGTTACAGTCATCTTGTCCTTATCGTCAAACAAGCCGTAACCAACCACAGAGGTATAAGTTTTACTAGTGTTGTTGTTACTAAAAATATTGATGCCATAGACATCACTTCCGCTAGCCTTTGAAAATGGCGTATGCGTTACATTGAAATCGCCTAACAGATTAAGCGATATTGTATAAGGTACAGACTTCTCTTCTGTAGGAGTTGGAGAAATACTGTTTCCTCCGCCTTTACTACAAGAAATGAAAGCTGTGACTGCACATACAGCAATCACACTTAATGCAATTTTTTTAATCATAATATATTAGTTTAATTTTGGTTACCACACAAAAAATAAAGCGCGGACTAAACTTATTGATTTAGAAGCACGACCAAGCGCTTTGCCCTCAATAGATCTAGTCCGCGCAATTTGCGCGGAGAGACTACTGCAGGAGAGGGCATAAAAAATTGGTCGTTTTCTAAATCTCCAACAATAGCTTTCGCTATATTTTATGTACAAATATAATGATATTTCTCATGTATTGTATTGTGTCACAGTTTTAAAAGGAAAGGTATTCAACAGCCAGCTGTGCTGGCTGCAGAGCGGTGCGGCACAAAGCACCGCACCGCCTCGTGGTTTGACGCGCTGTCGCGCGAAGATGCACGCTCCCTACGGTCGCGGGCAAAAAAAATAACGGGCGAAAAACGCCCGCTATTTTTTTACCTTGTTATCGTAAATCTATCGTGATTAAAAGTATCCTTCAAAAATCTTCCCGGCCTCTTCTCTGGTTAATATTGAGCAATTGCCGCTGAAGCTGGCGCCGATTTCTATGCCGACATGGATGGTCTTGAGGTTGCCTTTGTAAACAGCCTTGCTCTTGAAACTGGCAGAATGTGAGGCGGTGATATCTCCGGTAGCTTTGCCGTAAATATCTGCATTTCTGCAAATTATCTTGCCGGTAATCTTCCCCTTCTCACCAACGACAAGCTTACCAAGCGTAACAATATCGCCCTCAAGAGTGCCGTCAATTCTGATATCAGAATGAGTAATCAAATTGCCTTTGAAAGTTGTCTCTTCCGCAATCCTGCTAACATCATTTACCGCAGGAACAGATGTGCCGCCAGTTAATTTTGCCATTTTGTAATTATTTAAAGCTCACCGGATTACTCCGTTATTTAAAATTCCGCTAAGATTCAATCGCCTCCGCAGCATCTTTAATTCCCTCGCTCATAGTCGGATGCGGGAACACCGTATTAGCCACCTGCTCAGCAGTTGCGCCAAGATTCATTGCAAGCACCATGCCTCCGATAATCTCCGTTACATCAGCTCCAATCAGGTGAACACCAATAAGTTTATCCGTTTTAGCATCAGAAATAAGTTTCACAAAACCGTCAGTCTTGCCGGCGGCAGTTGCCTTTCCGGATGCGGTAAACATAAATTTTCCAACCTTATATTCAATTCCAAGTTCCTTTGCTTTCTGCTCTGTAAGTCCGGCAGAAGCAATTTGAGGAGAGGTATATGTTGCACCCGGAATATGCTTATAATCAATCGGATGGAACTTTGCACCAGGTTTGCCTTCAAGCTCGGCGATATGCGCAACACATGCAAGCGCCTCAGCAGAAGCCACATGCGCAAGTGCAGGAGTGGCAATCACATCCCCTATCGCAAAGACACCGCCGTCATTTTGCCCAACACATTTTCCGTTAGCATCACACGCGCAGTAAAACTCATTCACCGCAATCTTGCCTCTCTCCATCTTCACTCCAAGCCCTTCAAGTCCCAGATTATCAGTATTTGGCGCAACACCAACCGCGCACAAAACTCTCTCAACATTTATAGTTTCTATACCTTTTTTGGTCTCGACAGTTAATTCACAGTTGTCTCTCTCTGCTCCGCTCTCATCTTGCGACTTGTTGAATTTAACGCCCGTAACTTTGGCAGAGGTCATAACTTTCATTCCGTTCTTGCGGAAACTTCTGCTCAGCTGACCGGAAATATCATCATCCTCCAACGGCACAATCTTATCTAGGAACTCAATCAGATAAACTTGCGTACCCATTGACAGATAGAAGTTTGCAAGCTCGCTCCCGATAGCTCCGGAACCAATTACGGCCAGAGATTTTGGCAGCGTTTTTGGTACGAGCGCTTCTTTGTAAGAGATGATTTTTTCGCCGTCAAATGGTGCAAACGGCAGCGCTTTTGGACGGGCGCCGGTTGCAACAATTACATACTTTGCCGTAACAGTGCTTTCAGCTGGCTCTGTTGACGCAGCATTATCACTCACGGTTACTGTATTAGCATCTTTGAATTTTGCAGTACCTGCAATAACAGAAACATTGTACTTCTTGAACAAGAACTCCACCCCGCGGCGCATCTTGTCCGAAACTCCGCGTTCACGCTCAACAATCTTCTGAACATCAAAGCGGTATCCGCTTGCGGACGCAGGATGATTTGCGTCAGAACCCTGCTCGCCCGGCCGAGCGCATGGAGCGCTAGCGACTTTAAGCGAGGCGGACGCAGCAGGTTCTGACGCAGCAACAAGCCCGTACGCCTCCGGATGCTTCAAAATCTCATAAGCCTCAGCAGACTTCAACAACGCCTTAGTAGGAATACAACCCCAATTAAGACAAATGCCCCCAATCTCCGCGCGCTCCACAACAGCTGTTTTAAAGCCGTACTGCGCGGCTTTTACTGCGGCCACATAACCTCCCGGTCCTGAGCCGATTACAAGTATATCAAAATCAAAATTCATATAAAATAATCTATTAAAATTTCAAATACCTAACTGGATCGCCCACATAATCCATCGCGACCTTACCTTATACAAGCCCTTTCCCGTGGCAGTTCTTGTACTTCTTGCCGCTGCCGCAAGGACATGGATCATTCCTTCCAATCTTCTTCTCCACATGAATTGGAGCATTGCTCTTTGGCTCGCTGGTGTTTGCAGAGACATCATCATGACTCATTTTCATCTGGCTCAAATCAGTTCTCTTTCTTGCCGCCTCTTCTCTAACGTTAAGGTCAGAGTTCTGACGCAAAGGGATTTGCGCGCGTACCAAAAATGCAATTACATCTCTGCTTATTTTCTCTATTACGCTCTGGAACAAATTGTAGCTCTCAAATTTGTAAATCAAAAGAGGATCCTTCTGCTCATAGGTGGCGTTCTGAACTGACTGCTTCAATTCATCCATCTCTCTCAAATGCTCCTTCCAATGTTCATCAATCATTATAAGGGTGACGCACTTCTCCAAAGCAATTTCAATCTCCTTGCTGTTTTCATTAGCCTTCTTAAGATTAACTATCAGCTGAAGCATCTTCTGGCCATCTGAAATTGGCACTGCAATATTCTGATATGTAGCAGATTGCGTTTTATAAACTTGCTCCACAATTGGCTGAGCCTGAGCAGAAATAACCTCACCGCGGCGTTGAATAATTTCTGTAATTGCAGCGGCTATTTTATCTCCCAGCTCCTCTCTTGATGCGTTCTGATAATATTGCTCATCAAAGTCAGGAACCATGGAGACATCCCTCATCATCTCAATTTTGAAATCCTCATAACCCATTGAATCTCTCTTGCCCGCAAGAACATCTGCATAATCTGCAATCATGTTCTTGACATCAATTTCTATTCTCTCTCCGTAAAGCGCATTCTTTCTTCTGGTATAAATAACCTCTCTCTGAGAGTTCATAACATCATCATACTCAAGCAGTCTCTTACGAATACCAAAGTTATTCTCCTCAACTTTTCTCTGCGCGCGCTCAATAGAAGAAGACAACATTGAGTGCTGCAGCACTTCTCCCTCCTGCATTCCAAGGCCATCTACAATCTTTGAAATCCTCTCTGCGCCAAACAGTCTCATCAAATCATCTTCCAAAGAGACAAAGAATTCAGAAGAACCCGGGTCTCCCTGTCTTCCTGCACGTCCGCGCAACTGCCTGTCTACTCGGCGGCTATCGTGACGCTCAGTTCCTATGATTGCAAGACCGCCGGCCTCTCTTACGCCAGGTCCCAGCTTAATATCTGTACCACGGCCCGCCATATTGGTTGCTATAGTCACTGTCCCCGCTTCACCTGCATGCGCAACAATCTCAGCCTCACGTGCATGCTGCTTTGCATTCAAAACGCTGTGCTGAATTCCGCGCAGCTTAAGCATTCTGCTAAGCAATTCTGATATCTCGACAGATGTTGTGCCCACCAATGCAGGACGCCCCTGTTTTCTCAGCTCAACAATTCTCTCAATAACAGCATTGAATTTTTCCTTCTTTGTCCTGTAAATCAAGTCATTGGAATCTACTCTAATAACAGGCTTATTTGTAGGAATGGTAACAACATCCAGTTTGTAAATAGACCAGAACTCGCCCGCCTCAGTAGATGCGGTACCGGTCATACCTGCAAGCTTGTGATACATTCTAAAATAGTTCTGCAAAGTGATTGTTGCAAAAGTTTGAGTTGCAGCCTCAACCTTTACATTCTCCTTAGCCTCAAGAGCTTGGTGAAGACCATCTGAATAACGTCTACCTTCCAGAATACGTCCCGTCTGCTCATCTACAATCTTAATTTTGTTATCAACGTTGATGTACTCAACATCTTTCTCAAACAAAGTGTAAGCTTTAAGCAATTGAGTTACAGTATGTACGCGCTCAGATTTAACAGCGTAATCCGCAAGCAGCTCATCCTTCTTGTTCTGCTTCTCTTCCGCAGAAAGATTGCTCTTCTCTATCTCTGAAATAACAGTTCCCATATCGGGCAGGATAAAGAACTTAGGATCGCTAACCAAACCAGCTATGTAATCATTTCCCTTATCTGTAAGCTCTACTGTCTTATCTTTCTCATCTATAACTATATACAGAGGATCAGTAACTATATGCATTTGCTTGTTGTTATCCTGCATATAGAAATTTTCCGTCTGCTGCATTATCTGTTTAATGCCCGGCTCGCTCAAATATTTAATCAAAGGGTTGTAACGAGGCAGCGCCTTATGCGCTCTTAACAGCGCCATTCCGCCCGCATTATCTTTGTTTCCATCAGCAATCAGCCTCTTTGCCTCCTGCAAATATTTGGTAACCTCGCCTCTCTGAACATTATAAATCTTCTCTATATATGGCTTGTATTCAGCAAACTGCTGGTCTTCTCCTTTTGGAACGGGACCGGAAATAATCAACGGAGTTCTTGCATCATCAATCAAGACTGAGTCCACCTCATCCACAATTGCGTAGTGATGTTTGCGCTGTACAAGGTCTTCCGTATTGATTGCCATGTTATCTCTCAGGTAATCAAAACCAAACTCATTATTTGTACCAAACGTAACGTCAGCCCTATATGCTTGTTTGCGTGCCTCGGAATTTGGCTCATGCTTGTCTATGCAATCTACTGATAATCCGTGGAATTCATAAAGAGGGCCCATCCACTCGGAGTCACGTTTTGCCAGGTAGTCATTTACGGTTACCATGTGCACTCCCTTGCCGGCCAGCGCATTAAGGAATACCGGAAGCGTCGCAACCAGTGTTTTTCCTTCACCTGTTGCCATCTCGGAAATTTTTCCCTGATGCAGCACGATACCTCCAATCAGCTGAACATCATAGTGTACCATGTCCCAGGTAATCTCATTTCCACCCGCCATCCAGTGATTTTTCCAAATTGCATAATCTCCATCTATGGAGACAAAATCTGCATGAGTACTCAATTCACGGTCAAAATCAGTTGCCTTAACTTTAATGGTTTCATTCTCCTTAAACCTGCGCGCGGTAGACTTCATAATTGCAAACGCAACCGGAAGCACCTCATTCAGAACTGCTTCTATCTCCTCATCTATCTGCTTTGCAAGCTTGTCAACTTCAGTTGCATACTTCTCCTTATCGTCAGCAGAAATATTCACATCCTCCAGCTGATTTCTAAGCTCTCTCTTTTTCTTCTCATCCGGCGCAATCCTATCCAGAATCACCTTTTTAATTCTTTGAGTCTCAGCTCTTAAATCATCATCAGACAAAGCATCAACTCTCTTGTACTCCTCCAGCACCTTGTTCAAGATTGGCGTAAGCGCCTTCATATCTCTCTCTTCCTTTGACCCGAAGAGCTTCTTCAAACCATTTACAAATGAACCCATTATACTATTATTTAATTTTTACTTTTTTAGCTCCCGACAGATTAGCTGTCGTGATAACAATTATTGGCTTTACAGATTAAAAAAGGCTGGCGCGAACATTAAAGCCCGCTCGCCAGCCTATTTGCTATAATTCTTACTTGAATTATTCCTTGGAAATTGCTCCCATAGGGCATGCCTGAGCGCAAGTACCGCACTCTGTGCATAGATTAGGATCAATCTTGTAAATATCGCCGGCAGAAATAGCTCCTACTGGGCACTCATCTTTACATGTTCCGCAAGCTGCGCAATCAGTTGAAATTTTGTAAGCCATAATTAGTTATAATTTAATTGTTAAATATATTGTCTCTTAAAAAGGGACGGGAACTAGTTTGCAAATATACAAACATCGTTCCCATTTCCCAAATTGTTACGCTACTTCCATTTTGGCAGTTTTTCCCGCCAAAATGCCCGCCGTACTATTAATATCCGAATATATCTTGCGTTGTCAGTCTGACAATTTTGCCGTATGCTCTCTCTTCAATCGGCGTAAAATCAAGTTCTTCTGTGTTGCCGATAATTCCTATATTAAAGTTGCGGCCACTTATATTACTTTTCTGATAATCTATAATTGACTGCAAATTAAGGGTTTTAAGGTTGTTATAAATATCTTTGTTGGCATCATAATCAAAGCCACGCCTCTTCATGCTCAAGTAATACCATATAACATTTTCGCCCGTATATCTGGTAGTTGCAAGATTCTGCAGAGAATTTGATTTTGCAACGTCAAATGACTTCTGAGAAACAGGCATGTTTTTAAATATCAAAGCATAAGCATTCATTGCATCAATCATCTTATCATTCTGAGTGTAAATCAAAGCCTCATAGTAAAGAGGTTCCCTATCATTGAAATAAGGGAAGATATGGCGTGCGTCTGCGTGATATGCAAGACCTTTGGCCTCTCTTAAATCCTGGAAAACTATAGAGCTCATTCCGGAGCCAAAATAAGTATCAAACAACCTTATAAGAGCCCAATCCTTAGGATTAAATTTCTCTCCGTAATTGCAGATACCGTACAGGTTAATCTGAGTTGCTTTATAGGGAGCAATAAAGATTGTAGGCTGCTTAGAATCAAGCACTGCAAAACTTCTGGAAGGAGCATAAACTGCAAGATTCTCAGAACCTTTATGCATTGCATTTAGCTCAGCGACAGCTTTGTCTTTTGCAAGAGGTCCATAGTATATAACTGAGTATTGATGCTTAAACAAATCTTTAACAACGTTAACAAGTTCCTCTGCTGTAAGCTTATCTATTTCAGCAGGTTTTAAGCTGCAAGTCTGAGGATTCACAGCACCGTAAATAGTATAAGTCTCCAAAGCGTCGGCATTTGCATCCTTATCGCTCTTTGCATTAAGCAGCTGCTTCTTCCAATTCTCTTTCATCTTGGCAAGCAACCCTTCATCAGGCTTTACATTGGCAAGCAAATCCTCATAAATATCTGATGCCTGCTTCATATTCTCGCTTAATCCGTTTATTGTAACAGAAGTTGTATGCTCATTGCAACGTGCTGATGCAGAACATGCGAGCGTATAAAGTTTTGATTTAATCTGGTCAGAAGAAAGTTTATCCGTACCAAGATTATCAAAATAATTAAGAGCATAATCAAGCTTGTTATTATCATTGCTGCCGTTCTGGAAATAATACGTCAGAGAGAATAATGTATTATCATCATTATGCTTATAATAAATATCCTGACCGGTAGCATTCTTGCCTATTGACATCTCCTTGTTAAAATCTACATAAACCGGTTCAATTGGTTTTGCAGCTTTAATCATCTTCTCCATGTCTCTAAGGAACTGGCTGGAAGTGTCTCTGTTTGTATTAATTGCAGTAATCTCAGGTTTCTCTATCTTTTGAATTCCCTTCTCTACTCCAACAACTTTATTTACCTGAACATAATTGTCTCCAAAATATTTATTGACAAATTTTACAACGTCAGCCTTCTTAATTTTGCTCAATCTCTCCCCCTCATTGATGGTAAAATTCCAAGGAGTTCTGTCAATGAAACTGCTGAACATCATTTGTGCCCTGTACTGATAATTATCCAAACTCTGCATCTGGAAACGCTTGTAATTATTTACAATTGCAGTTAGCATAGACTCATCAAAATCTCCTTTCTTAACTTTTTCCATCTGCTCAAAAAGGATATCCTTAACCTCTGCAAGGCTCTGTCCCTCTTTAGGTTCTCCGCCCAATAAGAACAGACTGTAATCTGTCAACCCCTCTTTGCCTGCAAAACCGCTAAGAACTTTTTGCTGCCTGTTAACATTCATATCAATCAATCCGGCATTTCCGTGATTGCTCAAAATATTGCTTACCATGTAAAGGGTATCTTCAATGTTGGATATTGCACGTCCGTCTCTGTATGCGGAAGGGAATCTCCAGCCGATATAAATCATCGGAGACTCTTGTCCGTAAACTGTTTTCTCTATGTGTTTTGCAATTGGTTCCTCATCTTCAAACTTAAGAAGCTTAAGATTATCATTCCTCTTCCAGTTGCCAAAATATTTTCTGATAGTGGCTATTGCCTGGTCAGGGTCAAAATCTCCCGCCATGCAAATTGCAACATTGTTTGGAACATAGAAATTATGAAAATGCTTCCAAATATTTGTAATTGAAGGGTTTTTAAGGTTCTCCTGAGTTCCGATAGTAGTCTGCAATCCGTAAGGGTGCTTTCTGAAAGTTGCAAACATCAAAGTATCAAATGCTCTCTCCTGGTCATTTGAAAGTCCAAGATTATCCTCCTCATAAACAGCTTCAAGCTCCGTATGGAATCCGCGGATAACCATGTTTTCAAATCTGTCGCTCTGTATTTTAGCCCATGCCTCAACCTGGTTGGAAGGGATATCCTCCTGATATACTGTCATATCATAAGAGGTGAATGCATTGGAATTTTTAGAGCCAAGCGTTCCCATCAATTTGTCATACTCATTGGCAACAAAAAGTTTTGATGCTTCAAAAGATATGCTGTCAATCTTGTGATATTCAGCCTTGCGCGCAGCAGGATCCTTAAGAGTTCTATAGTATTCAAACTCCTTCTCAATCTGATCCAGCATAGGTTTCTCTTTGGCATAATTTATTGTTCCATAATGAGTTGTACCTTTAAACATTATATGCTCCAGGTAGTGTGAAAGACCCGTAGTCTCATGAGGGTCATTCTTGCTTCCCGTTCTTACGGCAATATAAGTTTGAATTCTTGGTTCCTTCTTAGTGACTGACATATACACTTTTAGGCCATTAGGCAAAGTGTAGATTCTGGTGTGAGTGGGGTCATTTTTAACAACCTCATAGTCTTTTACAGCAACTTTCTTTGCAACTTTTTTCTGTGCAAAAACATTGCCGCCAGCAGTTGTAAGCAGCACCGCAATTGCAAGCGCAGCTGTGAGCAATTTCTTAAATAACTTCATAATATGTTAGATTAATTAATATATCCTTCTTTGGATTGGAGCCTTTTTTGCAAAAGCATAGCAAATTTAATCAAATAAATAGGAGTTTATAATTATATTTGTAAGGTACGCTATGAAAGTTATTCACAAAATGTTAAAAAAGAGCAAAAAAGTATCTGTCGCGACAGTTAAATTATTCATTATAAGCATATTTGCAGTGGCAGCAATTATGTCGCAGCCGCTGTGCGCGGCAGCTCAGACAGGCCACACCATTGCACTTAGATTTAATGAAGTAGTTCATAACTTTGGTAAAATATCCATTGACTCAGGGGCGCAAAAATGCCAGTTTGTTTTTACAAATGTAAGTTCCTCTCCGGTTGCAATAAGCAACGTTCTGGCCTCATGCGGCTGCACCGTTCCATCATGGAGCAAAGCGCCAATCAAGCCTGGGGAAAAGGGTATAATAAAGGTTACTTTTTTGAATGACCAGGGACCGTACCCTTTTGATAAAACGCTGTCTGTCTATACCACAGCCTCTCAAAAGCCTATAATGCTGAGAATTACAGGAGTTGTGTATGAAAAAGACCGCCCCCTCGCTGAGTCATTCCCGGCAAAATTCGGCCCGCTTGGAATGAAAGTTTATGCGCAGGATGCGGGGCAAATAGAGCAGGGACTCTACAAAATTCTTGGAGAGAATATTGTTAATCTAAGCAACGCAAAAGTTACAGTAAAATTTGTCAACCCTTCTAAAGGTCTGACAATTAAAGTTTCCCCATCCGTACTTGGACCCGGGGACGTTGGAAAGATTACATACCAAATTAATACAAAAGCAGCAATACATTGGGGGACAACAAGATATACCGCAGATATTGTTTGCAACGGAAAAGTTGTACGTCCAAAGTTTTTGGCAGAATGCATGATTCTAACCCCCTATTCCTCTCTAAGCAGGGAGCAGATAGAAAACGGGCCTGAACTTTTTGCCGATTCCAGTACGTACAATTTTGGAACAGCAAGAGTTTTTCAAAAAATTAAGGCTGTATTTACCGCTAAGAATTCCGGGTTAAAACCGCTGCGAATATATAAAGTTGAGACAAACGGAGCATCTATAAAAGTTGACTGCCCATCCTATGTGCGTGCAGGTAAGAAAGTTACAATCACGGCAATTGCAACTCCGCTAAAGAGGAATTCTGATGAAGTGTTTACAATAACTTTGGTTACAAATTCACCGGAGAGACCGCTGGTTAATTTGTTTATGAGCGGTTCCGTTAAGTAGTAATATTTAAAAATATGAGCAGAACAACAGATAACTGGCCACCTAAAAAGAGTGAAGAGCCTAACACCGCATTATTTGAAAATGAGGGTGTTAAACCGCTTCCTTCAGTTAACCCCTATGTTAAAAATTTCTTTAAGAAAAAGCAGAAAGAGATGACCGCGGAGGATTATCTTAAGGGTATTTTTGCAGGTGACACTTCTGTACTTGGCCGTGCTATCACATTAGTGGAGAGCTCATTAGCGGAGGACAGGGATATTGCAAAACAATTAATCATAGGTTGCCAGGAACATGTTCGCAAGAGCAAAGTAAAGACAATGAGGATTGGAATTACGGGAGTGCCCGGTGCCGGAAAGAGCACATTTATAGAGGCTTTCGGGAGCTATATAACATCCCGCGGTCATAAGCTTGCCGTACTTGCAATTGACCCTACCAGCGAGAGAAGCAAGGGGAGCATTCTTGGAGACAAAACTAGAATGGAGACTTTGGCCAATGACCCTAATGCTTTTATAAGGCCCACACCTACAGGAGGTTCACTCGGCGGAGTTTCACGCAAAACCAGGGAGACAATTGTACTTTGTGAGGCGGCCGGATATGATGTAGTTTTCATTGAGACCGTTGGCGTAGGCCAAAGCGAAACAGCTGTTCACTCAATGAGCGATTTCTTTTTGCTTCTGATGCTTTCAGGCGCCGGTGATGATTTGCAGGGGATAAAAAGAGGCATTATGGAGATGAGCGATTTAATAGCAATTACCAAAGCGGACGGAAGCAATACGGATAAGGCAGAAGGAGCAAAAGCTCTTTATGCCAGCGCATTGCATCTATTTCCTCCTACTGATTCAGGATGGGTTCCAACTGCCGTAACATCTTCCGCCGTTACCAAAAAAGGGCTGCCTGAAATTTTGAAAAAAATAGAGGAGTATTTTAAACTTGTTAAGAAAAACGGATACTATGAATACCGTCGCAGAGAACAGGCAAAATACTGGATGTACGAGAGCATAAATGAAGAGCTGCGCAATAAATTCTATGACAATCCCGCTATTGCGGCGGCGCTGCAAAAATATGAAGATAAGGTACTTGCAGGAAAAGTAGATTCATTCCTTGCAGCTGAAAAATTGATGGAGCTTTACAAAGAGCAAATTGAGCACGTACATTAACATAATACTTGAGGCGCTGCGCAACGCAATTATGATTACGGGTCTTGTAATCATAATGATGCTGCTGATTGAGTATCTGAACATTGAGAGCCGCGGCAAATGGTTCTCAAAACTAAAGGATTCCAAGCCAAAGCAAATTTTGCTTGGCTCTTTTCTTGGCGTAATCCCGGGATGCGTCGGAGGTTTTGCGGCAGTATCCCTTTTTACCCACAACCTTTTGAGCCTTGGCGCTCTTACGGCAATGATGGCGGCATCAGCTGGTGATGAGGCATTTGTAATACTCGCGACAGTTCCAGGAAAAGCTCCGCTGCTTTTTGCACTCCTTCTTGCATGCGGAATTGGAATAGGATTTCTTGTTGATTATGTGCTATTTAAGAAGCCGCACAATAAAGTCTGCGATGAAGAATATGAAATTCACAAGGGCGAGGACTCAAGCGTTCCGTCAATATTCAAAGCTGATTCTTACAAAGTTATGATGCATCCCAGCAAGGAGAGATTGCTGCTTCTTGCGGGAATTGCAATTTTTATTGCCGCAATATTTTCCGGAGTTTTTACAGAGGCCGATGTTTCAGCCTCCTCAAATGCAGCAGCTTCTGCAGGCGGAGAAAATCTGTCGGGACATAAATTTGTCCTAAATTTATTTAATGAAAAATGGCTGGATTACTTCTTCGCCGCAGTGAGCGTCATCACTATCTTCCTGACTGCCACTGCAAAAGAGCATTTCATACAAGAACACATCTGGCATCATCTGATAAAAAAACATCTGCCTCCCGTTTTCCTGTGGAGCTTTGGAGCGCTGGTAATCTGCGGGTTGCTGATGATGAAGGTAGATTTGAACGCGCTGGTAAGCAACTATATGCCGCTTGTGATTTTGATGGCGGTGCTGGTTGGAATCATTCCGGAGAGCGGGCCGCACATGATTTTTGTGCTGCTGTTTGCTAACGGTACGCTCCCCTTTTACATCCTGCTGGTCAACTCATTAGTACAAGAGGGACATGTAAGTTTGCCGCTGCTTGCAGGGAGCAAGTCTGCGTGGGTAAAGGCCAAAGCCGTGAATGCCGCGGCCGGGCTTATAATAGGATTTTTATGTTGGATTTTATAAACGATATATTATGAAAAAAGTAGTAGCATCACCAAAAGCGCCGGCAGCTGTAGGAACTTACAGCCAGGCAATTATAGCGGATAACACATTGTATGCAAGCGGTCAGCTTCCAATTGACCCTGCAACAGGAAATTTTGTAAAGGGCGGCTTCAAAGAGCAACTTGCACAGTCCCTTACTAACCTTAAAAATGTTTTGGAATCTGAAAATTACAAGCTTTCAGACGCAGTAAAGGTTACCGTGTATCTATCTGACATGTCTAACTTTGCATCATTAAATGAAGTTTATGCAAAATTCTTTGCACAACCTTACCCTGCACGCGTAGCATTTGAGGTTGCCGCGCTGCCAAAGGGTGCATTAGTGGAAGTTGATTTGATTGCTGTAAAATAGTATGCGCGGAGCTGCATGCTCCGTATGATCGCGGACAAAAAAAATAACAGGCATCTCTGCCTGTTATTTTTTTTGCCTTGTTATCAATGATTTTTACTTCAATTCATCGCCATTCATTGAGATTAGGAACTCCTCGTTGCTGTTAGTACGCTCCAGGCGGCTCTTCATAAATTCCATTGCCTCAACGCTGGTCATATCTGACAAGTGGTTGCGCAGAATCCATGTACGACGCAGAGTCTCAGGGTCTAGCAACAAATCATCACGACGGGTTGAACTCAATGTGACGTCAACTGCAGGGAATACTCTCTTGTTGGAAAGCTTGCGGTCCAGCTGAAGTTCCATGTTGCCGGTTCCCTTGAATTCCTCAAAGATAACCTCATCCATCTTAGAGCCGGTATCAATCAAAGCTGTCGCGATAATAGTAAGAGAGCCTCCGTTCTCAACGTTACGCGCCGCTCCGAAAAATCTCTTTGGCTTGTGCAAAGCATTTGCATCTACGCCGCCGCTAAGTACCTTGCCGCTAGCAGGTTGCACGGTATTATAAGCACGCGCCAAACGCGTAATTGAATCCAGCAAAATGACAACATCATGGCCGCACTCAACAAGTCTCTTGGACTTTTCAAGCACAATGTTTGCAACCTTTACGTGTCTCTCCGCAGGTTCATCAAATGTTGACGCAACAACCTCAGCCTTAACGCTTCTGGCCATATCGGTAACCTCCTCCGGACGTTCGTCTATAAGCAAAACTATCAGGTAAACTTCCGGATGATTATCGGCAATAGCATTTGCTATCTCCTTAAGCAGCACTGTCTTACCAGTTTTTGGCTGTGCAACTATCAAACCTCTCTGTCCTTTTCCTATAGGGGTAAACATATCTACAACTCTGCAAGACAGATTGTTATGTCCATTCTTTATAATCTCAAACTTTTCATTTGGAAACAGCGGAGTTAAGAAATCAAATGGAACTCTGTCTCTTATGAACGCGGGGTCTCTGCCGTTAATTTGGTCAATCTTAACCAAAGGAAAATATTTATCTCCCTCTCTTGGAGGTTTAATTTCTCCAAATACAGTGTCACCGGTCTTAAGTCCGAACAATTTAATTTGGGACTGTGAAACATAAATATCATCAGGAGAATTCAAATAGTTGTAATCAGGAGAGCGCAGGAATCCATACCCGTCCGGCATAATTTCCAAAACTCCGTTGGCCTTCACAACTCCCTCAAACTCAATCTTTGAGATTGCCTGCTGCTGAGCATTGCCATTCTGCGGAACATTTCCATTTTGCTGAGCGTTGCCGTTCTGCTGTCCGCCGACATTCTGCTGTCCGTTGCCGTTCTGCTGTCCGCCGACATTCTGCTGCCCGTTGCCGTTCTGAGAAGCGCCATTTTGCTGGCGGCTATGCAAGTGATTCTGCTGATGCTGTCTGTTCTGACCTGCATTCATATTATTATTCCCGACAGTCTGATTGGCTGCGGAATTATTTCCAACATTCTGACTAACTACAGGATTGTTTCCAATATTCTGACCGGCAGCCTGATTCTGATTAGCACTCTGATTCTGCTGTGGCTCTTCATAAATCTGTTCCTGAGAAGTCTGCTCATTTATAAAAGCATCCTCGCTGGCGAACAAATCCTGAGGCTGCTCAACTCTCTGACGGGCAGGCTGTTGTGCCGGCTGAGCCGCAGAACGCTGCTGTGCAGGTTGATCTGCAGGGCGCTGCTGTGCAGGTTGAGCTGCAGGGCGCTGCTGTGCAGGTTGTGCTGCAGAACGCTGCTGTGCAGGTTGTGCTGCAGAACGCTGCTGTGCAGGTTGAGTTGCAGGACCTTGTGCAGGTTGAACTGCAGACTGCTGAGCAGATTGAGCAGGCTGCTGCTGAACCCCTTTACGTCCGCCCCTCTTTTGCACACCCTGGCCCTTTGCATTTTGACCTTTGACATTCTGAGACTGCTCATTTCTGGCATTCTGAACAGGACGGCCTCCGGTCGCAGCGCTAACAGGTTCTCTCTGTGTAATAGCACCTTGCGGCTGAACAGTTATAACTGATTTGCTCTTGGTTATTCTCTCGCGCGGTTTTCTCTTTGGTCTCTCAATTGGCTTATCGGCAGCCTGAAGAGCTTGCTCATCTAAAATTTTATAAATGAGGTCCTCCTGAGAAAGAGATTTTGCCTTAGCTACATTCAGCTTGTCGGCAATAGCCAGCAGCTCATCCAAGCTCTTGGCTTTCAATTCAATAATATCGTACATTAAGATTTTAATATGTGGATGCAACTCGCATCCCAAAGTTTATTACTATAGAAATTTCTGATTAAACAAATGAACGCACAAGCGTGATTCCCTTGCGCAACACAAATATACAACTTTTTTTCTCATTGCAAAATTTCTTTTTCTGCTTCTATCAAGCAAAGTCCGCATTGCGGACTGTGAAGCATTCCTCCAAGTTTGCATGTGCCGCTTTGCGTCACATGCAGAGCAATGCGCTACAAAGCAGCGCATTGCAAAGTGGTTTAACGCGGCTACCGCCGCGGAAAGGCACGCTCCCTATGGTCGCGGGCCTGCGGCCTCGGGGACATACGGTCACGAGCTTACGACCTTGGGTACAAGCGTAACTGTCTGATCTGGGGTAGTCTGGGGCAATATTGAAAATCAGACAGTTACAAAACATTGCTGATTTAAAATTGAGATCTTCCGTAATGTACTGATATACAAAGCCCCCTATGAGTATACATGCTTGGAAAGCCTGCGGCCATATAGAAATACGCAGCTGCGCAGATATAATTAACGGGAAAGTTATTTATCCCAGTAGGAAGCATTCTTCTTGTACTGAAGCAAATCAGCAAGCGCAGAAGCATTTGCAGAAATCCTAAAGCTCCAGCTCTCCCATTTTCCATTAGGAATCCAGGATATTGAAATTTGGAAACAGTGCAGACTGAATGACCCTGACAGCTGGGTAGTTGTCATTTTCATTTTGGTAAGGTCAAAGCCCGTATTAAGGCTCACGCTCAAATCCTTATAAAGTTTTAGCTGAGAGCTGATTCCCAAAGTCATCGTATGATTGTTCTTGGTCAGCAGCTGGTCATTTGCATATTGGTAAGATTTGCTGTAAGAGTAACTGTAGCTGACGTTTACCGCCCAAGGCATAGAAGGATCATAATAATACACCCAACCTCCTGGAATATATTCTCCCGTAACAGGGTGGTAATAAATTCTTTGATAAGCACCATCTCCGGATGTGGAAACAGAGCCCGCAATTCCGCTGTTGGGATGATAATCCGCCCCCAGCTTGCTCTTTCCCTCTCCTGTGAAACTATATGAAGTTGAGAAACTTGCATTAACAAGGCGAGCCAGTCTAAAGCCTCCTTCCTGCACAATGTTCAGCTTATTTATCCTGACGCCCTGGCTGTTTATGGCATAAGGGTCAAATGACATATTTCCGGACAAAGCCATCTTGCCGAAGATTGTAGTAGTAGCGGAAACGCTTATGTTTGAGAGCCTTAAAGAGTCCGCAAGAAAATTATATGAACCGCTTATATTCAGCTGGTCTATAAGCTTAACCTTCTTTGTGCCTGTACCTGAAGTATCTGCCTTTGATTTTATTTTTGCCTCTATGTTGTTTCCAAATGAGAATGTCATTCCAGCGCTCTTGCCTGTTCCGGGAGGAGAGTAAATCTGTCCGGAGTATCTGTTGTATAAAACTGCATGCTGAGTACCGCTCTTGTCAACGTAATTAAGTGTCTTATATCCATTTGAGGCAGTACCCATCTCCGGCTGATAGTTAAAACTTATTGTGGGAGTTATCATGTGCCTGATAGCCTGCAGTTTATGATTCTTCCCAAATTGGAACAATCCGTAAAGTCTTGTGGAAAGTCCAAGGCTAAATGCATAAGTTTGGGTAACTCCAAAGGTGCTGAACGGGTTAGAATACTCTGTTACAACCTGTTGCTTCTCCTGGTCAAAATACTCTTTAGCATCAGAGAAAAACCAGTTCATTCCGTAAGAAATACCCGGAGACCCCTGAATATATTTAAATAAAGTAAACGTAGGGAGTCCTATTGAGATGTTATGCTGAAGTCCGTTTTTCATTTTGTTAAAGAAATTCGGCTTGCTAACATCTGAACTCTTAAAGTTCATTTTATTATCAAAATTAGCTGAGTAGTTGAAGGAAATAGTCTCATAAAATTTTTGCTTCCCAACCTGCACTTTTCTTCTGAAAGGATATATTCTGGCCACTGTAAAAGTAAGGTTTGGAAGAGTGACGGCATAAGAGCTGTCCCTGGAGTTCTGGCTATGCAATGCGTTGATGGACAAAGAGAACGGTGTTCCAGCCCAAGCCTTTGTATAAGATATTGATGATGATATCTGGTTGGTCAGCGCCTTCTGTATAGTGGTTGAATTATATCTGCTGTTTGACGGACTGGAGAAATTTACAGAAGCCCTGAATGTAGTTCCAGGCTTTGCTTTTGAGTCCATTGCATGCGCCCAGTTCATTGAGAAGTTTGTAGTCTTGAAATAATCCGGAGAGCCTTTATCTCCCGTCTTATCAACAGAATACACGCCGCTGAAAGTTCCGGTATATCTGTACCTTTTGCTATATCTCATATTTGCATTAACCGCCCATGAGCCTCTTGTGTAAATATCACAAGTCGCGGCCAAATCCATGTGCTCTCCAAATACAAAGTAGTAACCTAAACCTCTCAGATAGAAACCTCTGGCATTCTCCTCTCCATAAGTAGGAATTAAAATGCCGCCGCTTCTCTTGCTGATTCTAGGAACAAAACCAAATGGCAAAGCAAACGGAGTTGGGACGTCCTCTATCACAACATACGCGGGTCCGAACACGGTCTTTTTTACAACGCCGCTGTTAATCACCTTTGCTGCAGTCATTTGCAAATAAAAATGCGGAGGGTCCGCGTCGCAGGTAGTGTATCTGCCCTTAGAAATATTGATGGAATTATCGGGCATCTTCTTTATAAAATCTCCATGCACATATCCCTCTCCCTCCTGCGTAACCATATTTCTAATCTTTGCCTTCTTGCTCTTGAAATTGTAGTAAACACTCTCCATTTCATAAGAGCTGTTCCCCTCTTTCATCACCGGCAGGCCTTTCACTATTCCGGTACTATCCGGCAATCCCTTGGCAAACACGGTCTTAGTCTGCACATTATAGGCCATATAAGCGGAACTTATGGAAATATCTTCATACTTTACAGTCACATCTCCATAATAGTAAATCATTCTCTTGCCCTCTGTAAAATCCTCAACTATAGAATCTTTGGCTGTAGAGAACACAGGCTCTTTAAGCGTGCTTATCTGTGCGGAATCTCTTAGAGAATCGCGTCCTAATGAGTCTATTTTATTCCCGACAGAATCTTTTCCAAATTGGAGCGTTGTATCTCTTAATCTTGCAGTGCGCCTGGTGGTGTCAAGTATTTTTGAGGAGATGGTGCTTGATGATGCAGCCTGTTCTGTTTTGACTTTGCCCCTCTTCCCTTTGTGGTTTTGGAGCATAGCTGAGCTGCGCATGCATAAAAAACAGCATGCCAGCACAAAACAAGTTGCTATGTAGGGTGATTTCTTAAAAGACATCAATATGCTACTCTTTGCACCACGGCTTAATTTTTAGTACTTTTGTATCTGTCGGGACATAACCCGACAAGTGCGCAAATTTAACATATTTTTACAACTAATATGCCATCAGCAAACAATAGAAAAAAAGTTGATAATATGCTGCCCCTAAAAAGAATTCTCTGCGGAGCTCTGATATTATTTTTTGCGCTTATGCCCGGGACTTCTTTTGGGCAAATGCTTCAAACACCTAAAATAAAGACAGTTGTGATAGATGCCGGGCACGGCGGTGGCGATACAGGCTCTATGAGCAAGGACAAAAAGTATAAAGAAAAAAACATAACTCTTGCCGTAGCCTTAAAACTTGGGGCAATGATGAATGTTGCGTACCCATCTATCAATGTGATATTTACAAGAAATTCTGATTATTTCATTCCCCTTGGAGAGAGACCTGCAATTGCAAACCGCAATAAAGCTGACCTCTTTATTTCCATTCACGTTAATTCAGAAGTTGGCACAAGCGGAAGAGGGACAGAGACTTATGTGATGGGAAATCATGTGAGCGGGAATTTTGACCTGATAAAAAGAGAGAACTCCGTCATCACGATGGAAAATGATTACAGTACAAAGTATGCAGGGTTTAACCCAAATTCCCCCGAGTCATATATCATCTTCTCGCTCCTGCAAAACTCTCATTTGGAGCAGAGTGTAAAGCTGGCGCAGTGCATACAGGAGGAGTATAAAAACGGTCCGGTGCTTATCAATCGCGGAGTAAAGCCGGGTGCTCTATATGTACTTTGGAAAGCCGCAATGCCGGCAATTCTTACAGAAATCGGATTCATCTCAAATAACAATGATTTGGAAATTCTTGTTTCAGAAGATGGACAGAGAAAAATTGCGGCAGACATTTTAAGAGCATTTTCAAAATACAAGACGCTATATGAAGGAGGCAAGCTGGAAAATCTTCCTCCTGACGCGTTTGCAGGCGGAGATGCTATTTACGGAGATAACAATTCACAAAAAGAGGAGACAAAAACAGCATCAAATAGAAAGGAAGAGGTTAATCCATCAAAGAATAAGGAAGTTACAACTGAAGATGAAGCGGTAGAGAAAGATGAAGCTGTAAAGAAAGATGAGACAACAAAGAAGGATGAGACGGCAAAGAAAGATGACAGCGTAAGGCAAAACAATAGTACGCTGCTATATCCTTCTGATACAGAAAAAACTAGCAGTTCTGCAAAAAGGAACGGCGCATCTGCAATTACAACAAGCCGGAATGAAAACAATTCTGCTAAAGGGAGCTTTTATTGTATTCAGATACTCTCTGTCAACAAACAGCTGGGAAGCAGCTCGCCTGATTTAAAAGGGCGTAAAGATGCTGATTATCTGCATATTGGCAACCTTTATAAATATTACATCGGCAAGTGGAATTCCAGACAGGAGGCGACAAAACACCTTAAAGATGTGCAAAGAACCTTCAAAGGCGCCTTTGTAATAAAGGTCAGCGACGGGCATATTTCAAACTAAATGGCCTGATTTTAAACTAAAAAGAGTACATTTGCATACGCGCTATATAGTATAAAAACTTGCAGTTATGAAATTTACCAGCAGCCAGAAGATGGGATTCTTTGTCTTACTTGTGATAGCAGCTATCTTTTTCACTATCAACTTCTTAAGAGGACATGACCTTTTTAAGAAGAACTTCAGGTATTATACATTTCTGGAAGATGTCCAGGGGCTTTCCGCTACCGGGCCAGTCTATATAAGAGGTTTAAAGGTTGGAACCGTGGAGAGCATAAACTTTGTGCCGCAAAAAGACAGCTTCCTTGTAAAGCTCTCTATCAAAAATGATTATGCAATTCCAATTGACTCAAGGGCTGAGATTTACAGTTCAGATATCCTTGGAGCAAAATCCCTTAGAATAGGACTTGGTACTGCCGGAATTCATGCAAAAAATGGCGATACTCTTAAGGGCCGCGATATTCCCGATATGATGTCCTTGTTGTATAAATCAGTGGGACCTCTTAAAGATCAGGTGTATGCGCTTATGGGGAATCTTAACAAGACGTTGGATAACATTAATTCTATTTTGGATTCCAACGCAAGATATAACTTGCAGGGTTCCTTTGCAAAACTTAATGGAACTCTGGCAAATGCGGAGCAGCTGTCAGCATCTCTTAACGGGATGACTCCGGACCTTGCATCCGCTATTAACAACGTTAACAACCTCTCATACTCGCTTAACAATCCAAATGGAGACTTATCAATGACACTAAGCAATATTAATAAGACCTCCCGGCAACTTTCAGAATTGCAGCTTAAGGAGAGCGTTGACCAATTAAACAAATTGCTTAAACAAATGCAGGACCCAAATGCAACTCTTGGTAAGTTAATGACTACCGATGAACTGCATAATTCCGTTGACAGTCTTATGAGAGAGCTGGATGATTTAGTTAAAAAAATAAAAGAGAATCCAAAAAAATACATACGCGTAAGTGTCTTTTAGAAAGAGTACAAATTGTGGCTTAAAAAAAATCCGTTATATCATTAAGAATACAAGCATTTTACGCATAAACTATTGATTAAGAGCGTGTTAAGATTTTTACTATTTTTTTAATCTGATTTATAGCCTCTTAAAACTTTTCTCAAATAAACAATAGTTTTAAAATTTTTTTATTACTTTTTTTTCACCACTTTTGTTCCAAGCAAAAGCAAAAAGATCAATTTTATCAAATGGAGAACTTAAGGCACATACAAGTTTGGAACGAGTGTTTACAATTTATTAAAAACAATACGACCGACGCAGTATATGAGAAATGGTTTAAACCTGTCAGGGCACTTAGCCTAATAGGTTCCACTTTGACAATTGAAGTCCTTTCAGATGAACATATGCGTCAGCTGGAGAGCGACCGTCTAATTGATATTTTGGCAGCGGCATTAAAGAAGGTTCTTGGAGACTCCGTTAAGCTTATGTACAACGTAAAAGTTGTGAGCGGCTCTTTTGTTACAATCCCTCACCAGAACGAGAAATGGCCTACGAACAGACCTATTCCTTTCCCTATGCAAAGAAACAGCAAAGATGAGGCTGTAATTCCTAATCCGTTCATAATACCAGGTTTGCAGAAGCTTCATATAGATCCTCAGCTTAATCCCAAGTATTCTTTTGAAAATTTTATTGAGGGTTCTTGCAACCGCCTTGGGAAAAACGCAGGGGAGAAAGTAGCGGCGGCTCCGGGCAATAGCCCGTTTAATCCTCTTTTCATCTACGGAGGCTCTGGCTTGGGTAAAACCCATCTAGCTCAGGCAATAGGGTTGAGAGTTAAAGAAAAATACCCGGATAAAATTGTTTTATATGTTAGTGCAAACAGATTCCAGACTCAATATATGGACGCTGTTAACGTTAAGAACAATCTTACGGATTTTCTTCACTTCTACCAGACGATTGATGTATTAATTATAGATGACGTACAGGAATTTGCAAAGAAAGAGGGCACGCAAAATGCTTTCTTCCACATCTTTGATCATTTACAGCAATCCGGCAAGCAGCTTGTTTTAACGTCTGACTGCGCTCCCGGCAACATGCAGGGACTGGAATCCAGACTATTGTCAAGATTTAAATGGGGTTTATCCGCAGAGCTTTTGCCTCCGGATTTTGATACCCGCAAAAGAATATTGGTAGCAAAGAGCCAAATGGAGGGAATTGTACTTCCGGAAGATGTTGTTTGCTATTTGGCGGAAAAAGTTGCCGGAAGCGTAAGGGAAATTGAGGGAACTCTAGTCTCCCTTCTTGCCCACTCTACTCTTAATAAAGAGGACATTACGCTGGATTTGGCAAGACGCGTGACTGAACAAATTGTTAATGTTGAGAATCAGGAAATTTCCCTGGACAAAATTCGCAACACAGTATGCGACTATTTTAAAATATCGCCGGATGCAATTATCTCAAAGACAAGGAAAAGAGAGATTGTTCAGGCAAGACAAATCACAATGTATCTTGTTAGAAATCTAACCAAAACCTCTTTAGCATCTATCGGGAGCCAAATAGGAGGCAAAGACCACGCAACGGTTATCCACGCCTGCAATACTGTCTCCGATTTGATTGAGACTGACAGAAACATAAGGCGTTACGTTGCCGATTTGGAGAAGCAGTTAAAACCCGCAGGAAATTAAAAATTGCAGCACAAAAAGTGCTGCTTTTTTTTTGCAAATAAGTCAAAGGTCTTGCAAACCGCCTTGCCAACAAACTTTGTTTTTTATTAACTTTACACCTAGTAAACAAGTTAGTAAACAATGAAAATAAATTCACGATTATGACAAGTAATGATATTTTAAACATCTTCAAGGAGATAACTACCGTTCCAAGAGAGAGCGGTCATGAAGAGAAAATTGGAAAGTGGCTTTTGGATTTTGCAAAGAAGCATAACCTTCCGGCTAAAAAAGACAAAGCGGGCAACGTCCTGATTACCAAGCCTGCAGATAAAGGAATGGAGAAGGCTCCAACCTTTATTATGCAAAGCCACTGTGATATGGTCTGCGAGAAAAACACAGGCGTAAAACATGACTGGAGCAAAGACCCTATCAATTATAAGGAAGAAGATGGATGGCTGGTTGCGCACGATACTACTCTTGGCGCAGACTGCGGAATTGGAATGGCAAGCCAGCTGGCTGTCTTGATTGACCCTGAACTTAAGACGGGAAAAGTTGAGGCATTGTTCACCACATCAGAAGAGACCGGTTTGGATGGCGCTAAAGCCCTTGACCCTAAGTTTGTTACGGGAAAGATTCTTTTGAATCTTGATTCAGAAGATGAAGGATATGTTTGCATTGGATGCGCCGGAGGACTAGATTCCGTCGCGACCTTAAAATATACTCCGGAACCTCAGACAAAGGGTTTCTTGAAGTATCAGGTTAGAGTTTTTGGAAGCATGGGCGGACACAGCGGAGATGATATCAATAAGAACAGAGTCAATGCTAATCAGATGCTTGCAAGAATTCTGTTTGGAATTTTACATAAGCACAACATTGAGCTTTATGAGATTGACGGCGGCAACAAAGACAACGCAATTGCGCGAGAGGCACATGCCATCATAGGATTCAACAAGAACGCAAAGGCCTCTATTACAAAGATTTTTGAGACAATTGCAGCTGAAATTAAAGATGAATATAAGTTGTCCGATAAAGGCGTTCAGATGGAGCTGACTCCTGCTGAAAGCACTAAAAAGGCTATAGACCAGAATGTTATGGCAGCTCTTATTTATGCAATGGTTTCTTCTCCTCACGGAGTTTACAAAATGAGCGATACTATAAAGGGGCTTGTTGAAGTATCTACAAACCTTGCATCTGTTAAGATGATGCCAGGCAACACTATCAAAGTAACTACCAGCCAGAGAAGCGCAGTTGATTCCGAGAGGAAATGGATGTCGCAGCAGGTTGAAGCTTGCTGGGCTCTTGCGGGTGCGAAAGTTGTCCGCACATCTGAATATCCAGGATGGATTCCAAAACTGAATTCCCCTATTCTGGAAATCTGCAAAAAAGCTTACAAGAAAATATTTAACACTGATATTGAAGTAGTTGTAACTCCTTGCGGACTTGAGTGCGGATTGTTCAGCCTTAAGTTCCCTGATATGGATATGGTTTCTATAGGACCTACTTTGCGTGGCGTTCATGCTCCGGGTGAGAGACTGGATTTGGCCTCTTTGGAGAAGTTCCGCAAATTATTGGTTGAGATGGTTAAGAATATCAAGTAGATTTATCCACGCAAATCCTGAATGGTTTGTTCAGGATTTTTAGAATTAAATACGGCACTGCCGGCAACGAGAATATCGGCGCCGGCAGTTTTTATTTCATTGACATTCTGCATATTAACTCCGCCGTCAACCTCTATCAAACATTTTGGATTGTGCTCCTTTAAGAATTTTTTCAGACGGGCAATTTTCTCCGTTGACTCCGGAATATAACTCTGTCCTCCAAAGCCCGGATTTACTGACATAAGCAGAACGTAATCCAAATCGCAGATGATATCCTCCAAAAGATAAACGCTTGTCCCTGGGTTTATTGCAACACCCGCCTTCATTCCAAGCTCTTTGATTTGCTGGATTGTTCTGTTCAGATGGACGCAAGCTTCATAATGGACACTGATGCTCCCGATGCCGAAGTTCTTGTAATCTTTGAAGAATTTTTGCGGCTCCACAATCATAAGATGCGCCTCTACGGGTCTTTGGGCTCTCTTTGTAATTGCTTTAATTACAGGCGTTCCATAAGATATATTAGGGACAAAGACTCCATCCATTATATCCAGATGGAAAATATCTCCGCATTTATTTACAAGTTCTATGTCCTTATTCAGATTTCCAAAATCTGCGCTCAACATAGATGGTGCTATCAATACGCTCATAATCAAAATATTTTAAAAACTGTCGGGAGGAAAATTAAAGCTTTGCAATTACGCTCTGGCATGCTGTAACTCTATCTCCTACCTTAACTTTAATCTCTGCATCTAAAGGCAAAAACAAATCCAGACGGCTGCCAAATTTTATGAAACCCATTTGCTCGCACTGGTTTGCATGCTCATTCTCTTTTGCATAGCAAACTATTCTGCGTGCAACATATCCCGCAATCTGACGCAGGAAAATTTTCTTTCCTCCGGCAGTTTCTATTGCCACGCTGGTCCTCTCATTTTTAACGGAAGACTTTGGATGCCAGGCAACTAGATAATTTCCCCAATGATGCTTGAAATACAAAACTTTTCCCCCAACCGGGTAATAATTTATGTGAACGTTGCAAATGCCCATAAAGACAGAGACCTGCCTGCATCTGCAATGTAAAAATTCATCTTCTTCTACCTCTTTGATAATAACCACTTTGCCGTCTGCCGCGGAAATCACCGATGACTCATCTATCAATGCAACTCTTTTTGGAACTCTGAAAAAATAAGAGATGAAAAAGAAAAATGCTGCAAACACAATTGCTATTGCAGAAGTGATGAAGGTAATTCCAAATGAGAGCCAAATAATACCAACTATGACAGCCAATACCAGAAACGTGACTATCAACACTCCGTAACCCTCTTTATGAATAATCATAATTATCTGTAAATGAATTTAATATTAGGTATTCAGGCAATTGCGCATTCTAACCCCAGACAAGAAGCGTAAAAATAACGGCGGCCGGAAAGGCAAGAAGCGCACTATCAAATCTATCCAGCATTCCTCCATGTCCCGGCATAATTGCTCCTGAATCCTTGACTCCAAAATTACGTTTTAATTGAGACTCCACCAAATCTCCGTAGACTCCTGCAACAAAAATCAAAAGGGTAAATACAATATCTCCAATTATTGAAAAATTCAGCACTCCCGCATATCCAAGAACGGCAGCCGCGATGCCGGCTGTTATAGCGCCCCCTATGATTCCCTCCCAAGATTTTTTGGGAGATATAGAAGGAAACAGCTTATGTCCGCGCTCCCCCTGGCCAAAAAGAGTTCCAAAGCAATAAGCGCCAACATCTGAAGACCAAAGTATTATAAACATAGAAGCAGTAGTCCAACCATTATAAACTCCAGACCAGTAACGCGGAAATGCCACAAAATTCAGCAATGCAAAAGGAAGCGCTATATACACAATTGAGGCAAAGGCGTTTCCTATGCCGTTATAATTATTTGAGTACAAATTTATTATTGGAAGGAGAATAATTAAAGCCGCAACTGCAAGCAGGCAAATAGGATTCCATCCAAGCCCAAGTACAAAGAAAGAGAGGGCAAAAAGCAACACTCCGGCCGCTATTGCAACAACTCTCAAAAAGAACTTTCCTTCACCTATCGTGAGCCTAAGATACTCGCTCATCACAAGTGCTACAACAACTGCAAAAACAGCAAGATACGTGAACGGTGAAAGAAGAAGAGAGGCAATTATCACAGCCACAAAAACAACTCCGCTTATTGACCTTACAACAACTTCTTTCATAATTATTTCTATTAAAATTTAATTACTCTGTCCAAATAATCCGGCATCTCCGCCATCATCTTTTTTCTTCTCCGCAGGCTCAGTCTTTTGCTCAGCTACAGGTTCTGCCTTTTTCTCAGCGGCTGCTTCTGTCTTTTGCTCAGCGACAGGTTCTGCCTTCTTCTCAGCGACAGGTTCTGTTTTCTTCTCAGCTGCAGCAACATCTCCCGGCTCTTTTACTCTTGGTCCAAAGATGCGCTCCAAATCCTCCGTGAAAATAACCTCTTTCTCCAGAAGCAAATTTGCAAGCTCTGTAAATCCCTTCATGTGCTCCTCCAAAACTTTGCGAGCCATTTCATGAGCCTTGTTGATAATCTTTTTAACCTCAACGTCAATAAGTTCCGCGGTTTTCTCGCTGAAAGGCTTGTTAAAGTTATAACCCTGGTCCTGGGAATCATAGTAAGAAACATTCCCTACCGCATCACTCATACCGTAATACGCAACCATTGCATACGCCTGTTTAGTAAGGCGTTCCAAATCATTAAGAGCACCTGAAGAAACCTTTTGGTTTACAATCTCCTCCGCAACTCTTCCGCCTATTAATGACGCAAGCTCATCCATCATTTGTTCCTTTGTTGTAATCTGCCTCTCCTCAGGCAAATACCACGCTGCACCAAGGGCCTTGCCTCTTGGAATAATCGTAACCTTCAGCAGCGGATTTGCATTAGGCAAGAACCAGCTTACGGTTGCATGCCCCGCCTCATGGAATGCAATAGTCTTCTTCTCATTAGGAGGAATAATTTTGCTCTTTCTCTCCAGTCCGCCCACGATTCTATCTATCGCATCCAGAAAGTCCTGACGCTCAACAAATTTCTTATTGTACCTGGCTGCAATAAGCGCCGCTTCATTGCAAACATTTGCTATGTCAGCACCTGAAAAGCCCGGCGTCTGCTTTGCCAAAAAACCTGTATCCATTTGAGGATCAAGTTTCAAATCCTTTAGATGGACTTTAAATATCTCCTCCCTGTCCTTAAGTTCCGGAAGGTCAACATTTATCTGACGGTCAAATCTTCCGGCACGCATCAGAGCCTTATCCAAAATATCTGCGCGGTTAGTCGCAGCAAGAATAATTACTCCGCTGTTTGTCCCAAAACCGTCCATCTCTGTAAGCAGCTGGTTAAGAGTATTTTCTCTCTCATCATTAGAAGAGAATCCTACATTCTTTCCCCTTGCGCGTCCAACTGCATCAATCTCATCTATGAAAACAATGCACGGCGCTTTTTCCTTTGCCTGCTTAAACAAATCTCTTACGCGACTTGCGCCTACGCCGACAAACATCTCCACAAAATCGGAACCGCTGATGGAGAAAAACGGCACATTGGCCTCTCCTGCTACAGCTTTGGCCAACAGCGTTTTACCTGTTCCCGGAGGGCCTATTAGCAATGCTCCTTTTGGAATTTTTCCGCCCAGGGCCGTATATTTTTTAGGGTTCTTAAGGAAGTCCACAATCTCCATGACCTCCTGTTTTGCCTCCTCCAAACCCGCTACATCCTTGAACGTTACGCGGGTTGTATTATCCTTGTCAAACAATTTTGCCTGGCTCTTGCCAACGGAGAAAATTCCTCCGCCTGAACCGCCGCCGCCACCTATGCCACCGGGACCGCCTGTCATTCTGCGGAATAAGAAAATCCACAAGAAGAAAATCAAAAGAGGAAACAACAGCCAGTTAAGAATTGTTGCCCAATAATTGTTTCTCTCCTCCGTATTTATGCTAAAACGTTTATTCTGTGGTAGTGACTCTCTTGCCGCATTAAGCTGCTGCTCAGAGTCAAAGTTATTTGAGACAATAAAATAGAACTGAGGAACCATCTTTGGAATCCTCCCGCCAAAATAATTTTTGTATTTATTAAGGCTGTCTTTTTTTATTGTAACCTCCGCCCTGTTCTGATTTGTAATGAAAGTAACCTTGTCTACATCTCCGGCCGGAATCATCTGTTCCTTAACCTTATACCACTCAGTCTTAATAGGGTCACCGCCTTTGAAGCCCCAAAAATACATATAGGCCAAAAAGGCTAGCAGCGGAATATAAATCCAAAACGTATTGAAACGCGGAGCCTTATTGCCCCCCCCGCCCATCATATTTTTTTTCTGATTATTATCCATATTAAAATTTAATCCTCATAAGTGGTTTTCTTACAATCGCTCCACAACTCCTCCAGGCGATAAAACTCTCTATACTGAGATTGGAAAATATGCACTACAACATCTCCATAATCCAGGATAATCCAGAAAGAATTCTCCTTTCCCTGTTCTCTGACAGGCTTCTTATCGCATTTCATAATCATCTCATCCTCAACATTATCTGCAATCGCCCTAACTTGAGTAGTAGAATCCGCATTGCAAATGACAAAAAAATCACAAATGCTTGTCCCGATTTTTCTCAAATCCAGGGAGCAAACATTTTTTGCTTTTTTATCCAGCATTGCATTGGCAATAACGCTTACCGCTTTTATACCCTCCTTATTCTCAACAACTTTCACAGGCGACATCTTTGCCTTTGGAACTCTTTTCACAGGTTGTTTTTTCACAACTTTTTTAACGGCCTTTTTGCCGTCTGTTCCTTTCTGCTCTTTTCTCATACTGCTTTGTAAATTATTATCTTTGTAGCAAAGATACAGCAAAAAATCAGCCAAAAGACACTATGCCCCAAAAAGTTGAAATAAAATGGTTTGAGACCACGGACTCAACAAATAACAGAGCCCTGGAAGGCGCCGAAAAAGCTCCCGACAGATTTACGTGGGCCTCTGATTTTCAGACTGCAGGACGCGGTCAGAGAGGGAATAAATGGACCAGCAAAGCGGGAGACAATATCATGTTCAGCACGATATTTAAACCAGGTTTTATCTCTGCGCAGGAGCAATTTGCAATTTCCCAAATTTGCACGTTAGGTCTGCTTAACTACCTAAAAACCAAAGGCATAAATGCAAAAATCAAATGGCCCAACGATATCTACGTTGGAGACAAAAAGATATGCGGAATGCTCATAGAGAATGCTATAACGGGTGACAAACTGTCACAAAGCATCTGCGGCATTGGCCTAAATGTCAATCAGAGAGCGTTCCCTGAAAATATCCCAAATCCAACTTCAATGGCGCTCATTCTGGAATCTGGCAAGACAGGCAAAGAGCCAATTTGTTTTAATACTCACGACGAGCTCCCTTTGTTGCTGCAGGAAATTTTTAAAGAGTATGAGAGAGTCCGCAAGGAGCATGTCAGCCGCAAAAATTTCAGCAAGCTCACAGAACGCTATTTATCAGCTCTGTACAGGATTGGAGAATTTCACAAGTACATAGATATGACAGGAGAGGAGGAGAAACATGTCGGGAATAAAAAAGGAAAAGTCATTGAGGCTAAGATAGTTGGCATTGACGAGAATTCCTGCCTTGTACTGGAAAATAAAAAAGGCGAAAGAAAAACTTTCGCCTTTAAAGAGATTAGCTATATAATTAATCCCTAATTTTCCTCTTTAACTTTCTTGGAAGATTTTTTCACAACCTTGATAATACCAATGATTATCAGGATAATGACAGCAATGCCTGCTGCCGTACAACCGACATATTTTACCCAGACGCCCATGCTTCTTTCGTCCGTTCCGGCAGTTACCGCAGCATTTGGCTGTGAACCTCTCAGGCGCAAATACTCCGCAAATGCATACCACTCATTTACGCTTACGGGAAGTTTTGAACGCTCTGACGGACCTAATACAAGCATATCGTCAATTGATGCTATGCGATTTCCAAGCTGAGTCTTTGGATAAATCTTTAACAATCCGTGAGAATTCTCATTTATGATATTGATGCACATAGCTGTGTAATAGCCCGTTATAACATGATATAAAGTCTTATCATCTGTTTCTCTGCCATGCACGTAAACTTTTTTAACTCTTAAGAACGGAAGAGCTGCAGAATTATAAGTGTATTTAAGGCCGTAAAAAGTCATGTACGCATCGGGCATTTTACCCGCAATGGATGCATTTACTTCACAAAGCTCTTTCAGCTCCTTGCCTGAAACCCAGCACTCTACAAGAGGATAACCAAGTTTGCCCTCGGCATCCAAGCCAAGAGGAAGAATATCAAAAGCATCACTATATTTTATATCACCGGCAGCAAGACCCTTTCTAATTACTCCGGCGGGAACAACAGAAAACATTCTGTTTGTGTCCAAATCTTTCCCCTGTCCGGCGCGAACAGCTGCATAATAATAACTCCTTGCAACGGCATATCCCAGAGGGAAGTTGCCTTTTGCATCAGGTTGGCCGGCAAGAGGTTGCATCTGTTTTGACACTACTCCGGAAGGCGAAATTCCAAACTGTCTGTTAAATTTCCCAATTACTTTAAGCTCCACGCTGTCCAGCAAAATTTTTGCGGCAGGATCAGATGCAATATCAGATGGAACACTTTTTAGTTCGTAAAATAAAAGGTTGTGAGAATTCCCCTTTCCGGAACTCTTTCCACCTGAAATACCAAGCTCGCCAAGCAATGATCCGCCGGAACCCGCAGCTCCAATAACTACATTGCCTACACTCCACGGCTTAAAGATTGCCTCATGGTCATGCCCGCTTATAATCACGTCAATATCGGGGCAAGCCTTAGCCAAAATGCCATCCTCGCTCTTATCTCTCAACATGCTTCCGCTATGAGAAAGACAAATGATATAATTTACACCTTGTGATTTAAGTATCTGAACAACAGTCTTTGCCGTCTTCACCGGATCTAGAAGCGTCATATTCTCCTTCTCATTGCTAACATTGAACGCACGTTCTCCAAGCAAGCCAAAGATTCCAATTTTAACTCCGTTTTTGTTTAGTATAACATAAGGCTTTTGTCCAATGTAAGAGCGCGCATTTTCAAAAACCACCTCATTAGTTTTATCAAGATTTGCGGTTACATTCATTGGGAAATTTATAGGCTGCTTTGTGATTGGATTAAGATTCCTTCCATGAATATTTGCGTTGTAATACATATATCCCAATGCCTTAAGACCTATGTCAAAATCATGATTTCCAAATACATACGCATCATACCCCATCAAGCCAAGTCCCCTGTATTCAGAAGCTTCCGTATTTGTAACGGTGGAAAAAACGCTTCCCATTGCAATGTCTCCGGCATCTACAACAACTACCGCAACTCCTTTCTTTTCATAGAATTCTCTCTCCTGTTTGATGAATGTAGCTAGCTGCGGATATTTATCAACGCAAGAGTGCATGTCTCCCGTAAAAAGAATTGCCAGAGAATGTGCAGGATATGCCTGATTTCCCGGCATTTGATTAGCCGGCTGCAGTGCCTGCGCATAACCTGACGGCGCAAAAGAAAATTCTAAACAAAGCAGCGTTGCTGCAATGAATAAGTTTCTCAAAGAGTATTTCATAATATTATTATTTTACAAACAAAGACATTTGCATTGCAAGCTCTTTTGCTTTTGCCTGAGCGGCAGAGGCAAAGTCTTTCTCCAAAGAGGCAAAAATAATTCCTCTGGAGGAGTTGACAAGGAGTCCGCAACTTCCATTAATTCCGTGAGTTGCAACTTCATTCACACTTCCGCCCTGCGCACCCACGCCGGGAACAAGGAAGAAACTGTCGGGAGCCAAAATCCTTATCTCAGCTAATTTTTCCGGACGCGTTGCCCCAACCACAAACATTATATTGCCGCTGTTTCCCCACTTAGCCGCCTCATGTATAACCTTCTCATAAAGAGGGACAATTTTCTTTTTGTCACCGACAGAATTTAATTCTACCCCGGCCGTCTCAAAATCCTCAGCAGATTTATTTGACGTAAGTGCAAGAACTATAGCCCATTTACCCTTGTACTTTAAGAAAGGAGAGACCGCATCTTCTCCCATAAACGGAGAAATTGTAACGGCATCAAAATTCATTCTTTCAAAAAATGCCTTTGCATATTGCTCCGCCGTATTGCCAATATCTCCGCGCTTGGCATCTGCAATCACAAAAATTTCCGGATAATATTTCTTGATATACTTTACTGTAAGAGCCATTTGCTCAAAGCCTTGCGCACCATTAGATTCATAGAAGGCAGTATTAATTTTATAGGCAACGGCATACCTCGCGGTAGCTTTCACTATAGCCTTATTGAATTCATACTGCGCGTTTGAAGCACCGAATTTTTCCTTAATACAAGCGGGGATTTTTGCAAGATCAGAATCTAATCCTACGCACAAGAAGCTTTTCTTCTTTTTGATTTGATTGTATAACTCTTTGTATGTCATTATGCTAACTAACAATCATTTAAATGCGGAGAATTATTTGCGGAGCACCGCGTTATGCTCTTAAGAATAAATTTCCGGTCAATTTATTAACCTTCTCCTCTGCATACTTAAGCGTAATCCTAAACTCTTTTGGAGCCTTTGACGATTTCTCTCCTGCAGCATCATCTCTCTTTTTCTCAGAAGGAGCATCATACATAGCATCCAGCATAATTGCCTCACATATAGAGCGTAAGCCGCGCGCACCAAGGTTATACTTCAAAGCGGTATCTGCTATAAAATTAAGCACATCATCCCCTATCTCCAGCTTAATTCCGTCCATCTTGAACAGCAGCTGATACTGCTTGATAAGAGCATTCTTAGGCTTTGTTAAAATATCCAAAAGCGCCTGTTTGCCAAGCGGATGCAAATATGTTACAACAGGAAGTCTTCCAATAAGTTCCGGTATCAGACCATAAGAGCGCAAATCCTGAGGAGCAATATACTTAAGCATCTCCTTGCGGTCAACTCCCGCGAGTTTTTGCTGCACCCCGTAGCCAACAACTTTTGTATTCAGTCTCTGAGCTATCTTCTTCTCTATCCCTTCAAAGGCGCCGCCGCAGATGAACAAAATATTTTTTGTATCCACTGCAATCATCTTCTGTTCAGGATGTTTGCGTCCACCTTGAGGAGGAACGTTTACAATGTTTCCTTCCAAAATTTTCAGCAAAGCCTGCTGAACTCCCTCGCCTGAAACATCTCTTGTGATTGACGGATTATCGCTCTTGCGCGCAATCTTATCTATCTCATCTATAAAGACAATTCCCATCTCCGCCTTTTCTACAACGTAGTCCGCATCCTGTAAAAGACGTGTAAGGATACTCTCCACATCCTCTCCAACATACCCCGCCTCAGTAAGGACGGTAGCATCCACAATTGCAAAAGGCAAATGAAGCATTTTTGCTATTGTCCTGGCCAGCAGGGTTTTGCCTGTGCCGGTAGGTCCCACTAAAAGTACATTTGATTTCTCCAGGTCAAAATCATCTTTGCCCTTCTCATCTGCATGAAGAATTCTTTTATAGTGATTATAGACAGCAACGGAGAGATATTTTTTTGCCTCATCCTGTCCAATGACATAGTTGTCCAAAAACTTATGAATCTCCTTTGGAGTCATAAGATTAAAATCCTTTTTTGCCTGCTCGGTGAACTGCTTTGTATCTTTTTTATCCAGTCCGATTACATCCTTCAAATAACTGTATGTCTGAGCAATACAGTCACTGCAGACATATCCGTATCTGCCCTCCAGAAGAAGCTCCGCCTCTCCCTCCTTTCTGCCGCAAATTGCACATCTTTTTTCAGGTGTCTGCGGTCCTTTTCCCTTTTGTTCCTCTGCCATTTTAATTTCTGTCGCGACAGTTATTTTTATTTTTACTTCCCACTTTTTACCTCTTACTTCTTGCCCTTATTGTCTTTCCCAAGAATCTCATCTATCATTCCGTACTCCTTGGCCTCAGTTGAAGTCATCCAGTAATCACGGTCTGCATCCTTCTCTATCTGCTTGATACTCTTACCTGTATTCAAAGCCAATGACTCATAAAGTTCCTTGCGGGTCTTGACAATTTCTCTAGCCTCAATCTCTATATCGGCAGCCTGTCCTTCCGCTCCGCCCATTGGCTGATGAATCATAATTCTTGAGTGAGGAAGAGCGCTTCTCTTCCCTTTTACTCCTGCCGCAAGAAGAATTGCAGCCATAGATGCCGCCATTCCGGTGCATATTGTAGCTACCTGAGAATGAACAAGATTCATGGTATCGTAAATACCCCATCCTGCATAAACAGCACCACCCGGAGAATTAATATAAAGCTGAATATCAGAAGCAGAATCAGCTGAATCCAAGTAAAGAAGCTGAGCCTGAATTATGTTTGCAACGTCGTCATTGATAGGCACTCCAAGAAAAATAATCCTATCCATCATCAAGCGGGAGAACACGTCCATCGTGGCAACATTAAGCTGCCTCTCCTCAATGATTGTCGGATTAATATATGCATTCCTTGATGCTCCGCGGGCAGATGCGGATGAGCGTACAGCTGCGGAAACCGCAGGAACAGACTGACTCACCAGTTTTCTATAACCACTTAAAGTCAAGGATTTTACACCGCACTTTCCAGCGGCAAATTTTTCAAAATCACTCTTCATAAATTCTCCTTTTAAAATACCTTTTTGTTATAATTATTTTAAGTACTCGTCAAAAATTTGCGCTGCTGCTTAGCGACACGGCATTGTTATTTGGAGCCGTTCTCCTTTGCATTCAATTTAATAAGCTCAGCTTGCGTAATATCCTTGGTATCAACAGTTATGATACCCTTAAGATACTCAACGACTTTATCCTCTTCGCACTTCTCAAATATTTTGCTTACCTCTTTTTCATTTTGAAGAACGCTCTCTGAATACTTATCCAGCTGCTCATCAGGGACATCCATCATTCCGTACATAGCAAACTGGTTAGCAGTCATCTTCTTAGCCTCAGCTTTTAGATCTTCTTTCTTTACCTGCATCTTCTGCTCTTCAACAACCTTGCGGGTAATCATCTGCCAGCGATAATCCTGCAGGAACAGAGGGAACTCCTTATCTATCTGCTCCATAGTAAATTTACCCTCATTAATATTGAACAGCCACTGCTTTAGGAATTTCTCCGGAAGCTCCAGCTTACATTTCTTAATCATGTAATCTACAAGGTCTTTGCGGAATCTGTAATCACTCTCCTGCTTGTACTCTCCCTCAATTCTCTCTGTCAGCTTTGCGTCAAACTCCTCAGATGTCTTAACCTTATCTTTTCCAAATAATCTGTCGCGAACTTCCTGAGTCTCCTCTGCAGGTTTGAACGTCTTAACCTCCTGAACCTTAACTGTATATTTAGGATTGGAATTATCCATCTCCTCTTTCTTAACTTTCAAAAGAGCGGCGCGGTCAACCTCATTAGGGAACGCCTTTACAACATCAATCTGGAATGCATCACCCTTCTTCTTTCCAAGGAACTGCTTCTTTGCGTCCTTATCCAAAGTCTTAAGAGTTACATAAGTCTTCTCAACTTTCTTGTCTCCCTGCTCCAAATCTACAACCATAAAGTCCTCTTCTCCAGCTGTTTCCGTATCCACAAGTTTGCCAAACTGCTTAAGCATATCCGCCTTGTACTCTTTGAAAGCCTCCGGAGTAAGCTTGATATTATAATACTTTACTTTATCGCTCTTGCTTGCATCTACCTTAACCTCAGGCTTTACAGCAAAGTCAAAGATAAATTCAAAGTTTTCATCCTTCTCCCAGTCAATCTTCTTCTGAAGCCCCTCATCCGGAATTGGCTCTCCGATAAGGTCTAACTTATTCTCCTTCACATAGTTGTTAATCCCCTCGGACAACATTCCGTTAACTGCGTCCGCCATTGCAGATGTTCCATACATCTTCTCTATCAGACCCATAGGAGCCATTCCCTTGCGGAATCCTCTAATCTCAGCCTTTCTGCGATACTCGCGCAATGATTTCATCTTCTTTTCATTAGCCTCTGCCTTCTCTATGTTAACTGTAAGAATGTACGTCAGCTTGTCGGTTTCTTTCTTCTCTATTTTCATAATGTATATACGTTTATTATTCAGTTTTATTACGGCGGAAAACCCGCCTGCATTAAAGTTGGCGAATTTACGGTTTTTCTTGCTTTTCCGCAAACCCGCCACCTATTTACTCCCGATAGACCATCATATTACAATATCCTAAAATAATTTCTACGTAATGATAACAAGGCAAAAATCTGCTACGCAGATTTTTGCCCGCGCCGGAGGCGCGTGCCTCCCTCATGGCGTCAGCCATGTAGACCACAAAAAAAGGCGCCGCTTTGTGGCGCCTTTTACGCATGCGAGGCAAAGCCGAGCATGCTATTAATTTTCTTCGTAGTAATAAGAATAATCTATTCCTTTCATGAAAACCTCTCGGTCATTTATTTTATCGGTCAATGCCGATTTGATGATTTTTTTAATAGGGCCACTATCCACTGGACTTTTTACCATCGCATTAAGATATTCGCTCTTGCTAATCTTGCTCCAGTCTACGCACATCGAGAGTCTTTCTTTCAATAGCATATCAAGCCAAATACGGGTACTGCGTCCGTTCCCCTCCATAAAAGGATGAGCAATATTCATCTCAACATACTTGTCTAAAATTTCATCAAAAGTTCCATCAGGCATATTCTCAATCTTGCTCAAAGTATTCTCAAGATACTGCACCATAGCAAATTGGAAACTTCCTTTTGCAATATTTTTATTCCTAATTTTCCCGGCAAAATCGTACAATCCGCCAAAAAGATATGCATGGATCTGTCTAAGACTCTTAACTTTACCAACATCTTCCTTACTCACAAGATTACTCTCAAAGAATGCATACGCTTTCTTTTTACTTTGGCCATCAATTGAACTATCGCTGTATAGAAACCAGTCTAGGAACCTTGAAGCCTTAGTATTTGGAAAATGTTTTGCCAATGAAGTTATCCCATCACTATCCAAAGTATCAGTTAAATACTTCTTTCCGTCAGAGGCAGGAACATGCAGTTTGTGAGTATCACTCACGAACTGACTTCCCTCTCTTTTCAACTTTTTTTTAAGCCATCTCCAATAATTGCCAGCCTTTTTGTAATCATCTTGTTGATTGAGAATTGCGACAAGCCATTCTCATAGCCTATAAAAAAACTAATTCACTGATAATGTACTCGTTATGAGCTTCCGTTGGGCCGATTTACGCCCAACGTAGCCTTGCAACAGGCTGTGAATACGATAGTTAACGTTTTTATAGCCTATGAGATTCGCGGTGCCGCAAGCAAAAATAAAAAGAGCAGAGGTTTTCCTCTGCTCTTTTCTCACGTGCGGGCGAAGGGACTCGAACCCCCACGCCGTTAAGCACTAGATCCTAAGTCTAGCGCGGCTACCAATTACGCCACGCCCGCATTCCCGCTTAATTGGGACTGCAAATTTAACTACTTTTTGTTTTTGTGCAAATTTAGAGTAGTTTTTTTGCAGCGGTTTTTAGTAGCTTTTAGCTATCGCGATGAAATCATCTGCCTTTAAAGATGCGCCGCCGATAAGACCGCCGTCAATATCTTTCTGGGCAAACAGCTCTTTTGCATTGGAAGGCTTGCAGCTTCCTCCGTAAAGAATTGAAGTCTCTTCTGCCTGAGCGCCAAACTTTTCAGCCAATGTCTTTCTTATAAAAGCATGTATTTCCTCTGCCTGGGCGCTGGTTGCAGTCTTGCCTGTTCCTATTGCCCAAATTGGCTCATAAGCAACAACAATCCTCTTCATCTCATCGGGAGTCAAATCAAAAAGGACCTCTTTAATCTCCTCGCCTACTACATCAAAGTGCTTCCCGGCCTCTCTTTGCGCAAGATTTTCTCCGCAGCAATAGATTACGGACAAACCGTTTGCAAGGGCAAGTTTCATCTTCTCTTTTAATATTGCATTTGTCTCATGATAGTACTCTCTTCTCTCTGAATGTCCTAGTATAACGTAAGTTACCGGGACAGATGCAAGCATTGCGGCTGAAACTTCTCCGGTATAAGCCCCTTTCTCCTTATCTGCGCAATTTTGAGCACCCAGGGAAATTTTGCTTTTGCATACAGGACAGGTAATTGCAGCAAGCTCTTTGCTTACAGGGTAAAGATGCGTGAATGGAGTATTTATTATAAGATGCACATCCTCAGGTACATCTCCCAATTTTGCAACAATCTGTTTTGCAAGTTCTACGCCTTCTGCAACTGTAGTATTCATTTTCCAGTTTCCGGCAACAATTTTTCTTCTCATAATCATGTGTTTTAATAACCGGAGCAAAATTATATATTTTTTTAACTTTGTGGAAATCTATAAATCTGACAAAGGAAACATGAAGCGCAGGACTCTCTATTACATAATTTTTGCAGCCGCGCTTGTTTTGTTTTTTGCGGCGGACATTCTTTGCGGCTCCGTGGATATTTCAGTAAAGGATTTATTTACAACATATATTGGAAAGGACATTTTAGTTCACTTCCGCCTGCCAAAGGCCATTGCTGCGCTATTCTGCGGTATTGCGCTGGGCACCTGCGGCTTGCAAATGCAGACTCTGTTCCGCAACCCGCTTGCAGATCCATACATATTGGGAGTAAGCAGCGGCGCAGGGCTTGGAGTTGCCCTCTATCTTATGGGGATGTCATGGTTTGGCGTATCGGCTGAAAACACTATATTTCAATCATTTGGAATAGCAGGTTCCGCTCTTGCCGGGGCGGTGCTTGTTACGATGCTTATTTTGTACGTATCCAAGAAAATGGAGGGGAATCTCTCTCTTTTAATCTTTGGAGTAATGATTGGCTTTATAGCGGGGGCGCTTGTTAATCTGCTGCAATACACCTCTAATGCTCACGCACTTAAGACTTATGTGCTTTGGACAATGGGAAGTTTTGCCGGACTCACGACAGCACAACTTATTATTCTGGGAGTCATGATTGCGGCCGGCATTGTACTATCTATCAAGAATATAAAGGATTTAAACGCGATACTTCTGGGAGAAGAATATGCGGCATCACTGGGTTTGGATGTCAAGAAAATCAGAGTCAGAGTACTGGTTTCCACAACATTGCTGGCAGGAGGAGTTACCGCATTTTGCGGCCCTATAGGATTCCTGGGAATTGCAGTACCGCACATTGCGCGCTTTATTTTTAAGGATGCAAATCACCGCGTGCTGGTGCCTGCCACCATTTTAATTGGAGCGGCAATCACTTTATTTGCAGATACCATATCGCAAATCCCCGGGAGCGGAATGGTGATTCCAATAAATACGGTAGCCGCATTGCTGGGCATACCAGTGATACTTGTAATACTCTGGAACGCAAGGAAATACTCAAATTGAGATAATGTCAGAACTGCTTAAAATAGAGAACTTAACTTTGGGCTTTGGAGAAAAAGTCATCTTCAGAAACATTAATGCTTCTGAGGAGAACGGCAGCTTTATTGCCCTCATCGGTTCCAACGGACGGGGGAAAAGCACTCTGTTAAAGACTCTTGCGGGACTGGGCCCCATTTACAATAAGAAATTAATTAATAATCCCGACAGTTTGCAGCATTCGGGGGAAGGCAGCATCTTGTACAAAGGCAAAAAAATAGAGCAATACACCAAGAAAGAATTTTCATCTTTGGTCTCATTTGTATTTCCCAACGGGCGCCGCACCAACAATCTGTCGGTAAAAGACATGTTGAGCATATACTGCTACTACAGAACAAATTGGATTGGCGCGCCGGGAGAAGATGAAGAGAGAAAAATTTCAAAAGCTTTGGAACAAGTTGGGCTGTCAGGGTTTGAAAATAGAAATAGTGCCAGCCTAAGCGATGGTGAATATCAAAGAGTTACAATAGCAGGAGCATTGGTGCAGGATAGCGAGATTATTTTGCTGGATGAGCCGACGGCATTTTTGGATGTTGCAAATAAATTCACAATCACTAACTTGCTAAAGGAAATTGCACGCGCAAGCAGAAAGCTGATTATATTCTCCACTCATGATTTGCAGCTTGCAATCGGCATGTGCGACAGATTGTGGATAATGGCGGAGGATGGTTTTTATACAGGTGAGCCTCAGCAACTTATTGCTGAAGGCATAATGGATAAGATGTTTAAAGTTCCTGGATTAACATTTGATAAAACATTAAAGAATTTCACTTTCAAAAAGATTGATAAAAAATAGACATAGGTTTTGGAGGGAGCAAAATGGCAATTTTAAGAATTACAAAAGAGTTTAGATTTGAGTGCGCACACGCTCTTAAGGGATATGACGGCAAGTGCAGCCATATACACGGGCATTCTTACACTCTGAGAGTTACAGTAAAAGGGGAGCCGATATCGGACCCTAAATCTCCAAAGTACGGCATGGTGATTGACTTTAATGATTTAAAGAGAATTGTCTGCGACAATATTGTGGACAAGTTTGACCACGCTCTTGTGCTTAGCAGGGAATCTCCTTTGGTTGAAGAGATTAGCAAAGCGTACGGCAACACGGTAATTACAGACTTCCAGCCAACCAGCGAGAATCTTGTTGCATATTTTGCCGCGCTGATAAGAGATGAATTGCCTGAAGGCGTTGAGCTTTATGCACTTAAGTTGGGAGAGACTTCAACCTCTTCCGCACGCTGGTACGCAGAGGATAACAAGCCAAAGGAATAAAGCAGAGCCGGCTATAATGGATAAGATTTTTTTGATAGACGGACATGCGCAGATTTTCAGAATGTATTATGCATTCATGCGACATCCTTTGATTAATTCCAAAGGTGAGGATACTTCCATCCTTTTTGGATTTACTAAGATGGTGCTGGAACTTATTAATAAAGAGCATCCTACAAATTTGGCCGTAGTATTTGACGCTCCCGGAAAAACCTTCCGGCATAACGTCTTCAAAGAGTACAAGGCAAACCGCCCCCCTGCGCCGGAGCTTGTTATTCAGGCTCTTGAGCCGCTGCAGGAAATTTTGAAGGCATTAAATATACCTGTCGTGATGATAACAGGAGTTGAAGCGGATGATGTAATTGGCTCAATGGCAAAGCAGTGGGCGAATGACAGCAGACAGGTCTATATGGTCACTCCGGATAAGGATTACGGACAAATTATTCAAAAAAATGTTTTCCAATATAAACTTCCAAAGGGCGGAAACGGAGATATTGAGGTAATTGGAACGGAGCAGCTCTGCGCACATTACGGAATTAAAGACCCTGCTGGAGTCATTGATATTCTGACTATTTGGGGAGATTCATCAGATAATGTTCCGGGAATAAGAGGCATTGGAGAAGTTGGGGCTAAGAAGCTAATTGGCAAGTACGGAACATTGGAAAATGTTATGCAGCATATTGGGGAGCTGAGTACAAGTATCCAGAAACATATTAAGGAGTCTTCTGAAGAACAGATAAAGATGAGCCGCTTCCTGGTTACAATTAAAACTGATGTGCAGTTGCCTGTAACCGAGGAGGATATAAAGATTGCAAAACCTGATTCAACGGCAGTAAATGAAATCTTTGCAAAGTATGAATTCAATTCCCTGAAGAAAATGATTCCGGGATTTGATTCCGGCGCCGCGCAAAAAAATCCTTTTGCAAATTCACATCCTGCAGTACACGGACCTGCCGCGGAAGTTGAAGATTACCCGGCAGACCAGGATGGAGGAGACTATCCGTCTGACTCAGCGACAGATGATTATCCGGTTGATAATGAGCCGGAGCAAAAATCTGACGTGCAAACAAATACGGAAAAGAGAGAGAGGAAAGTTTTCACAATTCCGGATGTTGAATTTTGCTCTCTGGACAAAGTTGCAATGTCGGCAAAGAAAAATAAGGAGGTTGCAATTTTGATGACCGGAGAGAATTCTTTGACGCTTTGCGCACCAGATAATTTTACACATATTATTGAAAATTTAGATGACCTTCAGAACACGTCCGACTACCCTATCCTAAACGAATTGCTCTCAGAACCAAGCATTTGCAAAACAGGTGCGGATGTAAAAGAGATAATAAAAGCCATAGCCGGGAAAACGGAGATTAAAGTCTGCGGAGATTTATATGATGTTCAGCTGATGCATTATGTACTAAATACAGAGATTAGCCACAATGTAGATTTCATTGTTAAGCAGCAGCTGGGAATTGATATTGAGTCAATTGCATCAAGCAAAGAGGAGACCAAAGATTTATTTTCCAACACTCAGCAAGAGACTGATGAGGAGAAAAAGGAGAGAGAGAAAAAGAGCGCAACAATATGCGCGCTGATGCTGCCGCTGAAAAAAGAGCTGGAAGAAAAACTGTCGGGAGACAAAGTATATAAGGAGATAGAGATGCCGCTGATAAGTGTGCTTGCGCAGATGGAGATGAACGGCGTAATGATTGATACCAAGCAACTTAAGGAGTACAGCAAAGAGCTTACCATCCAGATGAATGAGATTGAGCAGGAGGCGCGCAAACTGGCGGATGATGCCGCAATCAACCTGTCATCTCCTAAGCAAATTGGTATTCTGCTTTATGAAAAATTAAAGCTGAATCCCAACGTAAAAAAGAGTGTCAAAGGAAATTATTCAACGGATGAAACAACGCTGAATGAATTGAAGGAGAGTCACCCTATTGTTGGAAAAATACTGGAATACAGGAATCTTAAGAAACTGCTCTCTACATATATAGATGCTCTTCCGCTATTGATTAATCCAAAAACAGGAAGGGTACATACCACTTTTAATCAGTCGCTTACGGCAACTGGCAGATTAAGTTCCAATAACCCCAATCTGCAAAATATTCCGGTACGCACGGAGAGAGGCAGGGAGATAAGAAAGGCGTTTGTCCCTTCTAATCCCGACGGTTGTATTGTTTCAGCCGATTATTCTCAGATTGAACTTAGGCTGATGGCTCACATGAGCGGAGACCCTGACCTGATACAGGCATTCAACAGCGGCAAGGATGTTCATGCATCAACTGCCGCGAAACTTTACAATGTGCCTGTAGATGAGGTCACTGCAGAGCAGCGCAGAAAAGCCAAGACAGTTAATTTTGGAATTATTTACGGAATCTCCGCGTTTGGTCTTGCCGAGAGAATGGAGATTCCAATGAAAGAGGCAAAAGAATTTATTGACACATATTTTAAAACTTATCCGGGGGTGAGCCGCTATATTGCTGCAACCATAGAGACTGCGCGCAAGAAAGAGTATGTAGAAACTATCTATGGCAGAAGGCGTTACCTTAAAGATATAAACTCCCGCAATGCCAATGTCCGCAAGTTCAATGAGCGCAACGCCGTCAATGCCCCGTTGCAGGGGAGCGCCGCAGATATCATCAAACTTGCTATGATTCACGTCTTTGCAAGGATGCAGGCAGAGCATCTTAAGAGCAAGATGGTGCTGCAAGTTCATGATGAACTTGTGTTTGATGTAATCCCTTCTGAGAAAGAGGCAGTTATGAAGATTGCCAAAGAAGAGATGGAAAATGTTGTTAAGTTAAAAGTCCCTTTAACGGTAGAATGCAGCTATGGCGAAAACTGGCTCCAAGCACACTAGCAGTGCTTATATAAAGCTCAGCGACAAGGAATTAATTGAACTTGCCCGCAGCGGAAAACAGATGGCCTTCACTATTTTGTTTGAACGCCACCATATTGGACTGATGAATCATATTAACAGCATCCTTATTGGCAAAGGCAATGTAAAATCCTCAATAAGAGAGGATAGCTTTGAACCGCAGGATGCATGCCAGGTCACATTCAACAAGGCCTTCAGCAACATTAACCTGTACAATCCAAAGTATAATTTTTCCACATGGCTGTATAATATTGCAAGAAATACTGCACTGGATTATGTCCGCAAAAGAAAAAAGGAAATAGATGATTCTGCAGAGGGTTTTAATGATAAACAGGACATTAGCAATATCATTGCCGGGCCAAAAGATAATCCGGAAGAGAAACTTATCGGGAGCCAGGAAACAGAAGACGTGATGGCTAAAATTGATAAGTTGCCAAAAATTTACAAAGAAGTAATGTGCCTGTTTGTAGATGATTATGCTTACGAAGAAATTTCCAAGGAGCTTAACATTCCTGTAAGCAGCGTCAAAGTGCGCCTTAACCGTGCAAAAAACATGCTGGCCAAAATGTTCCCCGATAATCCGCTTGCACAAAAAAGACGCAGGAAAAACAAAGAAGGAATGAAAAAAAAGCAGAAAAGCAAAAAAGGAGATAATTAATGGAAGAGCTGATATTCAAATATTTTCCAAACTTGTCAGATACACAGAGGGAGCAGTTTAAAATGCTGTTTCCTTTGTATAAAGATTGGAACAGCAAAATCAATCTTATCAGCCGCACTGATATTGATAATCTGTACGAGCACCACGTTCTGCACTCTCTTGCAATAGCTAAATTCTTTGAGGATGAGAAAATTGCAGAAACAGCACATACAATTATGGACGTAGGCACCGGAGGCGGATTCCCCGGAGTTCCGCTTGCAATCATGTATCCGCAGATGAAGTTTTTACTTGTAGATTCTACCGGGAAAAAAATAATGGTTGCCGATGAAGTATGCAAAGCGCTTGGACTCAAGAATGTAACGGCAACTAAGGCAAGGGTTGAGGAGCTGGACTTGTCAGATTATTTTGACGGTTCCGCAGAGTGCGATTATATTGTTTCCCGCGCCGTAGCTGCATTGGACAAATTCATTCCGTGGGTTAAGGGAAAATATTCCGATGGAATAATTTACTTAAAGGGCGGAGATTTGGATAAGGAGATAAGAAGCGCTGCAAAGCAAAATGGAATATTAAGAGGAACTGTCGGGATTACGGAAATCACAAAATGGTTCCCTGCCCCCTATTTTGAGGGTAAAAAGGTGCTGTTTTTCCCGCGCAAGCAGAAAATGCTGCCGCACAGGTAGAAAATTTTGCCAATTAAAAAATAAAACTTACTTTTGCACTCCAATTCTGAGAATTATAAAAATATAAAGATATGAAACGCACATTTCAGCCATCAATACGCAAGAGACGCAACGCGCACGGATTTAGAGAGCGTATGAGCACTCCAAACGGAAGAAGAGTCCTATCTGCAAGACGCAAGAGAGGAAGGAAGAAATTGACTGTATCATCAGAGAGAGACTTTTAGTTCTCCCGACAGATATACAAAAAAAGTTGAAGTAAAGTGTCCGAAATCCGGGCACTTTTTTTTTGCATCAGCGCGGAAATGTAATTTGACCTGCTACTTTGAGCTCTTGCAATACTCTCTCATCTTGGCAATTACAGCAGTCATATCGGGAGGAAGAGGACTGTCAAACATCACCTCTTTCCCGCTGGACGGATGAATAAAGCCTAACGTTTTTGCATGCAATGCCTGCCTTGGAAGAATCTCAAAACAGTTCTGAATGAACTGCTTGTACTTGGAGAACACTGTGCCGGCCAGAATTTTATCTCCGCCGTAACGTTCATCATTAAACAGCGGATGCCCGATATGTTTCATGTGAACTCTTATCTGATGAGTCCTTCCCGTCTCCAGAATACACTCAACAACAGTAACATATCCAAATCTCTCCAACACTTTAAAATGAGTTACCGCATGCTTTCCAAAAGAGGCATCCTTAGTAACTTTAAACCTCATCCTGTCAGAAGGATCCCTTGCAATATTTCCATCTATAGTCCCGCTGTCCTCCGCAATATTTCCCCAAACAATGGCAACATATTTTCTCTGAATTGAATGGTCAAAAAATTGTTTTGCAAGTTTCATCTGCGCCTCTTCATTCTTGGCTATCACCAAGATACCGGAAGTATCCTTATCTATTCTGTGAACCAGAATTCCGCATTTAAAATTCTCTTTGTCAACAGCTTTAGCCACCGGCTTATCTCCGTAAGTAAGGTGATATGCAACGGCATTTACAAGCGTTCCGGAAAAATGTCCGTGCCCCGGATGCACTACCAAACCAGCTTGTTTGTTGATAATCAGCACATCATCATCTTCATAGATAACATCCAGAGGAATGTACTCCGGCCCAATGTCACTTGTCTGCTTCTCATACGGAAAGACCAGGGTAATGACATCCAGAGGTTTAACACGATAATTTGATTTCCCGGGCTTGCCGTTTACAAGAACGTATCCGGCATCAATTGCCATCTGCACGCGGTTGCGGGAAGTCTGCACCATGCGTGCGGTAATAAACTTGTCCAGCCTGATTTGAGACTGCCCTCTGTCAGCTATAAATCTGTAATGTTCAAAGAGTTCCTCTACGCTGTCATCATCAGCTTCAGAGACATTCTCTTGCATCCCGACAGTTATATCTTTCAAATCCTCTTTTGACATTGCAGCAGCCGGCCTCTATCTAATTTTCCGGTTCAGATGTTTTGGTAGAATCCGCAGATGCCTTCTTGGTGGTATCAGCCTGAGGCTTAGGAGCTGCCAAAGGATGGGCTGCTACATATTTTCTCTCCCTTTCCGCCAGCTCTTTATTCAAAGTCATGTATACGGTTACTCCTGTTCCCATGGTAACCGATACGTTATTTGAAGCCTGAGGAATTTGCTTATACACAAAGGCTTGCATTGTATCTGCAAAATTATGGACAGTATTGTCAAAAATCATCTCCTTAAGATTCAGGCAATTATCTATCAGCGCCGGCTTTACCTGCTGATAATTGGACTCCAGCAAATCCGGAACATGAGTAAGACAATCGGAAGAATTAAGACCTACGCGCAAATCAATTTCACTCTCCGCAGGAAGACTCTCTCCCGGAGCAATATTTCTACCCTGATACATTTGGGCAAGTACGTTATTTGACGCTATATCAGATACATAGATTAATTTTCCTACCTGCAGCTGAACTGCGGCAAGAGAACTTTGTGCCTGCCTTAAAGAGTAGCCAACAAGGTTTGGAATGCGAACCATCGTTGCAATACGCGCATTGATGCTCAACATAATTGTTCTGTGTCTTTTTACCTTGCTGCCCGCCTCCGGATTTTGCTTGAAGACAACACCCTTCTTCATCTGAGGCACGTAAACGGAATCAGTAATCTTCAGCTGCAGATGGCTTTTCTTTGCAAGGGCCTCCGCTTCATCATAAGTCATATTCGTAAATGACGGTACCGTAAGCACTTGGCCATGCCTTGTCACAACTTTTAACAACGTAAAAAGTATAACCAGAGTAAGCAGAGCCGCAGCCACTGCAAGCACAACCTGCTTGAGAGCCCACTTTCCGTCGGAAGAACTATCTGTCCGTTTTGTCATAAATAACGTTTTTAAGATTAACGCATTAAAGTAGCGCAAAGGTAACAAAAAAGCCGCGTATAAACGCGGCTCTTTTTCATTCTCAATTTTAATGACGGTGCATCCCCATCGGACCTCTTCCGCCAGGACCGCCCGGCCCCATTCTCATTCCGCCCTCTCCTCCAAACTTGCCAAAGCGGTATGTAAGTGTGAACATAACATATCTGCCGAGAGTATTGTTGCTTACATCTTGAACGTAGTTTTCGGTTGTTGTTCTGTATGTGCTCTTTGCGTTATCCAACATATCATATACGGAAATTTTAAATGTAAATGCATCATGCAGGAAACTCTTGGAAATGCTTGCATTCCAAATTGTTTGAGAATCTCCGTAACCTGCGGAATAACCTCTGTAGAATGTGTATCTTATATCTGATGAGATGTTAAAATTCTTTAAGAAAGTCCAGTTGGCCGAGCCGCTGATTGAATTTGTCCATGTTGCAACTTTATCTAAAGTACTTACGCTGTACCATGCATTCTTATAAAGGACGCTGCCGCCTACCATAAGTTCCAAATTATCTGTTCTATACTGCAATCTTAAATTTTCTCTTAGGTTCCATATCTTTGTCTCGTTCTCTACATAATTTCCTTTGCTGGAAACATAGCTGACGCTGTTACCATAACCAGTCATAAAGAAATTTGTAACACTAAAATCGCTCTTGGCTATTCTTGAGTTAAACATTACGCGGGCGCTAAAATTATAAATGCCTTTATTTGAATTTACATACCTGTTGTGAAGCACTCCGTCATCTGTGTAAACCTTCTGATTAATGATATTATCCTTAGTGTATGATGCGTCCGCCATTATGCCAAACCAGCTCATATTCTTTTTGTTATTGGTACGGTAATCAACGCTCAAATCATGATTGAATGAAGGATTCAGTCTGTCGTTACCTTCCGTAACTATCAAAGGATTGGAGTTATCTGCTATCGGGAGCAACTGATTTAGACTTGGCTGATTTGTTCTGCCCTGGTATTCTATGCTCATGAACCTGCTTTCTGAAAATCTATAATCCAATCTGGCGGAAGGGGCAAAATTTACAACGTGATATGTTGTATCCCTGCCGCGGCCGGTACTCTTTGTAGTTGAAGGCTGTACGGAAAATCCAAACATAAAGTTATACTTATCCTCCTGCTTTCTCAAATCAATTTCCGCCCTTTGAGAAATAAAATCTCCGGTATAGTCATTAGTATACGCACTGTCTAAATCACTGTATTTCTGGGTGTTCTTGTCAAAATTAAATGTAGATTTTGATGTCTCGCTCTTGCTATATGAATAGTTGTATGTCCCCTGCAAGAAATAATTTCTACCCAAAGGTTCTGTGTAAGAAGCTCTTACGCTAAGAGTATTGCTCTTTTGTACCTGATGATATTTTTGGTCTATAGTATAAGTACTGTCTATAATATTGTTCTCAAAATAATTTGTTTCAGAATTATTATATCCGTCAACAACATTGTGAGAATGGTCATATCTTAATCTTACTGTCATTGTGCGTCCCGGTTTCCAAAGTCTCTGCCTGTACAGCAAGCTGCCTCCAACCTGCTGAGACTTGTTGTCTCCAAATGAAAGGCTATATCCTCTGTTGGTAGAGTCCAAATCTCTTATTGTCCGGAAGTTATTGCTTTGATCAAAAGAGCCGTCGCCAAATTTCAAATACGGGCGGAACACAAATGATGTTGACTCAGACGGAGTGTACTCAATCTCGCTATTGAAATTATGACCGCTTGTAACAGTATTCTCTTTGCCGGACTCATTATTGTAAAGACTGCTTGTATCAGACATCATTGTAGTCTTATTTTTTATCTCATCCACATTGTTGTTAGCAGTTGAATACATGTAACTTGCGTTTATTTTCCACTTCTTGTCATCACTCTCTGTATTGAGATTGGTTCCAATCATTTTAGATGCCGTAACGCCGCTGCCAAAAAAAGACATGCCTCTCATTCCGTCGCCGCCTCCCATTCCGCCATTATTTCTCATGGCAGACATCATGGAACCGGCCATATCAAAGAATCCTCTGTTGTTAGTATTATTGGCGCTGCCAATGATACTTATCTGTGTTTTCTTAGTAAACTTTCCAACCATTGCCGTCCCTTCATATCTCTTGTCGCTGCCATAGCCGCCGCCTAAAGTTCCAAACCATCCGTTCATCATTCCCTGCTTAAGACTCAAATCCAGAACGGTTTCCTCATCTCCGTCATCTATTCCGGTAAACTTTGCCTCGTCAGATTTTTTCTGCACAACTTTCACCTTCTCCACAATCTTGGCGGGCAAATTTTGCGTTGCAATCTGCGGATCATCCATAAAAAATGTCTTTCCGTCAATCATGATTTTTGAAATGGTCTTTCCGTTTGCAGTAATGGTTCCGTCAGATGAAATCTCTACGCCCGGCAACTTTTTCAAAAGTTCCGCAAGCATATCAGTTTCATTTGTCTTAAATGAATTTGCATTATACTCAATTGTATCTTTCTTAACCGTCATCTGATTTCCCGCAGCCGTAACTACTATGGAATTCAACTGATTATGGCCGTTAAGATAAACGGTGCCAATGTCATTTGCTCCTTTATGAACATCAAAAGTATGACGATACTGCCTGTAACCCACACACTCTATCAGGACATTTGCCCTTCCTATTGGCGCGCCTTTTATAATAGCAGTTCCGGTACTATCTGACAAAGCATATTTTTTTGCAACCGTCTCACCGATGTACTTAATAGACATTGTCGCAAACTCAACCGGAGCTTTTGATGCGCTATCCAGAACTACAACCTTAAGAGTATTCTGTGAATAAGCCTTTGTATATGAAGTGCTTAGAAACAGCAGGACAACGGATGCAAACAGCAATAATTTTTTAAACATAAGTTTAATTTTAACGTTAATTTTTCAGCGCGCCAAAGTAATTACAAAAGCGCAGTTTTTAGACGCAAAAAAATAGAAAAAGTTAAATGGAAGAGTCACTTTTTTTTGGTTTGCCGACAAACTAACTTTATTTACCGACAAAACAATTAATCTTATTTTTTATTCCCGACAGATTTTACCCTTTTCTCTTTTCCTTCTTTTACACTCTCAATTGTTCTGCCAGGATTAGCGCTGACAAAAGCCTCCCAGCCACCTTTGCCCTTGTGCCCTGAACTTTTAACATTTCCAAGTCCCATCTTGCCCATTCTCATGCTTAAGGCGGCACCTTTCTGATTCACGTTCACGGTATAAATCCCTGATTTTGACATAGCTATGTTAGCATCTTCCCGTGCGGCAGCCGCAACAAGACTATGCTCCTCATAATAATGACAAAGCGCAATTGCCAGGGCATCAGTAGCATCCAGATATTTAAGAGTACAATTAAAATTCAGAATTCTCTGCACCATATTGGAAACCTGCTCCTTAGAGGCAGAACCTTTTCCGGTAACGGCAAGCTTTACGCTGCGCGGCTGGTACTCAAAAATTGGAATATCCTTAAGGAGTCCGGCGGAAATTGCAGCTCCCTGCGCCCTCCCAAGCTTAAGCATAACCTGCGGATTCTTCCCATAGAAAGGCCCCTCAATTGCCATTAAATCAGGCTTATACTTGCGGATTATCCTGGATACGTCAGCAATAATTCTTTTAAGAACAAGAAAATGGCTCCCCTCTTTTGTGAGATTAACAATTCCTAAATCTATAAGCTGCGGCTTGCCTGCGGAAATACGAATGACCCCAAAACCAAGAATCCTGGTTCCGGGGTCAATTCCTAATATAACTTTCTCATTTTCCATCTGCGGCGCAAATATAACTTTTAATTATCTGTCGCGACAGAAAAAAATTAAAATTTTAGCCTATGATGTCAAAGCCTGTAAATTCCTGCAATGCCTTAGGTATCTTAATTTTGCCGTCGGGAGTCTGATTATTCTCAATCAGAGCTGCAAGAATTCTTGGCAATGCAAGAGAGCTGCCGTTTAAAGTGTGAGCCAGCTTTATTTTGCCGTCATCATCTTTATACCTCAGCTTCATTCTGTTAGCCTGGTAGGTCTCAAAGTTGGAAACGGAGCTGACCTCCAGCCATCTCTTTTGTGCGGCGCTGAAAACCTCAAAGTCATAAGTAATTGCAGAAGTAAAGCTCATGTCTCCTCCGCAAAGTCTTACAATTCTGTAAGGCAGCTCAAGTTCCTGAACAAGCTTCTCTACGTGCTCAACCATTCCGTCCAAAGCTTTGTAAGAAACCTCAGGCAATGAAAGCTGCACTATCTCAACCTTATCAAACTGATGAAGTCTGTTAAGTCCGCGAACATCCTTTCCGTAAGAACCGGCCTCTCTTCTAAAGCACTGAGTATAAGCGGTCATCTTAACGGGGAAGTCTTTCTTTGCAACTATGCAATCTCTGTAAATGTTTGTAACGGGAACCTCTGCAGTTGGAATCATATAGAACTTGTCCAGCCCTACATAATACATCTGCTCGCTCTTATCGGGAAGCTGTCCTGTGGCAAACGCAGACGCCTCATTTACAACCAATGGCGGCTGTACTTCCAAATATCCGTCTTTAATATTTCTATCCAGGAAAAATGAAATAAGAGCTCTCTGAATCTTTGCACCTTTTCCAATGTAAACAGGGAAACCGGCTCCCGTCAATTTTACTCCAAGGTCAAAATCTATGATATTTAAGCTCTTGGCAAGTTCCCAATGTGGTTTTGCATCTGCCGGAAGCTCAGGAACTTTTCCTCCCATCTTTACTACGACATTGTCATTGGCATCTTTCCCTTTTGGAACATCCTTGCACGGGGTGTTAGGCAAAAGAACCAGCTGGTCAAGCTGCTGTTTGTTAAGCTCATCCAGTTTCTTCTGAAGAGTCTCGGAATTTGCCTTAAGCTGCGCAACCTGCTGCTTGGCTTTCTCCGCCTCATCCTTTTTACCTTCCCTCATGAATCCGCCAATTGTCTTTGCAGCAGCATTTTGCTGAGCAAGGTTGGCATCAAGTTCTGTTTGAGTTGCACGTCTTTGCTCATCTATCTTAAGAATGTTGTTCACAATCTCCTTAGCGTCAAAGTTTTTCACCGCCAGACGTTCTATGACAAAATCGGGCTGCTCGCGCAATAATTTTAAAGTCAGCATATTATAAGTTTTTAATTTCCTTTTTAAATCTCAGCAGGTTACAATAATTACCTGTCGGGAATAAATAAAAAGCGCCCTTGTTGCAAAGAACAAAGGACGCTTTAAAATGCTAAGCGGTTATCCTTTAGCTCTTTGCTTGAGCTTTAGGCACCACGGACACGTATGACTTACCCTCCCTCTTAACTGTGAAGGTAACAACACCGTCTGTCAATGCGTAAAGAGTGTGATCCTTACCCATTCCAACGTTTTCACCAGGATAATGTACGGTTCCTCTCTGACGAACCAATATATTTCCGGCTTTGCAATCCTCTCCGCCGAATATCTTAAGACCTAGTCTTTTGCTTTGTGATTCACGGCCGTTCTTTGAACTACCTACACCTTTCTTATGTGCCATAACTAATTCTCCTTAAGCTATTGATTCAATTTCCAGTCTGGTCAAATACTGGCGATGACCGTTCTTTTTGTCAAAACCCTTGTGAGCAATCTTCTTGAAAACAATTACCTTGTTGCCCTTCAAATGCTCTAGAACCTTGGCCTTTACGGAAGCGCCTTTAACGTATGGAGTCCCGACTGTAACGGCTCCGTCGTTGTCTTCTAGCAGTACTTTATCAAAAGAAACGGAAGCGCCAACCTCATCCTTAAGACGGTTAACATAAATCTTTTTGCCCGCTTCTACTTTAAACTGCTGTCCTGCAATATCTACAATTGCGTACATAAAACTTTGTTTTAATGTTTTTGACAGTAAGCGTCCGCAAATGTGCGGCTCTTATTCTTTAGCTCAGCTGCCTTCTAAAATTTGGACTGCAAAAGTAATATTTTAAACGCTAAACGCAAAATTATTTTTAATTTTGTGCGGGCTCACGACAGACCCTCAATTAATTAACCATCGGGAGTCAGATAAAAAAATCTACAATATGGATGGTATATCACCTTTCGAATATAACCGCCTTGTCACCGGTAATAATTTCATCGGCAGGACAAAAGAGGTTGCAAGGCTAATGGAAGTTATCCAGAACGGAAAAAACGCTCTGCTTTATGGTCCGCCGAAAATTGGAAAAAGGTCTATTGTTTACAACGCGCTGCTTGGACTGGAGCGCATCCCGTATGATTTTACAGTTTGCCGCGTAGACTTTTTCAATATCCGCAGCATTGATGACATGGCAGTTAAGTTTGCCAATGAACTGCTTGCGGTCTTCTCTACAACTGCTTACGAGAGAGAAGATATTGCCTCAAACATGTTGCCGGGGATAAACATGAAGGGGTCAAAGGAGCCGCTGACTGAAAAACAGCTGCTGCAGATTTTTTGTTTGCCGGAGAAGCTGGCTCAAAAATATAATGTGCGGTTGATAATGTATCTTAAACAATTCCAGGATATTACATTGTTTGAGAGACCGGCCAAAGTTTTCCAGCTTTTGGAAAAGTGCATGGCAAAACACAAGATGTCATCCTATATAATCCTGGGAGACAAGAGGAATGCGATGGATGAAATTTTTGTCAAGCGCGGTTATTTCCGCAATATTGTTGTTGATATTCCAATTCCGCAAATTGGAAAGAAGGTATTTTCTGATTATATCTGCAACAGTTTTGCAAAGGGAGGAAAACGTGCGGAGATCAAACAGGCAGGAGCAATTTATGATTATGTAGAGGGAGACCCGTGGTACACTCAGCACCTTGCGGAAATATGCTTCCTTCTTACAAAAGATATTTTGGACCAGAAGACCGTAGAGCTTGGTTTTCAGAATCTTATAAATATGCACGAGTATGAGCTGCACAATACTGTTTATAGTTTGAGCAGACATCAGATGCAAATGATAAAAGCAATTTTGGACGGAGTTACAAAGTTCAGCAAGAGCGAGATTCTGGACAGGTACGGACTTAATTCCTCCGCAAATGTCAACCACCTGAAAGAGGCGCTGACAAAAAAGGAGATAGTAACCTTTGTTAAAAAAGGTGCGGTGGAATTTAACGATACTCTTCTAAAGGCCTGGTTGAGAGATTATTTCTTTGCTAAATAATTTTTTAAAGTTCACGATAGATATGAAAAAATTGGTTGTTCTTAGCGGCGCGGGAATGAGCGCGGAAAGCGGAATTAGTACATTCAGAGACAGCAATGGTCTTTGGGAAAACTATAATGTAGAGGATGTTGCATCAATTGAAGGTTGGTACAGAAATAAAAAATTGATGCTGGATTTTTACAACGCACGCCGTCGCGAGCTGGAAAAAGCGCAACCTAATGAGGGACATATTTATGTTGCAAAGTTGCAAGAGAGATATGATGTAACTGTCGTGACCCAAAATATTGACAACTTGCATGAAAGGGCAGGTAGCAAAAAAGTAATTCACCTCCATGGAGAGCTGACAAAAGCGCGCGGGGAAAATCAAGATTACTATCGCGCGTATGATATTGGATACAAGGATATTAACCTGGGAGATAAAACTTCCGGCGGAGACCAGCTGAGACCTCACATTGTATGGTTTGGTGAGGCGGTGCCGGAATTGACGCGCGCCGCTGCAGAAGTAGAAAAGGCAGATGTTATGATAGTCATTGGAACCTCTCTGGTTGTCTATCCTGCTGCGGGACTTGTCAATTATACAAAGCCGGACTGCAAGCTGTATCTTGTTGATCCAAAGCCGGTTTCTACCAGCGCCCATGTGGAGCACATCATGAAAAAAGCCACAGAGGGAATGAAAGAACTCTGGGAAGTTCTAAAGGGATAATTGCGGTTTAAATATGCCAGATTTCTTTGCAAATTTAAAATATGATTTTAAATTTGCATAAAAATCAGGCTATGATAAAGAGAATACTGGAGAAAAAAATAAAGGAGATGGCGGGAAAATATCCCGTTGTTACGCTCACAGGGCCAAGACAATCTGGCAAATCTACCTTGGTAAAGGATGCCTTCAAAAAGTACAAATATGTCTCTTTAGAGGATATAGACATGCGGGATTTTGCAAGAAGAGATCCACGCGGTTTTCTTTCGGAATTCAGTGACAAAACTATATTAGATGAAGTACAGCGTGTCCCGGATATTATCTCTTACATTCAGACCCACACTGATACAAAGAATAAGGAGGGAATGTATATCCTGACAGGTTCTCAAAATTTTATTTTATCTGAAAAAATTTCTCAGTCTCTCGCGGGAAGAACATCAATCTTAAAATTGCTCCCATTCTCTTCCAAAGAGATGAGTGATGGTGGCATTGTTTTTAAAAACATTGATGATGAAATATTTACCGGCTCATATCCAAGAATATTTGATAAGAAAATCGCGCCAAGGGATTACTATCGTGATTATATTGAATCTTATGTAGAAAAAGATGTTAGAACACTGATAAACGTTGGAGACATAGATAAGTTCAGGCGCTTTATAGGATTGTGCGCCGGGAGGATAGGACAACTTTTGAATATGTCTTCTTTAGCAAATGAAACAGGCGTTACCGTTCCAACCGTTCAATCATGGATATCAATATTAGAAGCGAGCTACATTATTTATCTTTTAAGACCTGATTTTGGCAATCATTCTAAACGACTTGTTAAAACTCCAAAGTTATATTTCTTTGATACTGGCATAGCGTGCTCATTGCTTGAGATTAATTCCCCTACACAAATAAAAAATCACTATCTGAGAGGTTCATTATTTGAGAATATGGTAATCAACAACTTTATAAAAAGCGATTATAATAAGGGTTTGAGGCCTGCGCTTTCCTTTTGGAGAGATAGCACAGGCAATGAAGTTGATTTGATTGTTAACCGTTCAGGAAAAAAATTAGCAGTTGAAATAAAATCCGGAGCCACCATTTCAGCAGAATTTTTTAAAGGACTGGATTATTGGGGAAAGCTATACAAAGCTCCTGTCTCCCAAAGAATGCTTGTGTACGGAGGAGACACATCCTTAAATACTTCAAATGGTAAAATTGTTGCCTGGAAAGATTTATTCTAATAATTTTACTATTTCCGCACGTAGTGCGGAATCACATCCGGCAGTACCATAGAGATTTCTACAAGGCCGCCAACAACTCCGTCCTTCTTCCAGGCGGTTTGGTAAATCATTTTTTTAACACCCTCTTTTTCAATAGTGTACGTATTGCTGCCGCCGGTAGCCAGCATCTCTTTAATTTTCTCTATAGATTTTGGGTTATGGCAACCCATCAGGTTTTTGCCAACCATATCTCCGTGCTTTGCAAAAGTCTCTTTTGACTTTTTATTCATAAAAAGAATTACGCCCTCCGTGTCACAAACAGTAACGGCACAATTCATTTCTTCTGCCCATTCATACATATCCAATTAGATTTAAATTGTCTCTACTACAAATTTACTAACTTTGGACATTAACACATTATAATTGCTATGAAAAAACTTTGGATATTAGGCATCGCCCTTCTCTTTGCTGCGTTTGTTGTTGCGTGTTCAGATAAAGATAACTTATCACCTCAAATATACGTTCCGGAGAATTCCCTTAAGGTAGATTCATCCAAAGTGGAGGATGCTTATGATGTAATCGCCAATCAGAGCGTACAATATTTTTTGAATCAGTCAAAATCTTCAGTCTCAGCAGAATATCCGATGAGAATGTCTGATGTTTTCAATCCTCAATTTATCACTATGAGCGATTCAACAAGAAATAAGCTTTTCTATTTGATTATTAGATCTCTTAAAACCGCCTTGTATGCATCTAGGGAAAATGGCTGCAATACTTTTTCTTCATACTTTGTAAAGTTCAACAGCATTGGTGTTGACGGAAAGAAGATTGTGCTGTCGGGAAAATTAATGGTGCCTCCAAAAAATGTTACTCTCAAAGGAATTATTCTTGTGAGCCATTATACTGTTACAGATGATGCAGAATGTCCGTCAAAAGGGTATCAGCTGGAGAATTTACTTGCCGGCCTGGGCTATGCGTTATCTTTTAGCGATTATATTGGTTTTGGCTATGCCCGTCTCCTGCCGCAAACATTTTTGGCAGAGAGCATTTCGGCGCAGTCCAATGTAGATATGGGGCTTGCTTCTTATAATTTTTTAAAAGAGCAGGGATATACTTTCAAAAATTCTACAAATGACGTGTGGCTGACGGGGTATTCCCAAGGAGGGGCGATAGCGCTTGCTACACAGAAACTTATAGAGGAAAAATATGCCGATAAATTTAATATAAAGAAAACTTTGTGCGGAGGCGGACCGTATGATATGGAGGAGACATACAAGGCTGTTTGTTCCGGAGAAACTTCCTCTCTGCCGCCGTCGCTTGCACCGCTTGTGCTGCTTGGAATGGATTATGGATATTCATTGCATCTAGATTTTTCTAAATTCTTCAAGGGAGATATGTTAAAAAAATATAAGGAGCTGTACTTCTCCAAATTATATACTACAACTGATATTTCAGCCGCTTTGAAAGGTGCCAAAATAACGGACGTTTTTACTGCAGACGCGCTAAATTATGACAGCAAAATAATGAAAGGTCTATCTAAATATATTAAGATGAGTTCTTTATGCGACTGGTCTCCTAAGGCTCCAATATGGATGTATCACAGCACAAAGGATGACTATATTCCTTTTACAAATGCCGAGAATGCAATTGCCGGCTTTAAGAGAAACAATTCAACGGCTACTATAGAGACCGACTTTGGAGATCACGGCAGCCATGTTGCAAGCGGCGTACGGTACTACATGAAGTTGATTGATTTGCTAAAGTAACATCTTTGGAAATCAATATTCCAGCAAAGTAACAACTCCATCCATTGTGCTGACCAGCAGCTGATTCCGTCCAATTGGCAGAATGTAATTAATTAGCGCTCCCGCAACGTGGCGCTCCCATGCAATTGAACCGTCCTCAATGTTAAGAGCATAGATATTCCCTTTATCCGTGGGGATAAAAGCAATGCCCTCATTATTTTTTCCGTTCCCGACAGAACATGTTACAGGGGTAGGGGCTATCTCATATCCGTAATCGGTTATTGTCTGCCACTTTACGGGGATGCCTGTTTTTTCTTGCTGCATTTGCGGGTTGCTGGTAGACATCTCCCCGGTCTTGTATGCGCGGACAGTATCTTTCATGTTTTTAATGAAATAATATTTTCCGTCAGGTGAAAGTCCTATTGACTCGCGGCCGCCGTAGCTTTTTGCAAAGAGCTCACCTGTCTTTGCATCTATCTGGTAATTAATTCTTTCTGGAGTAACAAAAATAATCTTGCCCTCTGATTTCACAGGCCATACTTCTGCTGGAGATAGCATCATGCTGGATTTTTTTGTTGACCAAATCCATTGAGTTTTGCCGTTCTTTGGATTGAAAGAGTAAAGGTTTGTTGCCCAGTCTCCAATCACAACCTGCTCATTGTCAACGTAAGGGCGAGCCTCCATAAATCCTTTCACTTCATTGTTTTCCCAAATTAACTTGCCGCTCTTCAAATTAAGCGCGCGCATAGAGCCGTCTGATGCTCCTATGTAAACTCTTCCGTTGTAGATATTTGCAGTGCCAAGGACTGACTTCCTGCATTTGAATTTCCAAATCAGCTTGCCAGTCTTTGCTTTTAGCGCATATATGTAATTGTCTGTACTTCCGATAACTACAATGCCTTCCTCTTTGCCGCCGCTAAGATTTGCAACAGCCGGGGAAGAGAATATTTTTCCTTCCGTTCTGTAGCTCCATAGTTTTGAGCCTGTTACGGCATTCAATCCGTAAATATATCCCGCCTCATCTGCATAGATTACAATATCTCCGCTCTTAACTTTATTGCTCACGGCAGGCAATGTGTTTGCCCCCTCATTTGGCTGAACCGGTGCTTCCCCCGGTCTCCATATTGCTGCGGCGCAGCCAATGTCCGCGGAATTTTCCACTCTCCATAACTCTTTGATTTGCGGGTATCTGGAGTTCATCGTATTTTGAGGATGCTCATATTTTATCTCCTTATTGTAGGGAACGCCGTTGCTCATTCTAATTGTAAACCATGGATTGCGCACACTTTTGCCGACAATTTTGTCGCTAAATGTAACCGTTGCACCATCCACATTTACAATTACATATCCAATGTCTCCTTTTTTGGTTGCAAGGGTTGAACGGACTATTGCACCCGGGATTCCCTCATAATCCATTGCATTATCTGTATGCCAGTGACCGTTAATTGAGAACTGAATATTTTTCTTTTTTAGCAGATTTAAAACTTCATCATATTTAAGCAATGAGCTATCCAGCGGATAATGATTAACAAATACAAATGGCTGATTACCAGGTAATGCATTGATGCATGAGTCCAGCCACAACATGCTCTCTCTTGGAATCAGAGCCGGAGCCATTCTCACATTTGGTCCGCACTGAGTTCCCAAAAATTTAATTCCGCCCGCATCAAATGAAAATCTTTCATATCCAAAAGCCTTTGCAAATGAGTTAGTTCCGCTCTCGGACCAGGTGGCGTCATGATTGCCCGCAACAATAAACCATGGCTTGTTCAGTTTGTCAAAAATATTTTTTGCGCATGCAAGTTCATCGTCCGCGCCAAAGTTTGCAATATCGCCTGATATTATAACAAATTGAATATCATTGTTTTTGTTAATATCTTCCACGCACGCTGCAGTTCCCTCAACACTTGGGGTGCCAATTGATATGTGAACGTCCGACATTACCGCAAACTTTAGAGTACCGTCTTTTTTTGCAGGAATCACAGCTCCCATGCATGCGCCGTTTTTAACGCGCGCGCCAACCTCCTCATTAACTTTCTGTGCAAAAGATAATTGCGCGCTCGCGACCATTAGCATGCTTATGCACATCAGCAATGTCGCAGCGATGATTAAAATCCTTCTCATCACTTCAAAATTAGAATTAGATTACCTCAATATCGCTGGTCTCAATCCAGCCCTGGCGGCCGTCTTTGATTTGAATGCGGTCCCAGCCCTCTGCTTTCTCCAAGATTTTTAGTTTGGTCCCCTGATGAAGGACAAAGATGCTATTTCCTGTTGTATTTGGGGCGCTCTTTACATTGCCAATGTTGTTCATTACAATGGCTGAGTCTGAGCTGTTTGCACGGACCGCCAAATTAACGGCAAACAAAAATGATATAACTGTAAAGAAAAACACGCAGCAGGAGATTATAAAATAAATTTTCTTTGCACGTCTTCTACCAACAAATTTGAATGCAAGCAAAAACAGCAAAGTTACTCCAATCAGAACCAATGCCAATGTTGCCCATCCGTTGGAAGACAATGAATTGCGGACATTCTTTATCCAAGTCACAAATATAAAATCAGGAACCTCCTCTATCTTATCCAAAGTCTGGGCACCTGCAAACTGCAAATTAATTCTTGCATCTGAATTTGCAGGATCCACTTTCAACGTCCTTTCATAATAAAGAATTGCCTTGCCGTTCTCCTTCAATCTGTAGTATGCATTGCCCATGTTGTAGTACAACGCAGCGGAGACAAGTCCTTGCTTTTCTATCTTGGAATAACACTCAATGGCATTGTTAAACTCGCCCATGGAGTATGCCTCATTTCCCTTGGCCCACAATGAATTAACATCTTCATTAGCTTTTGCGGCAAAAGAAGCTGTCGCGATAAAAATAAAACTTAGTATGAAGCAAAATGTTGTAAATAATTTTTTCATTTTTTTCCTCCCGACAGTTACTTTAATTTGTTCTCCAAATCTGAAATTATCTTTACGCCGTTCTCATACTGAGCGTCCATTGCGCCGGCCGCACCTTCCGGAGAATAGCGCACCATCTCGCAATCATCCAGCAACTTCATGAAGCCGGTAATTTCATCCTCTCCAACCTGCTTCTCCTTTAATGTAGATTCAATCGTATCTCTCTGCATATCAGCAAATTGTATAGAAAGTTTATCACTGATATACCCAAGCAGCGCCTTATGAAGCTCCTCATAAAATTCCTGAACTTTATTCTGTCCAAGATAAGTTTGCGCAAGTTTTAATCTGCTCTTTGCAACCTTGTTAGCTCTCTTATTCTTGCTTCTCAAAATATCTCCGTTGATTGCAACCAGATTCTTCAAATACCTGTACAATCCGTAGAATGCCCCAAGAATTAAAACCAGAATTAAGTAAAACAGCCAGCTTCCGATAAGAGAACTTCCCTTCTTTGCAAGCCGAGGAGAACCGTTTGCAATATAACGGATATCTTCTCCTATATTGCTTACTTGCTGCTGATTAGAAGCGGCGATATATGTACTGTTGCCGGCCGTGCCCTTGGTTACATTAACCTCTATCGGACCGGCATGAAGAGTTACATATCTGCGCTGGCTTATATCATAATATGAGTACTCAATTTGCGGAATTGTAAACTTCCCCTCGCTCCTTGGGATGAAAGGAAATTCAAATGTCTTTTTTCCGCTGGCACCTTCTGCTCCGTTTGTAAAACTATTTGTTGTCTTAACGTCATACTTCTCAAAATCTGACGGAAGCGTTACGTTTGGCGCAGATATTAAATTAAGGTTTCCGCTGCCGGTAACATCAATTATCAAAGAGGCTGCTTCATTGGATTTAATATCCTGGCGGGTAAGGCGGGCGCTCATTGCAAATTTTCCGACGCCGCCTCCGTAACTTGCGGGAGCATTGCCCGGAAGAGGTGACACAAAGATAGTTGCGCGTCCGGTGGTAACTTTCTTTTTAACAAGAGAATAAGCGTCATTATCAAAGAAATCGTCAAACATGCTCCTGCTTCTGCGTGGGCTGGATACAACCTGAACCTGACAAACAAGTTCAGCAGGATTGATGGTAAGTTTCCCTGTTTGCTGCGGAAGCAACATATATTTCCTTAAAACTGCGGAGGAATAAATCTGGTTACCTATCCTCTCTCTTGTAAAATTAATATTTTGAGGCGTCTCAATTTCCTGGCTCCAGAAGCCATTGAATACAGGGAATTTTATATCCTCAAAACCTGTAATATTAGAACGTGTATAAATTTTAAGAGTTGCTATAATTGGCTCACCCTTAACTACTTTTGTCTTGTTAAGATTAAGGCGCATGAACACGTCGGCTTTGCCGGAAGGGATTGGGGTTGAATAACCCTCATCATCATCAGCCTGCTGTCTTCCGCCGCCGCTGTATCCGCTTGATTGCCTTGCACTGCTCTGAGATGAGGCGCCGGCAACTATGCTGATATTTACCGGACGGGTAGAAAATGTCCTGCCGCCCACGTTTGCAGATGCAGAAGAAATTCTTACGGTTCCGGAACTCCCCGCCTGCAAAACATAAGTGTATGTAACCTCATGAGAATCAGAACGTCTGCCATTGATAATCTGCATGGAACTATAGCTGGACTTGGAAGGTCCGGCCAAGACAGACGCACCGGAAATTGAAGGTGCCTGAAAACTATCTATATCTCCGTTTGCTGAAAAAGAAATTGTAAATTCTTCATTCTGCCCAACTACTCTTGGAGCATTTACAACAAAACCCTGAGCAGCAGCCTTAACACTAGAAAAAGCTGTAACATAGAGTGTTGCGGCAAACACGGCAACTATCGTGAAAAATATTTTTAAACTTCTCTTAAGCATATTCAGCTTGCAAATTTATTAAATCTTACCCTTAATTACCTATTAAACAGATATCAAAATTCTACCAGTTCTTCTCCTTCTGCCTGGACTTTGCTGCAGCCGCACGCGCCTTCTGCACTTTCTGCTGCGTCTGATTCTCCTTATCCTGAATGGCTTGCAGCATTTGCTGAGCATTCTGCTGGCTCATCTTTGGCTGCTGGCCGCCACCCTGAGGCTGCTGCTGCGGATTCTGCTTGTTCTGATTATTCTGGTTGTTTTGATTATTCTGATTTTGGTTCTGGTTATTCTTGTTTTGATTGTTATTGTTCTGATTTTGATTTTGGTTATTGTTTCCCTGATTATTCTTGTTCTGATTATTTTGGTTCTGATTCTGATTCTGATTTTGGTTCTGATTGTTATTATTCTTGTCTTTATTGTCCTTATTGTTCTTGTTATTATCCTTGTTCTGATTCTGCTGATTCTGAGCCATCTTCTTGGCATAAGCATAGTTTGCCTTGGCCATCATATCGGAAGGATTCCTGACAAGAGATTGCTTGAACATTTCAGCCGCCTTGTCATACTGCTTCTGAGCCATATAGTTATTGCCGGCATTAAAGAAAAACTTTGACAAGTTATTTGGCTTGCCCATGTCTTTCTTAGTGTATTTTTTCTTCACGATAGTTTTGCCGCTGCCGTTCCAATTCATTTTGAACGGAATCTTGCTCACGGTATCTGCCGTAGCCTCAAACATCTTAGTGGCGTTATCAGCATCTTTCAATCTGTACAGGGTATTTGCAAGATTAGCACGCCCCACAACAGACATGGAATCTCTTAGCAAACCTTTGCGGTATTCAACCTCCGCCTGTTTGAATTTGCTCTTTCCAAAATATCTGTTTCCGTTGCCGACCTGTTTTTTATCTCTCTGCGCAAAACCCTGAGTGCCAATCATTAAAAATAGCACCGCAAACATAAAAATTCTCTTTCCCAACTTTCTGTTTCCTATTAAAAATTCCAGCAGCAAAAACGCAAGAGCTATTGCAAGGAAGTACATAAACTGCTCATCATACTCCTCAAATGCAAGGGCTTTGTAACTCTGCTTGCTTAACTCTCTAATTTTATCAAGTATCACATCCAGACCAAACTCGGCATCTCCCGCCTTAACATACGCTCCATCACCCGCCTTTGCAATCTCCTGCAAACCAGTCTCGTCCAGCTTTGTGACAACAATATTTCCCTGCTTGTCCTTCATAAGTCCGCCGCCGGCCATCGGAATCGGCTGACCCTGAGGTGTTCCAACACCTATGCAATAAACTCTGATTCCCGCCTCGCGAGCAGACTGTGCGGCAGCAACTGCATCATCCTCATGGTTTTCACCGTCGGTGATCACAATAATTGCCTTATTATCTTTGCCTGCCATTCCCTCTTCTGAAAAACTCTTTGCGCAAGTCTCAATGGCATCTCCAATTGCAGTTCCCTGAATTGGGACAGATGACGTATTTATGCTGTTCAAAAAAGCGGTTGCGGAGACATAATCTGCTGTAATTGGGAGTTGTACAAAAGATTGTCCTGCAAATACAACCAGACCTATGCGGTCATTGTGAAGCCTATTTACAAGATGGGCAATATCCATCTTTGCCCTCTCCAAACGGTTTGGAGAATAATCACGAGCAAGCATGGAATTTGAGACATCCAGCGCTATCATAATCTCTGAACCTTTATCATCGCTCTCCTTAAGCTTTGCTCCAATCTGAGGCCTTGCAAGACCCAGCATTAAAAACAGCCACGCCAAAGAGAAGCAGGTAAGTTTAACCCACCCTATAGACTTTGACCTCTCCGGCATCAATTTGTCTACCAGCTCCGGAGTTCCGAACTTTGCAATTCTCTTGTTTCTTCCTCTTCTGTAAAGTGCATAAAATAAGTAGAATAGAGGAATAACAAATATTAAAAACAAATATAACGGTTGTGCAAAATGTAACATATCTCCTCCTCCTAATCAGGTAAATGTTTAGTAACAAACAACCTCATAATTATCTCAAGCGCAACGGCCAGGAAAGCTATAAGCGCAAAGGCCATATAAAGCTCTCTGTATTTAGGGAATGAGTTCACGATGGTTTTGCTCTTCTCCATCTTGTTAATCTCATGATAAATTTCCATCAGCTTTGTATTGTCTGTCGCCCTGAAATATTTTCCGCCAGTCTCCTTTGCAATACCTTGCAAAAGAGGTTCATCAATCTCAACTTTCATATCCTGAACTTGTACTCCGTAAGGAGTCATAAACGGATACGGCGCAACTCCCATTGCACCAACGCCTATAGTATAAACTCTTATGCCATAAGTTCTTGCAATTTCCGCCGCCATCTGCGGAGAAATCTCTCCGGTGTTATTCACACCATCTGTCAGCAAAATAATCACGCGGCTCTTTGCGGGAGAATCTTTCAATCTTGCAACCGCAGTTGCAAGTCCGTTTCCTATTGCCGTACCATCCTCTATCTCATCACAATTAATCTCCTTCATCAAATTAATAAGAGATGCACGGTCCGTAGTAAGAGGAGATTGAGTATAACTCTCTCCGGCAAAAACCACAATTCCCATTCTGTCCGCAGGACGCTGAGAAATAAATTGTATCGCAATCTGCTTTGCGGCAGAAATCCTATCAGGTTTAAAATCCATCGCGAGCATACTGGTTGACACATCCATATCCAGCACAATATCAATGCCTTCCGTGCTTACCTTCTCCAGCTTTGAAGAGGAGCGCGGACGCGCAATTGCAAGGATTAAAAATGAAATTGCAACGCACCTTAAGACAAACGGAACATGCTTTAAAATCTTCTGAAAAACTCCGGCGTTATATTTCCACGGAGTAATTGTAGGAACCAGCAAATAAGGCTCCTTCCCCTTAATCTCTCTCCAAATATACAGGAATATTACAGGGATTAAAATCAGCAGAAGCCACAATAATTTTGGATACTCAAAAAACATTATTTCTCCTCCTCCTTTTTATTCCCGACAGGTCCATCTGTCTTTTTTGTATTCTGTTTATTATCAGCACTCTTGGCCGCCTGGTCAGCAGCAGTCCTAGCAGCTTTATCAGCTTGCTTCTTTGCAGCAGCTTCAGCCCTTTCTTCTTGTTCCTTCAGCTCTTGCATGTATGCAAAGTTCACAAAGTTTTCTGCGGCAGGAATTGCATTCTCATTCTCATCCGGAAGCGGAGAATATTTTGCAAACTTTACAAGATCCGCAACCTTAAACATCTCCCCAAGATTATTATAAGTTTTCTCTTCTATCTTCTTGTCCTGCAGACTCTCCATGATTTCAGTAGAGGTCTTCTCCATTGCTCCGAAACCATAACGCTTCTGAATATACTCTCTTAAAGTATCTGTAATTCCGGTGAAGTATTGCTTCTCTTTCCCGCTCTGCCATAGCTTCTCATCTCTTAATTTTTCCAGTTTCTTAAGAGCTATAACGTGAGGCGGAATTTTAATTTTGCTTCTTCCGAAGAAGTCTTTGTTCTGCGCCTTAAGTTTAAAGTATCTTGTTATGCAATAAGCAATTGCAGCAAGCAGCAAAAGCAAAAGAATCCAAGGGATAAAATCTCTGAAAGTAATTGGATACTTCATTTGTGAATCCTTTACTCCAAGCTGATAAGGTTTGAAGGAGGCTGTATCCACAGGAATCGTACTAACGGCAAGCTCATTCTCGCTCAGCTTTACCGTATCTATCTGACCCTTCTTGTTACCCATAAGAATCACGGGAGCAGGAAGTTTGTAATATCCGCTGTCAAAGGAAGTTATAATAGCTTTTGCACGCAATTTGCGCACTCCGTCTTTGAAGGAGAGCGTATCAATAACAAAATCCTGAACAACTTCTACGGTACCAGCCTGAGCGGGCTGAACCATTTGTGAAGGTCCCGGTTGCGCGACCATAGATGCAGAAGTTGAATCCGGAAGGCCGGTACTCTGCGGCATTTGCGCAGCTTGCGCTGGCATTGCAACTTGCTGCGGCTGAGCTATCTGCGTTGCAGCGGCAGAATCCTGAGGCATTTCCTCTCCTCCCTGCGCTCCGGCAGAAACAGCTGCAAGTGTCTGAGCATAAGGTATCACCTGAATTGGAGCTTTGTCGGGAACTGAAAAATCAGCGCTCATAACTACCTGGTCTCCAATTAAAATAGAGTCGCGGGAAAGCGTCGGATTCTTCACGTCTTTCTTCTCAGATTTATTTGCATGTCCGCACGCAGCAAGAGCAGCAACACAGCCGACAATTAAAAGTATATGCTTAAAACCTCTCATCTCTGCTTAAAAAACTTTATCAAACTCTTCACATAATCCTCATTGGTACAAATGCTTACAGAATCTACGCGGTACTTGTTGAAAAGCTGCTGCGCCTGTTTTAAAACTTCCTGTCCCCATTGAGAATAGTAATCTCTCACATAAATGCTTGCCGTATCAACCCAGCTTTCTCTCCCGCTCTCAGCATCTCTCACTCTCACAAAACCCACATTAGGAATCTCTCTTTCCCTTGGGTCATAGACATTTATGAAAGAGATATCATGGCGGTTAACCGCAATCTTAAGAGCCTCCTCATAGTTAGGTCTGCAATCTTTGTCAACATCATACAAATCCGTCAGGACAAAGGCAGTACACTTTTTCTTTATTGCATTTGTCAAAAACCTCAGCGCCTCTGAAATATTTGTCCCCTGCGCAGTTGGCTTAAATTCAAGCAATTCGCTTATAATTCTTAAAAGATGACTTCTCCCCTTCTTTGGAGGAATGAACTTCTCAACCTTGGAGGAGAAAAACAGCGCCCCAACTTTATCATTGTTGATAGAGGCTGAAAATGAGAGAACTGCAGCAATTTCCGCTGCCAAATCTCTTTTGCTTTTTTCCGTTGTTCCAAAAATTCCGGAAGAACTGACATCAATCAGCAGCACAACCGTGAGCTCCCTCTCCTCCTCATACACTTTGATGTAAGGCGAACGCAACCTGGCAGTTACATTCCAGTCCATACTGCGCACATCATCTCCAAACTGATACTCGCGCACCTCGCTGAATGCCATACCTCTCCCTTTAAATGCAGAGTGATACTCACCCGCAAATATCTGATGAGAAAGAGATCTGGTTCTTATCTCTATCTTCCTTACTTTACTTAGTAAATCTGTATCCATTTACTTGCTCTCCAACACAAAAATTCTATTAAGGAACTTCAACAACATTAACAACATCAGTAATTATATTCTCCGGTGTAATATTCTCTGCCTCAGCCTCATAAGTAAGACCAATTCTGTGTCTCATAACCTCATAGCAAACGGCGCGGACATCCTCCGGAATAACATAACCTCTTCTCTTGATAAATGCATAAGCCTTGGCAGCCTTTGCAAGTGAGATACTTGCACGCGGAGAAGCTCCGTACTGAATCAAATTCTTAAGTTTGCCAAGTCCGTATTCCTGCGGAGTTCTTGTTGCATAAACTATATCTACAATGTATTTTTCAATCTTCTCATCCATGTAAACATCTTTAACAACGCTTCTTGCACGGATGATATCTTCCGGCTTCAAAACTGTACTTGCCTTAGGGAACTGCTGGGCATTGTGCATTCTGATAATCATCTTCTCCTCATCTTTCTTAGGATAATTAACAATTACCTTCAGCATGAAACGGTCCATCTGAGCCTCAGGAAGAGGATATGTACCCTCCTGCTCTATAGGGTTTTGCGTAGCCATAACCAAGAACGGATCTGGCAATTTGTAAGTCTGGTCGCCAATTGTAACCTCCCTCTCCTGCATGGCCTCCAGCAATGCGGACTGAACCTTTGCAGGTGAACGGTTAATTTCATCCGCAAGAACAAAGTTTGCAAATACGGGACCCTGCTTAACCTGGAACTGCTCGCTCTTCTGACTGTAAATCATTGTGCCCACAATATCTGCCGGCAACAAATCCGGAGTAAATTGAATCCTATTAAACTTTGCATCAATGATATCAGCCAATGTGCTGATAGCCAAAGTTTTTGCCAATCCGGGCATTCCTTCCAGCAGCAAATGTCCGTCTGCAAGAAGACCAATCATCAAATCCTCAACCAAGTGCTTCTGCCCCACAATCACCTTGTTCATCTCCATTGTGATAATGTCCACAAAGGCACTCTCTTTCTGAATTCTGTCATTCAGTTCCTTAATGTTTACACTCTCCATATAAAATTATTTTTTGTCTATTTTTTCTCTCTATCTTTGCCCTGTCGGGATAAAAATATTTTTCCTCCCGACAGCTTTATGAAATATTTTATCCGTCTTTCATATAACGGCGCCCCCTTCAGCGGCTGGCAAATTCAAAAAAACGCAAACAGCGTTCAGGAGGAACTTCAAAAGGCTTTCTCCACTCTCCTAAAAGAGAAGATTGAAATTACCGGTGCGGGAAGAACAGACAGCGGAGTCAACGCCGTCAACTATATAGCCCATACGGAAATTTCATCTATTGGTAAAAACCCGGCTGAGTTTCTTTACAAAATAAATGCCATTCTGCCCAAAGAAATAGTAGTAAAGAACATTTTTAAAATGCCCGCCTCCGCTCATGCAAGATTTGATGCGGTGAGCAGGACCTACAAATACTTCTTAACGCTTGAAAAAGAACCGTTTAACTCAGCTTTTACATACTTTTACAGACCCGGGCAGCTGGATTTTGAAGCTATGAATAAGGCGGCAAAGTACTTCCTTGGAGAGCAAGATTTTACCAGCCTGGAAAAACTGCACAGCGGAGCGCAAAATGCCATCTGCAACGTAACCGCCGCCTGCTGGGAACGTCAAGCCGGCAGCACAGCGGCAGGAACCCGCGGCGCAGCGGCAGGAACCGGTGGCGCAGCAGCAGAAACCGGCGGCGCAGCTTTTATAATACCCTGTGCAACAGATATATATGTATTCACTGTTACATCAAACAGATTCCTGCGCAATATGGTCAGAGCAATGGTAGGTTCACTTTTGGAAGTTGGCAGCGGCAAACGCAAACCGGAGTGGATTGCAGAGATGCTTGCCCGCAAAGACAGATGCGCCGCCGGTTACTCCGTCCCCGGCAATGCCCTATTCCTTACAGAGATACGCTATCCATATCCGATAGAATAATCCTACGATTCTCAATCCCGGGTAATGATAACAAGGCATAAAAAATAACGGGCTCTTTTCGCCCGTTATTTTTTTGCCCGCGCGCCACGTGGCGCGCTGCCTCCTCGTGGCGGCAGCCACGTAAACCACTAATTGCCAGCATGCTTTGTATGCTGGCAACTCGCAGACTGCACAGCAGGCTGCGTGAAGATGCTACCGCTTAAGAACGCACAGAAAGGCAAAAAGTTAATCTATTGATAATGTGTTAATTGCAAGGTCTACGATTTTTGAGGGGATAAAAACGCCGTAACTTACTGATAGTCAGATAGGGTAATTTTTGCCTTTTTGTGCGTTCTGGAGGGGGTGGCAAAGTGCTTCTCCACGCATCCTATAGAGGTGGTATGCACAGTACATTTCTACGCGTCCAGGTGTGAAACGAAAAACCGCTTCGCAGAGCTTATATTTGGGTTTTTATTAAAATACAGATATACAACAAGATACATGGATTGAAAAAATCAAAACCTGATTTTCACAAACGTGCAATGCGCTTATTATCTGCAACTTGGTAAAAACCCAAATCCACGTACTTCTGGAGGGGGGGGGGTGGCGGGAATGAAACAGCAGCTCGGAAAAAAGGAATTGTGTTAAGCACGCTCCGCATGCAGTTACCAGCGCACAAAGCGCGCTGGTAATGTGTGGTTTACGCGGCTCCCGCCGCGAGGAGGCACGCGCTCCGCGCGGGCAAAAATCTGCTGAGCAGAAAATTTTGCCTTGCGGAATTTTTCCCATTGAAAAAAGCCATGGGAAATTTTTGCGTTGAGGATTTTCAATTGAAAGAAAAGCCGTGGGAAATTTTTGCCTTGTGAATTTTCCATTGTGAATTTGTACCTTTGATTTTTGCATAATATTTGCAAGGGTTGCGTGGGTGTGGAAAACAGAAATTTATAAACGTAAAACAATATGACATTATTAACATTCCTATTACAGGCAGACACAGCTGCGGCAATTGATCAGGCCGCTCAAACTGTCGCAGTTAAACAGCAAGCTTCTATGTCCCTGATTGACATGACAATAAAGGGAGGATGGCTGATGATTCCTCTGTTTATTCTCTCCATTTTGACCATCTATATCTTTGGTGTAAAATGGTATACAATCAGAAAGGCATCAAAGGTTAATCCTAATTTCATGAATGATATTAAGGATTTGATTCACGACGGGAAAATTAAGTCTGCGCTTGCACTGTGCAAGAGAGAAGATACGCCTGTTTCACGTCTAATTGAGAAAGGCATAGAGAGGATGGGACGTCCGCTTACAGATATACAGGCAGCCGTGGAAAACCTTGGCAATATAGAAGTTGCAAGGTTGGAGAAAGGTCTTCCGGGACTCGCTTCAATTGCGGGAGGCGCACCTATGATAGGATTTTTGGGTACCGTACTTGGTATGGTTCAGGCATTCTTTAATATGTCACAAGCCGGCAACAATATAGATATCACGCTGTTATCAGGAGGTATTTACACAGCCATGGTTACAACCGTTGCAGGTTTGATAGTTGGTATTCTTGCTTTCTTTGGGTATAACTACCTGACAGCAAAGGTTTCTGATTTGGTATTCATGCTGCAGAGCAACACAATTGAGTTCATGGATTTGCTTCATGAGCCTGGTGATAGCACCGTTGCAAAATAGCAACAGGACAAAAAACGACAGCAAAAAAACTGTCGGGATAAAAATAGAACTAGTACATAATTAGTTAATTAACAAATTAATATGGCAATTAAACAAAGATGTAAAGTAGAAGCCGGATTCAGCATGTCATCAATGACAGACATTGTCTTTTTGCTGCTGATTTTCTTTCTTGTTACATCTACACTTATAAATCCAAACGCGCTAAAGCTCCTGCTTCCAAAGAGCACAAATCAGATTTCCTCTAAGCAGCAGGTGAGCGTATCAATTAAGGATCACCAAGATACGCACACTTATACTTATCACATAAACGGAAATTTGCAGCCGCTTCCTTTTGACCAGGTAGAAGTTGAGCTTCAGGCGCTGCTTCAAAACACGGACGATCCAACATTCACAATTCTTGCGGACCAAAGTGTCCCAATTGAGAAAGTTGTTGAACTAATGAATATTGCAAAGCGCAATAAGTATAAGGTAATTCTTGCTACAGCACCTGAGGATTAGCATTTTATGAGAGAATCACTGAAACAGCAAAAATATGACAAGCAGGGTAAACAAATTGGTGTTTGCCTCACTATTGTTGTGCATGCGCTGCTGTTTTTAGTGCTTGGGGTAAATGGATTTAAAATGGTTTATCCGCCACCTGCGGAGAAGGGAATCCTGTTGGAAATCCCGACGGAAGAGATTACAGTTGAGCAATTTAAGAATGGAGGAACTGAGCCGCGCGCTCCAAAAGCAGACCCTAATAAAGAGATAAAGCTGGTGCAAAAATCTGAGGCTCAAGTTGTTGGCAAGAAGCAAAATTCAGGAGTAGCAACTACTTACGGAGATAAGGGAGATGTTGCAAAATATGAACCTGCACGTAAAACAAAAATTGACAGGCGCGCTCTTTTCACATCTGAAGACAATCACTCAAAGGAGGAAGCAGCTCAAACTGCGCGAGTTGTATCAAATGCTCTTAAGGCAGGACATCCGGAGGGGAATACTAACAAGGGAGCCGTGCGGGGAGAACCATCTGTAAGACTGGAGGGACGCAGCACCGTAGGTTCCTTGCCTAAGCCTGCATATACAGTTAATAAAGAGGGAGTTGTAGTAGTTAAAATAATGGTGGACCAATATGGAAAAGTCACCAATGCAATTCCGGGACAAAGCGGAACTACCGTCTCCGATCCAACTCTTTGGGCCGCCGCAAAAAGTGCTGCGCTAAAGGCGCGCTTTAATGTAAGCTCCTCAGCCGCTGCAGTTCAGACCGGCACAATCACATACATCTTTAAATTGAAATAAACGCACAATAGCGCTGTTTGTTAATCTTTGCTAACTTGCGGTGATTTAATTCATCCAATGTGATGCCGGAAGAGCAAAAAAATATTGAACAGCAGACTGAAAAACAGCATGATAAAGTAGAGCAACACCCTCAAAAGAAGAGCAATAATTTTTTCTCATACTTCACAAAGGAGAATGCTAAAAAGTTTATTCACGATAATGTAACCCATTCTACTCAATCAAATGCAGTAATCGCAATATCAATTGGTTATGGAGTGTTCTGCGGCTGCATTCCTTTGTGGGGGCTGCAGCTGATTTTTGCAGGAATTACCGCACACTTCATGAAACTGAATCCGGTAATTGTAATGGCCTTCACACTAATTACGCTTCCCCCTATCCTTCCATTTGTCATCCTTGCAAGCATTGTTGTTGGAGGATGGGTAAGCGGCAAACCAACGTTTATTGATTTAGCTCAGATTGACGGCAAGGTAATGTACTCATACCTAATGCAATACCTTATCGGGAGCATAGTACTTGCTATTAGCGCCGGACTAGTTTTTACAGCCGGTTCATGGCTGCTTTTGAAAATTTTCAGAACAAATACCCAAACTTCTTAAGCTCCTGCTTATTCTCTCTCCACGCAGGGTCCACCTTAACAAAAATCTTTAAGAAAACTTTTTTGTCAAAGAATTTTTCCATCTCTTTACGGGCCTGAGTACCAACTTTTTTCAAAGCCGCTCCCCCTTTGCCTATTATAATTCCTTTCTGAGATTCCCGCACAACATTTATAATTGCCTCAATGGAATAAATCTTCTCCTCTTCCTTAAAAGAATCAATCACAACCTCTGCGCAATAAGGAATTTCCTTAGTGTAATTTTCCAAAATTTTTTCTCTTAAAATTTCAGAGGCAAAGAAACGTAAATTTCTGTCGGTGAACACATCACGGTCATACCATGCATGCTGCTGCGGCAAGATGGAAACAATTTTTTTAAGCAGAATATCCGTATTGAATTTATTAAGCGCAGAGATAGGAAGTATCTCCGCCTTTGGTACAAGACGATGCCATTTTTCTACCAGCGCATCTACAACGGCAGGTTCTGTTTTATCAATCTTGTTAACAACAATCAGAACAGGAACGGAGAGCAGGTTAAGTTTTTTAACATACTCTTCATTCTTTTCCGATTTTTCATAAACATCTGTAACGTAGATAATTATATCAGCATCTCCGATAGCCGAATCCACAAACTGCATCATTGCTTCCTGCAGTTCATAAGAGGGTTTAAGTATTCCCGGCGTATCAGAAAAAACAATTTGATAATCCTTGCCGTTAACAATCCCCATTATCCTGTGGCGCGTTGTCTGCGCTTTTGCAGTAACAATAGAGAGCTTCTCACCCACAAGAACATTCATCAGCGTAGATTTGCCAACATTGGGATTTCCAATGATGTTCACAAACCCCGATTTGTTTATCTGATCTTTTTCTTTTGATACAGCCATCTGATATTCATTTAGTTGCAGCAATATTACCTGTTACTTGTAAGAGCCCATCTTGAGCATCCCTATCTCCTGCTGAGTAAGGAATCTCCACTGTCCGCGTCTTAGTCCCTTCTTTGTAAGTCCCGCAAAATAAACACGGTCCAGCTTCTTAACTTTATATCCAAGACTCTCAAAAATTCTCCTGACAATTCTGTTTCTGCCGGTATGGATTTCTATTCCAAGCTGGCTCTCATCTTCATCTATATATGAAAGCGCATCAGCATTAATAGGTCCGTCTTCCAGTTCAATACCGTTTACAATCTTCTCAAAATCATCCTTTTTCAGATTCTTATCCAAAAAGACCTGATAGATTTTTTTCTTCTCATAAGAAGGATGTGTCAGCTGTTCTGTGAGTTCTCCGTCATTTGTCAGCAGCAGCACGCCCGTTGTCTCTCTATCTAGTCTCCCGACAGGATATACTCTCTCAGCACATTTGCCCTCCACCAAATCCATTACGGTCTTTTCCGCATGAGGGTCAGAAGTTGTTGTAACATAATCTTTTGGCTTATTCATTAAGATGTAAACTTTCTGTTCGCCCTTAATAACCTCACCATTGAACTTAACAACATCATTCTGAAAAACTTTTGTTCCAAGCTCAGTAATTACCTGATCATTAATAGAAACCACTCCGGCTGTGATAAAATCATCAGCCTCTCTTCTGGAACAAATTCCTGAATTTGCAATAAACTTATTTAAACGAGTTCCCTCTTCTCCAGCAGCCTTTGGCTGTCTTGGTTTAGGGGTATATTCCTGAACGTAAGAGCGCTGCTTATCCAAAGTCTCATCCCCGTTCTCTTGGAATCTGTCTATTCTGCTCTCATTCATCTCCTCCCTGCGGGCAGCTCTCTCTGCATCAAAATCCCTGCGCGGCTTCCTGTCTCTATCTCCAAAACTTCTTCTTGGTCTGTCGCCTCCGTCTCGTGAACCGCCAAAGCTTCTGCGAGGTCTGTCGCCTCCATCACGTGAACCGCCAAAGCTTCTTCTTGGACGGTCTCCAAATGTTCTTGGTTTATCTCCGTAACTCCTTCTCTCTCTGTGCTCTCCTCCCTCCTTGTCATCATCAAATTTTCTTCTGAAAGGTCTGTCTCCAAAACTCCTCGGCTTATCCCCAAAACTTCTTCTTGGACGGTCGCCTCCATCACGTGAGCCGCCAAAACTTCTTCTTGGACGGTCGCCAAATGTTCTTGGTTTATCTCCGTAACTCTTTCTTTCTCTGTGCTCTCCCCCCTCCTTGTCATCATCAAATTTCCTTCTGAAAGGTCTGTCTCCAAAACTCCTCGGCTTATCTCCAAAGCTCCTTCTTGGTCTATCTCCTCCGTCACGTGAACTCCCGTAACTCCTTCTTGGTCTGTCACCTCCGTCACGCGAACCGCCAAAACTTCTTCTTGGACGGTCACCTCCATCGCGCGTTCCTCTGAAACTTCTGCGCGGTTTCTCATCTGAGCCTTCACCTTTATCATCTCTGTCGTGATGAAAACTCCTTCTCTGCGGACGTCCTGAGCCTTCCCCGGCTGAGAACTTTCTGTGTCCGTAGCTGCGTCCTGTACTCTTTGAGTCAGAGCGCCTTGGTCTAAATTCCTTTTCCATTTTATAAATATAATCGGCGGCAAATGTATGCCAATAAAAGATTATTTCCTATTTTTACAGACGTTAAAATTTTAAGACATGGCAAGAAGGATTTTTGTGAAAAAGTTTTGGAGGATATCGCCATTAGTGCGGGAGAATCTGAGGGTTGCGCTGCGTTCTATTAAAAACAACAGGCTGCGGTCTGCTCTTACAATTCTTATAGTCGCGATAGGAATTACCTCTCTAGTGGGTATTCTGACGGCTACGGACTCATTAAAAAGCGAAGTCAGCTCCAGTTTTGAAAAGCTCGGAGCAAGCTCATTTACAATTTCTCAGCAATATTTTGGGGGCTCTTCTATCAAAAGCGGAAGAATAAGAAACAATTCAAACATCACCTATTTTCAGGCGGAAGAATTTAAAAGACAATATGATATACCGGCGTTTGTAAGCGTTTACAATTACGCCGAAGCAAAAACCGTTAAGAGAGGCTCATTAAGCACCTCCCCAAGAGTTGAATTGTATGGCGCCGATGAAGATTACGTTCCATATTCAAATGCGCAAATAGCGGAGGGAAGAAATTTTTCACAGCAAGATATTAAAGGCGCCGCTTTTGTCTGTTTGCTTGGGTCCGGCGTTGTTTCCACGGTATTTAAACCGGGAGAGCATGCGGTAGGACAATCAGTTGATTTGGAGGGAGTTAAATATAGAGTAATTGGATTGCTTGCAAGCAAAGGACAAGGATTTGGCGGAGGCGGTGCAGACCAAAGCATAATTGTTCCGGTCACTAATGCGCGCTCCTATTTTTTTGGGGATAACGCCTCTTATGAGATTGGAGTTCAGCCAAGAATTGCGCTTGAGGATATGTCTCCCGTGTATGATAAAGCGGAACAAATTTTCCGAGGAGTGCGCCGCTTAAGTCCTATGGATGAGGATGATTTCACAATTGACCGCAATGAGTCAATGCTAAAACAGTCCGGCAAAACCCTGGGAACAATTACAATAATTGCAGCTGTCATAGGCCTTATTACTCTGCTTGGAGCAGCAGTAGGATTGATGAACATAATGCTTGTATCGGTTAAAGAGAGAACATCGGAAATAGGTGTACGCAAGGCAATTGGAGCTTCATCAAAAATGATAAGACAACAGTTTTTATTTGAATCAATAGTAATTGCGCAGATAGGCTGCCTTCTTGGAATTGTACTTGGAGTGGCTGCCGGAAACGCAGTGGCCGCGCTGATGAAAGCTAATTTTGTTATGCCTTGGATGTGGATGCTGCTTGCAATTGTGATTTGCCTAATTGTTGGCATATCAAGCGGTTATCTTCCTGCAAAACGTGCCGCCGCGCTTGACCCTATAGAAGCGCTGCGCTATGAATAGAATCATGAGAAAAGATAGTAATATTCAATTTAAATCCCCCGCTGAAATCAAAGCCTTTCAGGAAGCGGGAATGAGAGAAGAACTAAAAAACCTGCAGGCTAATTCTAAATACTACAAGAATCTATTCAAAAAGAGTAAGATAGACATTTCCAAAATCAGAAAGATTGAGGACTTGCAGCAAATCCCTGTTACCACAAAAAAAGAGTTGCAAATGTATGGCAATGATTTTCTGTGCGTTCCAAAGGGAGAGGTTATAGACTACGTTACAACGTCCGGCACTCTTGGAGACCCTGTCACTTTTGCCTTGACGGAGAATGACTTGCAGCGCCTGGCCTATAATGAATTCCTCTCATTCACTACTGTCGGGATTACAAAAAAAGATATTATGCAGCTTATGACCACAATGGACAGAAGGTTCATGGCAGGGTTTGCATACTACATGGGGGCGAGGCAGCTTGGATGCGGAATTATAAGAGTGGGCAACGGAATCCCTGAACTTCAATGGGATACGATTAACCGCGTGCACCCTACTTTCTGCATGGTAGTTCCATCATTTATTCTCAAGCTAATTGACTACGCAGATAAAAACGGCATAGATGTTACAAAGTGCTCTATAAAAAAGGCGGTTTGCATTGGAGAATCCTTGCGCAATAGTGATTTCACTCTCAATAAGTTAGGACAGCGTATTCACGACAGGTGGCCAAATCTGGAGATGCACTCCACCTATGCATCAACTGAGATGCAATCTTCATTCACAGAGTGCAAGTATCAGTGCGGAGGACATCTGCAGCCGGAGCTAATCATTGTTGAATTCCTGGATGAAAATAATAATCCGGTTCCGGAAGGGACTCCCGGGGATGTTACAATTACAACGCTGGGTGTTACCGGAATGCCGCTGCTGAGATTTAAGACCGGAGATATATGTGATAGAGTATCAGGTAAATGCAAGTGCGGCAGAAATACCATAAGACTGACTCCTGTTGTAGGACGTCTTGGACAAATGATAAAGTACAAAGGGACAACCCTTTATCCTCCCGCGCTTAATGACGTGCTGGATAACATACCAGGAATTAAGAACTACATCATAGAAGTCTACACTAACTCAATTGGAACAGACAGCATTCGCGTAAGAATTGGCGGATCAGATGCTTCCGACTCTTTTATCAAGAGAGTGAAGGATAGTTTCCGCTCAAAGGTGCGCGTTGCCCCGGACATTTCAATAGAGCCGGAAGACCTAATCTCAAAGGAGATGTTTCCGCCAATGAGCCGCAAGCCAATCAAATTTGTTGATTTGCGTGAAAAGTCCAAATAAGAGATTTTTTATAACTTTGCCGACCATTTAATTTAACGGAGACGACATGGCAGAAGATGATGAAATAAGGTCCGGAGAGACTGATGATGAGCAAGATAAGCATACAGAAGATGAAGGATATTCCGCAGAGGACGCAGCTCAAGATGCTGTTGTAGATGGGGAGGCTTCCGGAAAGTTCACAAAACTTATTGCAGAGGGAGAGAATAAGTACAAAATCACAGGAATGTACAAGAACTGGTTCCTGGATTACGCTTCATACGTAATTCTGGACCGCGCGGTTCCGCATATCCTGGACGGGCTGAAACCTGTTCAACGCCGTATCTTGCATACAATGAAGCTGATGGATGATGGGCGCTTTAACAAAGTTGCCAACATCGCAGGTCAGACAATGCAATTTCACCCGCACGGAGATGCCTCCATTATGGACGCCCTTGTGCAGATGGGACAAAAAAATCTCCTTATAGATTGTCAGGGAAACTGGGGAAATACAGTTACGGGAGATGATGCCGCCGCCGGACGTTACATTGAGGCGCGGCTTAGCAATTTTGCTAATGACGTAGTCTTCAACCCAAAGACAACAGAGTGGATGAAGTCTTACGACGGACGCAATAGAGAACCCGTTACATTGCCCGTTAAATTTCCATTATTGCTTCAGCAAGGAGCAGACGGAATTGCCGTAGGATTAAATTGCAAAGTTCTTCCGCATAACTTTAATGAATTGATAGATGCTGCCGTTGCATATCTGCAAGGCAAAGATTTTCAGCTATATCCGGACTTCCCTTCCGGAGGGATGATAGATGTCAGCCGCTACAATGACGGCAAGCGCGGAGGGGTTGTAAAGGTCAGAGCCAAAATTGCCAGAGTTGATAAAAAAACTATCGAGATTACAGAAATTCCTTACGGCAAAAACTCAAAGGATATTATTAAGAGCATAAAGGCGGCTTATGATAAAGGGAAGATAAAGATTAAAAGAGCTGATGATGATTCTGCAAAAAATGCAGATATCGTAATCACTTTAAATAGCGATGTCTCCCCTGATAAGACAATTGACGCACTTTACGCATTTACGGACTGCGAGGTTTCAATTTCTCCAAACACTTGTGTCATAAAGGATAACAAGCCTCAATTCTTAACCGTAACGGAAGTTCTTAAGGTCAACGCAGATAGAACAAAAGAGCTTCTAAAGCAAGAACTTGAGATTAAACTCCAGGAGCTGCAGGATACATGGCACTATCTTTCGCTTGAGAAAATTTTCTTTGAAGAGAAGAAATATAAGTTATTGGAGAAAGACTCAAAGAGCTGGGAATCACAGCTTTCTGAAATTCACAAGGCAATGCTTGCATATCAGGAACGGCTGCAACAGCCTATCACGATGGAAGATATCCAAAAGCTTGTTGAGAAGCCCGTACGTAAAATTTCCAAATTTGACGTTAAAGAGTGCAATGCAAAAATTGCTAAGGCAGAGAGCGAGATGAAGGGTATAAAGAAGCACCTTAACTCTTTGACGCAGTTCACGATAGACTATTACCTGGCCCTTAAGAAAAAATACGGGGAGAACTTTCCGCGCAGGACTGAAATTGCAAATTTTGAAACAATTCAGGCCACAAAAGTTGCCGTATCAAATGCAAAACTTTACGCAAATTATGCAGAAGGTTTTGTAGGAATGCAGCTTAAAAAGGATGAGAACGCACAATTCATCTGCGACTGTTCAGACATTGATGATATAATAGTTTTCCTTAAGAGCGGTAAATATATTGTCACAAAAATATCTGACAAAACATTTGTTGGCAAGGATATAATTCATGCCGGAGTATTTGTAAAGAATGATGTAAGAACCATATACAATGCAATTTACAGGGACGGCAAAAACGGTTCATGCTTTGTAAAAAGATTTGCGGTTCCTGCAGTTACAAGAGACAAAGAGTATGATTTAACTCAGGGCAAGGCAGATTCAACAGTTCTTTGGTTTACTGCCAATCCTAACGGAGAAGCTGAGACAGTGAAAGTTATGCTGCGTCCAAGACCAAAACTTAAGAAGCTTATCTTTGATTACGACTTTGCACAGCTTGCCGTCAAGGGGCGCGGGTCACGCGGCAACATATTGACAAAGAACGCAGTAACCAAAGTTCTATTAAGGTCCGCGGGCGCATCTACGCTTGGAGATAAACCTCTTTGGTTTGATAAAGACATCAACCGTCTGAATGAAGATAATCACGGATTATATCTTGGAAAATTCCATGAAGGTGATATGATTCTTGCTGTCTACAAAGATGGCACCTATTGTACAACCAATTTTGATTTGACAAACCACTATCAGGGAGAAATCCTGAGGATAGAGAAAATGAATCCTGAAAAGGTCTTTGCAGCAGTCTATTATGACGGCGAGACAAAGAAGTTCTACATTAAGAGATTCTGTTTTGAGGTTAATAATAACCCTACAAATATTTTCATATCAGAGGCAGAAGGGTCTTACCTAGAGAGACTTACAGACAAGCCTGGTACAAAGGCAATTGTCCAGTTCCTGGTTAAGCAGAAAACAGGACGCGGCAAAAAAGCTGTCGAGACCACAAAAGAGGAGAATGAAATTGTTGATATTGACCAGTTTGTAGAGAAGAAAGGCTGGAAGGCGAAGGGAAGAAAACTTACCGGCGTAGAGGTAGAAAAAGTTGGTTTGATAGAGCCGGTTGAGCTGGATGAAGACATGCCGGAGCCGGAAGAAACGGATGTCCCGGAAGAAACTGCATCTGAGGAAGAACCTGATACTCCGGAAGATATCCCGGATGACACACCTGAGCAACCAGGTGATAACCAGCCATCTGATGATAACGGAGACCCTACTCTATTTTAATTCACGATAGTTTATGATACTTTCTTTATGCGGTTTTATGTCATGCGGCAAAAGCGGCATGGGGCGTTACCTAGCCAATGAGTTAAAAACGCAAGTCATTGACTTGGACAGTTATATAGAGACGCAGGAAGGATGTACCGTTTCTGAATATTTTGCAAAAAATGGAGAAGAAAAATTCCGGGCAACGGAATTAAATGCGCTAAAAAAGATTATCGCAGATTACCGGGATAAAAATCTAATTCTATCTCTCGGCGGCGGAACGCCAATGAATCCTGAGTGCAAAAAGCTCATCAAAGAGAAAACTTTTTGCATCTATCTCACCTGTACAATTAAAGAGCTGGCTTTCAGATTAAAAGACACGGCAAGTCAGCGCCCCGTCTTTGCCGCCAAAGGAGAAGCAGATACAGAATCGTGGGTAAAAACCATGCTTGCCAAAAGAGAACCATCTTATCTACAATGCTCTAAACTCCAGGTAGATACCACCATCTGGGATAAAAAATCCATAGCAGAAGAAATCCTAAAAAGATTACCTAACAGGTAATATCAATGTCCCCAAGCGGAGCGGCAAAGTCGCGAACGCCGCGCCAAAGGCGCGTGCCTCCTTCACCGCGGCAGCGGTGTTAACCACAAGGCAATGCGCTGCTTTGTAGCGCATTGCTGCAGCCCGCGCAGCGGGCTGTACTTGCTGCTTTGTAGCGCATTGCTTCAGCAACCTGTAAAACAGGTTGCAGTAAAAAATCCCTTATTGAGGGAGATTTTTTGCAAAAAAAGCACTCATTGAGGGATTTTTATTTATATTTGCAACAAATCTTAAAGCCATGATAGAGGATTCATTATATGCATACATGTCGGAAAAGATTAAAGCAACACCGACAAAATTCAACCGCTACAAGTACAGTCAAATCAATTGGGGTGACAGATTGATTGGCATTATTGGTCCAAGAGGAATTGGAAAGACCACAATGATGCTACAATATCTCATAGCACATCAATACACTGGGAATCACTTATATGTAGCTGCTGACAATATTTATTTTGCAAATCATACTATTCTAGAATTGGCCGATGATTTTGTTAAGGAAGGCGGAACTAATTTATACATAGATGAAATTCATAAATATTCTGGATGGTCAAGAGAATTAAAACAAGTTTATGATGTTCACCCTGATTTGCATATAGTTTTTACAGGTTCCTCTATATTAGACATATACAAAGGCAAAGCAGATTTAAGCAGACGTGTGGTAATGTATGAAATGCAGGGAATGTCCTTCAGAGAGTATCTGGCATTATATCAAAATGTTGATGTCAGAGTTTACACTCTAGAGGAGATTCTAGCACATAAAGTTAAAATTAAAGGCATCCAACACCCGCTGCCTCTTTTCAGAAAATATCTTAAACAGGGCTACTATCCTTTTGCAATGGAGGGAAGTTTTGCAATACGAATGGAACAGGTCATTACTCAAACTATTGAAAATGACATACCTATGTACACAGACATGAAAGCAGTTACTGCAAAAAAATTGAAAAGGATGCTTTCTATTATTTCCACTCTTGCTCCTTTTAAACCAAACGCAGACAACATGGCAAAAGAAATCGGGGTTAGTAAAAATAATATCTCTGACTATTTGATTATGCTGGAAAAAACAGGCATGATTGGACAACTTAGAGACAACACCGGAGGAATGCGTGGTTTGGGCAAAGTTGAAAAAGTTTATGTAGATAATCCTAGTCTAATGTATGTTTTATCAGGAGATAAGCCTGAAATTGGCAATATCAGAGAGACCTTTTTTTATAATCAAATGCGAGTAATGAATGATGTAACCTCATCAAAGGCGTCTGATTTTAAAGTAGATAAATATACCTTTGAAATTGGAGGTCACAAAAAAGGACATAAGCAGATAGAAAATATCAGCAATGGTTTTGTGGTCAAGGATGACATTGAGGTCGGACACGGAGACGTTATCCCGCTGTGGCAATTTGGGTTTAATTACTAACGTTATTTGTTAACTTTGTTATTGAATGAAATAAAGTACGCTCTCTAAAATTAAAGGAATCAGGTAAAAAAGACAGCTAGCAATGGATATTAAAAATAAAATCGAAGACGAATTAAGGAATAATAAACCATTGTATGAAAACATCTCCTCCTCTAAAGAATTCTATTTCGCAAAAGCTAGAGATGCATGGAATCAATGGAAAAGCTTACAGATTGATGGTAAGTTGATTACAGAACTTATTTCTTTAGATTACAAGGATTTTAGTAAAAGAGAAGATATTTCAAATATTAGGGATACCTTATTTAAGTTTGTTGCCCATTGTGACACTAAAGCAAAGGATAAAAATGATATAAACGAATATCAAGACCACCGAGCTATCGCGCAAGTTGGCGTTTATCAAAATAACTGGATTAGCCAATTATTAAAGTACAAACTGGACCCTAAAAGCGTAACGGACACGATGACTAACCTATTCAACTACATTGAAGATCCAAGGAACCATCTGCCTATTTTAAGCGAGCAGCATAAATCACTTATCGCAAAATTCTTCTTTGAAAAAGGATATGACAGAACGACTTTTGCAACTGAGGCTAAAGCATATTTTGAAAAGTTTTGCCAGTGCGAAAATGACGAAAACAACACATACTTTTATTCAAGGCTAATCTATGGATTAAAAACGCTATGGGATAGCAGAGATATTCAAGGACTGATTTGCCGTGATTCTAATGACTCCTGGAAAGACTCCTATATAAACGATATGAAGGCTAATAAGCACGCTTGTCTATGGTGGAATACAAGCCCCGTTGATAGAGCAGATGTCATTAAAAAATTATCCTCAATTGTAGAAGCTGGAGGCACCTTTGTTGTATACTTTGTAAGTCAAAATTATGCGACATATAAGGCCACAGTAATAGATTTCGCTGTTGAAAAAAATTATACTAAAAAGGCCAACAACTGGAGGCAATATGAACCTGAACCTGTAGAATTTAAAGATAATTTTAAAGACTATAGTGATGGTGATAAACATGCGGCAATTGTTTTTCTTGCAAGCAAATTTGAGAAACTAACTTCACCAATTGACATCGAAAATTTTAAGACTTATAATGGTGCTAAATACCCGCAAGTTATACATATAGTAGCCTTTACAAAAATACTTTCAAACCAAGACAAAGAAATGGAAACAAATATAGATTCATGCAAGTACCTTTTGGAGACTAATCGCAATTTAATATTGCAAGGTGCTCCCGGTACAGGAAAAACATACAATTCTGCATCAATAGCAGTAGCTCTCATTGACGACAATTTTGTGAATTTTAATGACCATAGCGAAGTAATGAAAAAATATGAAGACCTGAGAAAAAACGAACAAATTGCTTTCATAACATTCCACCAATCAATGGATTATGAAGATTTTGTAGAAGGTCTAAGGCCTATTGTAAAAGATAAAAACATAGCCTATCAATTGGAAGATGGAATCTTTAAAAAAATATGTGCTGTAGCAAAAGGGAATCCGGATAAAAAGTATGTCCTTATTATCGATGAAATAAATCGTGGTAATGTTTCGAAAATCTTTGGCGAATTAATAACATTGATTGAAAAAGATAAGAGGCTCCTCAGCACACATCCACTAACTATTCCACTAACATACTCAAAAGTTGATTTCGGAGTGCCTAACAATGTGTACATTATAGGGACGATGAATACTACAGACAGAAGCACTGGCACATTGGATTATGCGCTACGTAGACGTTTTGTATTCAAAACATTGCCTTCTCAGAAAAATATTGTGGAGAATCAAGGTTCAAATATTGCTCAAGAAGCTGCAACACTATTTGATGACGTATTTAATTTCATTAAGAGCTACAAGGCGGATGATATGAATATAGAGGATTTAATGGTAGGACATAGTTATTTTCTTGCTGAAAGTGAAAAAGAACTTAAGATGAAAATAAGCTATGGAGTGATCCCTTTAATCAAAGAATACATTAAGGATGGTATACTTCGTCAGCCCAAGACAACAGATAAAGACACGAAAGACTATTTCGATAATTGGACAAATCTACTCCCATTAAGTCAATAGTCTGATGAGAACAACTAAGGTCATTCATGAACATGATTGTTTTCCAGATAAAGTATCATATCTTAAATATGATTCGAGGCTAGGGAATGGTTTTCCCCTATTTCCTCCTGGTACCTCGGATTTCAATCAGCGTTATTTTATTCAATGGGAAGGGCTTGATAATAAGCCCGGTTATAGAGCATCTTATATGATAGGTGCTCAGTGGATAAATACTGAGCATGATCAAATTCCCGTAGCAGTTGTACCAAAAATTGAACACATAGATTTTTTAAAAATGTTTATGTCCTGTTTCTACAGTAATTTAGCTGAAGACTCATTTTCTAAGATTTACCATATTGATACCTCAAAGAAGGAAATTGAATGTCAAGAACTTGACAGTATTTTAAGCCCTTTAATTGTCCTTCATTTTCTTGCCGTAACTAAATCTCTTATAGCAAAAGGCTTAAAAAAAGATTATGTGAATAGGGATGGGAACATGCATAAAGTTAAAGGCAGGCTGGATATTCGTAAGAACGAAAAAACTAATGTGTTGACAAGAAGACTTGACCGATTTTACTGTAATTATCAAGAATATTCAGAGGATATCCCGGAAAATAGAATCATTAAAAAAGCTCTTATAATATCGCAAGTGATTCTACAAAAAATACAACCACAACAATCAGAAGGGGCTATCAATATCTTGCGCAAATGCCTAGCTGTAATGAGTGGAGTTGGTAACACGATAGAGCAACATGAGGTCTCAATGATTAAACATCATAAACTTTTCAAAGAGTATGAAGAGAGTATAAAGTTGGCAAAACTCATTTTAAAAAGATATGATTTCAGCATTACCAAAGAAGGTAAAAACCATGATTTTGTGCCAGTATTTTGGATTGATATGCCATTGCTATATGAGCACTATGTTTATGGATTATTGTCTGCATCGTATCCTGACGATATAATCTATCAAGCTGAAGGACAGACCGGATATCCTGATTTCTTGTGTAAGTCACATAAGTTGATTTTGGATACCAAGTACATTCCTGATAGTGATATACATTTGGATACTTATGTAATTCGGCAGTTGTCAGGATATGCTCGCGACAATGCAATACTCAATCAACTAAACGCAGACTATAAAGAAGTGGTGCCATGCGTTATCATATATCCCAAGGAGTCAGTTGATAATGAGGTAGTAAATGATTTTAACAAACCGTTAAATAAATTATGGACACAATACGAAGGTTTAGTGGAGTTTTACACAATTTGTGTTAATCTGCCTAATATAGTAAAAAGATAGTACTATACGAGTTGCCAGCGCACAAAGCGCACTGGCAATTAGTGGTTTACGCGGCTCCGCCGCGAAGCTGCACGCGCTCCGCGCGGGCAAAAAAAAACAGGCAAAAATGCCTGTTATTTTTTATGCCTTGTTAATCTCCTTATATTACTTCTTGAAGATTTTCCTAGAAACTCAAATCGTTGCGTTCACGTATATCCTTGATTCTCAGCTGAACATTGGCAATGCTGCTGCGGTAGAAATTCTCTGCAATTGAGTAGCAAATATCCACCGGATTGCCCGCCTCCAGATGGTCAAAGTAATCCGACATGTTAAATGCTATTGCTGATAAATGACGATAAGGTTCATCCTCTTGAATCAGCTCCAGTTTCAAATGTCCATTTTGACTCCCCACCTTTCTTCCATTACCGTCATCATAAACATTCTCCGTAATAAAAACAGGAGAAAGATTACCCGGACCAAACGGCTGAAATTGATTCAAAATTCTAAAAAACTTTGGAGTAATTTGATGGAACTCCAAATAAGAATCGGCTTTTATGATAGGAGTAAGTATCTCCTTTGTAATCTTCTTAGTAACAATCTCTTCAAAGCGTCTCTTAAACTCAGGAAGATTCTCCTCCTTAAGAGTAAGTCCGGCAGCATAAACATGGCCTCCAAAATTTTCCAGCAAATCTGAACAAGATTCAATTGCCTCATACAAATCAAATCCCGGAATACTTCTGGCAGAACCTGTAATAAAGCCATTTGAAGATTTTGTAAGAACAATAGTAGGTCTGTAAAATGCTTCTACCAAGCGGCTTGCGACAATACCTACAACTCCCTTGTGCCATCCCTCATTGTAAACCACAGTAGAATTGAGTTTCTCAAAATCGGGCTCCTTCTTCACAATCTCAATCGCCTCTTTAGTAATCTCCCTGTCTATGTTCTTGCGCTCATTATTATGGTCATTAATTTCCTTTCCAAATTTTGTTGCATCAGCCTCATTCTGAGATGTAAGCAAATCAACTGCAGTCCTTCCGCTCTCCATTCTCCCCGCCGCATTAATTCTTGGACCAATCTTAAACACAATATCATCTATCGTGATTTTATGCTTTTCCAAACCGGAAAGTTTTATCATTGCAAGAAGTCCCTTGCGCGGAGCCTCATTCAATCTCTTCAATCCAAAATAAGCGAGCACTCTGTTCTCTCCCGTAACTGACACTAAATCAGCTGCTATGCTTACAGCCACCAAATCCAGCAAAGTCTCAATTTTCTCAAAAGGAATCTGATATTTTTGCGCGTAACCCTGGACTAATTTAAAGCCCACTCCGCATCCCGACAGGTCATCAAAAGGATAATCACAGTCTGACCGCTTAGGGTCAAGGACAGCAACGGCGGGAGGAAGAATATCTCCCTGCAAGTGATGGTCGCAAATAATAAAATCTATCCCCTTCTCTTTTGCATACTTCACAGAATCAGCCTCTTTGATACCGCAGTCAAGCGCTATCACCAAGTTAAACTTACGCTCCGCAGCCCAGTCAACTCCATGAAAAGAGATACCATATCCCTCATCATATCTGTCGGGAATATAATAATCTATCTCATCTTTTTCAGTGAGTGTTTTCAGAAAAGAATAAACCAAAGAAACTGCAGAAGTTCCGTCAACATCATAATCTCCATAGATGAGGATGCGTTCTTTTTTCTCAATTGCAGTATGAATACGCTCAACAGCAACATCCATGTCCTTCATTAAGAAAGGATTATGAAGCATTTTCAAATCGGGGCGGAAGAAGTCCCTGGCCTCCGCATAATCTTTTATTCCCCTCTGCACCAAAAGGTTTGCAAGCACCTCATCAATTCCAAGATCTTGCATAAGTTGCCTTGTGTAAAGAGGGTTGCCGGGCTCTCTTAGCACCCACTTCTTCTCTATATTTCTTACATCCATCGCTAGTTCGCAAATGTAAAGAATATATTTCTTTTATCATAGAAAAATATTAAATTTGCCTCTTTGGAAAAATGGTCTAAATAATTTATTATTAACAGAATAAAGATGGAACAAAACCTTAATGAACAGGAGCAGATAAGAAGACAATCTCTGGATGAACTTAGAAAATTGGGAATTAACCCGTATCCCGCAGAGGAATACCCGGTTAACAGTTCTTCTAAAGAAATTGTAGAGGTGTTTAACCCCAATGCAGGAGAGGATGACAAGGATTACGAGCACTTTAAGAATGTTTGTCTTGCAGGAAGGCTAATGAGCCGCAGGATTATGGGAGCTGCATCATTCATAGAGATTCAGGATTCTTTTGGAAGAGTGCAGGCGTATGTCAAGAGAGATGAAGTTTGCCCGGGAGAAGATAAGACAATGTACAATACTGTCTTTAAGAAACTTATGGACATTGGAGATTTCATCGGAGTTAAGGGATACGCATTTGTAACTCAGACGGGGCAGAAGACAATTCATGTAAAAGAGATAAAGCTTCTTTGCAAATCATTAAGGGTGCTCCCGATAGTTAAAGAGAAGGATGGTACTGTGTATGACGCATTTGCAGACCCTGAGCTACGCTATCGCCAGAGATATGTAGACCTGATTGTTAATCCTCAGACAAGAGATGTCTTTGTTAAGAGAACAAAGATTTACAATACAATGCGCAGCTTCTTTAACGAGAATGGCTGCCTGGAAGTGGAAACCCCTATCCTTCAGCCAATTCCCGGCGGAGCCAACGCACGTCCGTTTGTAACTCACCACAACACTTTGGATATGGATTTGTACCTGAGAATTGCGGATGAGCTTTATTTAAAGAGACTTATAGTTGGCGGTTATCCCGGCGTTTATGAATTCAGCAAGGACTTCAGAAATGAAGGCATGGACCGTACTCATAATCCGGAGTTTACGGCAATGGAAATTTACGTTGCCTATAAAGATTACAACTGGATGATGAGATTTGTAGAGCAGATGTTGGAGAAAGTTGCAGTAGCTGTTAACGGTACCACCAAGCTAAAAATTGGAGAGCAAGAGGTAGAATTTAAGGGTCCATACCGCAGACTGCCTATGATTGAGGCAATTAAAGAGTATGCAGGCATAGATATAACGGGAATGAATGAGGAGCAGCTAAGAGATGCATGCAAGAAATTAAAAGTTCAGGTTGACCCAAGCTTTGGCGCGGGCAAGCTGATAGATGCTTTGTTTGGAGAGTTCTGTGAAAAGAACTTGATTCAACCTACGTTTGTAACTGATTATCCTGTAGCCACTTCTCCGCTTACAAAGAGGAAGAGAGATGATGATTCTCTTGTAGAAAGATTTGAATTATTTGTTTGCGGCAAAGAGCTGGCAAATGCATACAGTGAGCTTAATGACCCTATAGACCAGCTGGAAAGATTTAGAGATCAGCTGCGTCTGAAGGACAAGGGTGATGATGAGGCAATGTACATAGACATGGATTTCATCCGCGCCCTTGAATACGGAATGCCTCCAACAAGCGGAATGGGAATTGGAATGGACCGCCTTACAATGTTCATGACCAACCAGACCTCTATACAGGATGTTTTGTTCTTCCCTCAGATGAAGGCGGAGCAGTATAAATAATTTTTTATTCCCGACAGGAAATTTACAAATGACCCCGGATGCCGATAGGAATCTTATCACTTCTTTAAAGAATCCAAAAATTAAAGAGGCGCTTGAGCTTTATGAGAAATCTAAAGAGCGCAGGGCCAGGCATTTATTTGTTGTGGAGGGAGTTAGAGAAGTCCTGGATTGCATTAATGCCGGATACGAACTGCGCACTGTTTTTTATTGTCCAAAAATAATTTCAGAGAAAAATTTTAATGAGATAAAAAAGCACGCAATAGATGAAATCTGTTTTGAAGTAACAGAAGATGTCTATGGCAAGCTTGCCTATCGCGCAGGAACAGAGGGTATTGTAGCAGTTGTTAAAGAGAAGAAAAAAAAGCTGGAGGATATAAACCTCAAAGTAAAGTGTGATGAGAAAGGTAACTATCAGCCTCTTATTCTAGTAGTTGAGAGTGTGGAGAAACCCGGCAATCTTGGAGCTTTGCTAAGAACGGCAGATGCCTGCGGAGCGGATGCTGTTCTGATTTGCGATGAGCTTACAGACCTGTACAATCCAAATTTAATCCGCGCAAGTCTTGGAGGAATCTTTACGCAAAACGTTGTCTGCTGCACAAATGAAGAGGCCTATAAATGGCTAAAAGACAATAATATAACAATATACACAGCACAGCTGCAAGATTCAAAACTGTACTATAAAACAGACATGAAGAGAGGCTGCGCAATTGTAATGGGAAGCGAGGCAAACGGGCTTACTGAGTTTTGGAGAAAAGCGGCCAGCGAGAAAATAATGATTCCGATGATGGGGAAACTGGATTCTCTAAACGTCTCTGTATCAGCAGCTATTTTATGTTATGAGGCGCTTAGACAGAGGTCGTCAAGCATAAACGAGAATAAATGAAAACAAAGGTTAATATTCAAAACTGGGAACGCAAAGAAGTATACGAGTACTTCTCAAAATTTAAATATCCTATGGGGGGACTGCTTGCAGACGTAGATGTTACCCAGGTGTACGATTATGCACAAAGCACGGGACGTTCCTTATACATGACAACATTGTACAACACGTTAAAGATTGCTGACAGCATAGAAAATTTCAGATACAGAATAGAAAACGGGGAAGTTTATCTATATGACAATGCAAGTATAGGTTCAACGTATCTTAGAAAAAGAAACAATACACTGGCTTTTACCTGGTTTAACAACTACAGCGATATAGACTCTTTTATTAAGGAGGCTAGAAAAGCTGAAAATCAGGCTGAAATGGCTGACGGTCTAGACCTCAAGGCGGATACTATGCATGGGAATTTAATCTGCTTTTCCTGTGTCCCATGGGTAAATTTTACGGCGATTGCAGAGCCTTTTTCACCTTTTGACTCCTCATTCCCACACGTGGTCACAGGAAGGTTTTATAAAAAGGGCAAAAAAATCCTAATGCCGGTCTCTGTAAAAATCCACCATGGATTAGGGGACGGCTATCATCTGTCGCTGTTTCTACAAAAATTTTCTAATATCAATTGGTAACCAATATATTATAAAATTTCCCAAATAAAATATGTCAAAGTTCGCCCTAATAGGAAATCCAATAAAACACTCTCTAAGCCCAGCCCTATTCAAAATAGCCTACAGCGGAAATACAGATGAATATGAACTAATTGAATCCCAGAGTGTTGAGGAGGCAATGCAAAAAGTTCACGATGGCGAATACAGTGGCATCAATGTCACTGCTCCTTTCAAAGAATCCGTAATGCAGTATGTCACCCGTCCGGACTCCGTCACCACTCGCCTGCACGCCGCCAATACCCTGCTATTCAAGGGGGCAGAAGTTTTTTCCTACAATACCGATTATTTGGCCGTGAGGGAAATCTTGAGCATACGCTGCGCGCAGAGCAGTGCGGCACAAAGCGCCGCACTGCCAAGTGATTTACGCGGCTTCCGCCGCGAGGATGCACGCGTGCTCCGCACGCGGCCTTTGGCAAATAGATTATATCCCTCTGCTGAAAGAAAAGCAATGGTAATTGGCGTAGGCGGTGCTGGGAAAGCAGCCGCACTGGCACTAAAAGACGCTGGCTACAAAACCATTATAGCAAACAGAACCATAGATAAAGCAAAAGAATTTGCTGCAGAAATAGGAGCAGAATCCGCCGGATTAAACGAGGTGGCAGATATTGTTAAACGCGTTGCAGTTATAGTATATGCGCTGCCGCTGAAAATAGAAGAGTTAAAAGAGAGTGACCTGTCGGGAGTACTATTGATTGAAGCAAATTATAAAAACCCCTCTTTCTCCGCAGCCCCAAACTACGTGGGCGGATTGGAATGGCTGGTGAACCAGGCAATCCCGGGATTCAAGCTTTTTACAGGCCGGGAACCGTCAGCAGAGAGGATGAGGCTTTTTGCAGAATCAATAATTTAAGAGTACTTTTACGCAATCAAAAAAATCTAAAAATATGTCTGTAAACAAAGTAATTTTATTGGGAAATGTTGGAAAGGATCCGGAGGTTAGACATCTGGAGGGAGGAGCGTCCGTTGCAAATTTTACTCTTGCAACGTCAGAAAGATTTAAGGACAGAAGCGGTGCGCCGCAGGAAAGGACAGAATGGCATAACATTGTGTGCTGGAGAGCATTAGCTGATATAGTAGAGAAATATGTCAAGAAGGGTACTCAAGTTTATGTTGAGGGAAAAATTAGGAGCAGAAGCTATACAGATCAAAACAATCAGACAAGGTATATAACTGAGATTTATGCAGATGCATTGCAGCTTGTAGGGAGGAAGTCAGATAACCCTGCATCACAGGGAGGGTATCAGAATGGCGGCGCTCAGCCTCAGCAAAACAATTGGCAGCGCCCTGCGCAGCCGCAGAATAACGGCGGATACGCACCTCAGCATGCAGCTCCGGCGCCTCAGCCGCAGCAGCCACAAGCTCCTGCAACTCAGGATTTTCCTGGAGAAGAAGATACAACCGATGATCTTCCGTTCTAATCTGTCGGGATTAAAAAATTTAACTTTAAAATATTTTTGTGCTTATGAAAGTTGATGTTGTTTTAGGATTACAGTGGGGTGATGAAGGCAAGGGCAAAATTGTTGATGTTCTGGCAAAAAATTATCCTGTAATTTGCAGATTCCAAGGAGGTCCAAACGCCGGTCACTCTTTGAATTTTGAAGGAAAAAAGTTTGTTCTTCATTCAGTTCCCGCAGGCGTATTCAGAAAAAATACTATCAACATAGTTGGCAACGGAGTTGTACTTGACCCTATAATTTTCAGAGAGGAATGCAAAGGAATTGAGGCGCTTGGAGTACCTGTTACAAAGAGAGTTGTAATTTCAAAAAAGGCTCATCTTATCCTCCCTACCCACAAAATAATTGACGCAGCATCAGAGGCTTCCAAAGGGAAGACAAAGATTGGTTCAACGTTGAAAGGCATTGGCCCTACTTACATGGATAAGACGGGGCGCAACGGACTTAGAGTTGGAGACATTCTTGCAAAAGATTTTAAAAATAGATTCAACACTCTTAAGGAGAAGCATAAAACTTTCCTTAAACAATTTGATTTCCAATATAATGCAGAAGAGCATGAGAAAGAGTGGATGGATGCTATAAATTATCTTAAGAAGTTCCAGATTGTAGACAGCGAGTATGAATTGAACAAATATCTTAAGACAAAGAATGCACTTGCAGAGGGAGCACAGGGAACTTTGCTGGATGTAGATTTTGGCGCGTATCCTTTTGTAACTTCATCCTCAACCATTTGCGCAGGCGCATGCACAGGTCTTGGACTTTCTCCTCTTAAGATTGGCAAGATTTACGGAATATTCAAGGCATATTGCACAAGAGTTGGCGCAGGTCCTTTCCCTACTGAATTGTTTGACAAAACAGGCGAGGAACTAAGGCAAAGAGGCTGCGAATTCGGCGCAACAACCGGACGTCCGAGAAGAACCGGATGGCTTGATATTCCGGCACTTAAGTATGCAATCATGCTTAACGGCGTAACCAATCTTATCATGATGAAGGCGGATGTGATGGACACTTTTGACAAGATTAAAGTTGCAGTTGCATACAAAGTAGATGGTCAGAAAACGGACAGAGTTCCTTATGACACCTACGCTAAAATAGAACCTGTTTACAAAGAGTTCAAAGGCTGGAAAAAAGATTTGAGCAAATGTAAAAAGGACAGTGACTTCCCTGCCGCATACAAACAATATATCAGCTTCATAGAGAAGGAATTGCAGGTACCTATCAGTGTTATTTCAGTAGGTCCCGACAGAAGTCAAACTATTGTTAGAAAGAAACAAAAAGCGGCAAAGAGATAACTTCCCCGGGTGAGCTTGCCCAAAAAATGGATACTATAAAAAAGACTTTAAGAGACTCAGCTGCAGCAAGGTGGATAGCTTTGCTCATAATCTCGCTGGTGATGTTTGCAGCATACGTCACCTCGGACATCTTTGCTCCTCTGCAAACAATGCTGGAGGAAAACAACCTTTGGAACAGCGTTGAATTTGGCTGGTTTGCAGGTTCGTACTCAATCTTCAACGTATTCCTTGGAATGCTAATTTTTGGAGGTTTTATCCTGGATAAAAAAGGGATAAGATTTACCGGAATGTTATCATGCATTCTAATGGTAATAGGTATTGCAATCAAGTACTACGCAGTAGCTTACATACCTGTAATTGACCCTGCTACAGGCGCTCAGAACCTTGGTTATTTTGTAGGAGCCCACATGAAAAAACAGGTGATATGGGTTGTAGTTGGATTTGGAATTTTTGGAGTTGGTTCTGAGGTTGCGGGAATTACTGTAAGCAAAATTATTGTCAAGTGGTTCAAAGGGAAAGAGCTGGCTATGGCAATGGGGCTTCAGCTTGCGCTTGCAAGACTTGGCTCAGCCTTGGCACTTGTAGTATCTCCGTTGATTGCAGCACATTACGGCAGCGTGAGCTCATCAGTTATGTTTGCTCTAATCTTGCTGGGCATAGCTTTGGTTTGCTTCTTCTTCTACTGCATCCAAGACAAGCGATTAGATAAACAACTCGCAGAAAATAAATTGGCAGAGGGTAAAAAGGAAGATGAAGCCTTCTCTCTTAAGGATGTCAAAGCAATTATTACTAATCCCGGTTTTTGGCTGATTGCATTTTTGTGCCTGATTTTTTATGCGGCAGTTTTACCTTTCTACCAGTTTGCATCCTCACTTATGGTCAACAAATTTGGAGTGGCAGAGAAATGGGCCGGTACAATTCCGGCAATTTTGCCGTTTGGATGCCTTATTCTAACTCCTTTATTTGGAAGGATTTATGACAAATACGGACATGGCGCGGACTTGATGATTTTTGGTGCCGTGCTCATAACTGGCGTGCATTTATTCTTTGCGCTTCCGTTCACTCATGCAGCATGGTTTGCCATAATTTTGATGATTCTTTTGGGAATTGGTTTTGCAATGCTTCCATCCGCAATGTGGCCATCCTTGGCTAAAATTATTCCGGAGAAACAATTCGGAACTGCAATGGCGCTAACCTATTATATTCAGAATATAGGACTTTGGGGAGTTCCTATGTTAATAGGCTGGATATTAAATAAATACTGCATCTTATCAACATATAATGCGGCATTGCCTATGAGATATCCGGATAATCCAAAATATAATTACGTACTGCCGATGCTGGTCTTTGCAATTACATGTTCAGTCGCAATTATTTTGGCTTTCTGCTTAAAGTCTTTGAACAAGAGAAAGCATTATGGTTTGCAAGATCCTAATATTAAAGCGGAAGCAGATAAAGCAAAATAAACGGTCAGATGTAGTATAAATAATACAAATTCCTTATACATAAGATTTTAGCAAAATAAAAGGCGATCAAAATTTGACCGCCTTTTATTTTTATCAAACCGCACAAAGCGGTCTTCTTTTTTATGCTGCCTTCTTCACTTTGTTAGGATCATCAAGATGCAGCTGAGGGTTTTTCTTAGAAGATTTTGCAAGCAAAATAGAAACGGTTACAGCCACAATACCCAGACCTATAAACAAATACTCTGCATGAACCGCAGCGCTTACTTGCTGTGAAATATTGTTAGCATCAATTATATATCTCTTTAAGATACCGCCTACAAATATTGGAACTAGCAACATTCCCATGTTCTGAATCCAGTAAATCAAAGAGTAAGCAGAACCAAGATTTTTCTCCGGAATAATCTTAGGAATAGATGGCCACATTGCTGCGGGAACCAATGAATATCCAACTCCCAGAAGAGCAATTGCTGCGTAACCGCAGAAATGAGAACCGCCTGGTGCAAAGCATATTAAAAGGTGAGCAAGAAGTACTACGCAAGAGCCAAGTATCATCCATGTAGTTCCTTTTCCTTTGTGATCTACAAGAGAACCAAACAGAGGAGTAAAAATAACCGTGAAGAAAGGAATCATTGCAATCATCCACTTTGCAATCTCCAAATCTATTCCAAATCTTGGAATAAGTATTGACGTACCAAATTTCTTGAATGAAATAATACAGCAATAAAAGAAAACGCAAAGCAAAGAGACAAGGATGTAATGCTTGTTAGTCAAGATTTTAAAGATATCGGAAAATTTAAATTTATCCTCTTCTTTAACCTCCTTTGTATCAGTCTCTCCTGTCTGCTTATCCAAATGGAAATCCATCGTGATAAAAACACTCCACAAAACTATTCCAATAGCCATAATTCCAAGTCCTACAAGAGCAGGTCTTCCGGTATCAGCAAAAGTGTATTGGAAACCCATTGGAGGATTATCAACAAGGCCAACCAAAGTAGGAGCAAAAACAAACGCAAGAGCTGTTCCCAAACGCGCTATTGAAAGCTGAAGCCCCATCGCGAGCGCCATCTCCTTGCCTTTGAACCATTTGGCAATTGAGCGCGTTACCGCCACACCCGCAATTTCACTGCCGAGCCCGAATAACGTACAACCTATGTAAGCCAGTACTAATGAAGGTTTTGCAGTAAATCCGGCCATCCAGTCATGAAGTCCGCTGCCGTTGAAACTGCCGCTAATTGCATAAGCAACAATTCCGGCACCTCCGACCATCATTGCTACAAAAAGAGAACCTGTAAAACGGACACCCCATTTGTCCAGGAGCATTCCGCAAACAATCAGTCCGCCCCATACACAAAGAAATGAATATCCGCCCGCATAGAATCCATAATCTTGTGAATTCCAAGCCAATTGAGCTAACCCTGGAGTCTTGAAAATATGAGACACCGTAGAGAACATATCGTCAAAGAAATATGACGCAAACATGGGAACTACAAGGCATGCAAGTACAATCCAGCGTGCGCTCTTGGAATCCCTCAGAAATTTAATGGCTTTCTCCATTTTATATATTTAAGTTTTTAGGGTATTATTGTCAGTAAAATTTACGCTAATAGTCTACGCCTCAGCAGCTTTCTTTTGAATATTAGGCAATTCCAAACCGTAATTCTTGCGCTTATCTTCAGCCTTTAGCCAGAAACTTAATAACAAAGCCATAACTCCAAGTGAAACAAAGACAAGCATTGGAACTGTGTAGTTAAACTTCAAAGGATCCGTAACACCAGGATTACTTGCTGTAAGAACAGAACCAATAATCATTGGGAATGCATACAATCCAATATTTTGAATCCAGAATATTACTGCGTAAGCAGAACCAAGCAAACGGCTGTCTACCAATTTTGGAACTGAAGGCCACAAAGCTGCAGGAACCAATGAGAAAGAAATTCCTAATAATATGATACTCAATAAAGTAATAAAAACATTCTGCGTTGCCGGAACAAGGAATGCAAATGAAAGGTGACACACAATCATTAACATAGCTCCAAGCATTAACATAGAGGCGCCCTTACCTTTTCTATCCAAGAAATTACCAAGGAACGGCGTGACAGCTGCAGCTCCCAAAGGAAAGACTGAGAATATAAGACCCGCAGTCTCAGCTGAATAGTGAAGATTGCACTGCAACATATTCACCGCATATTTCTGGAACGGGAAAATTGCAGAATAGTATAACACGCAAAGCAAGGCCACAAGCCAGAATACTTTGGAAGTGAAAATCAACTTCAAGTCCTTGATTTTGAAAGGATCATCCTTCTCCTCTCCATTTTCTCCCATCTGAACTTCAAGCTTTTTGTCCATGAAAGCATAAACAATAAAGCACATCAAACCAATGAGCATAAGCAATACCGCAAAAGCAACAGGACGGGAAACGCTAATGTTTCCGCCTAGATGAGCAAGAAACGGAGCACCTACCATAACTACTGCTACGCCAACGCGCGCAATAGCCATCTCAATTCCCATTGCAAGAGCCATCTCCTTGCCTTTGAACCACTTAACAATACCACGTGATACTGTAATACCGGCCATTTCCGCACCGCATCCAAATATCATGAAGCCTATTGCCGCAAGTTTTGCAGATGCTGGCATGCCTGCATACCAAGGTGTAACATTCCACCAAGAAGCGGGAAGATTTAGAATTCCATCCATAAATGATGCAATGGAACTTCCTGCAAAAGCGTCAGTTACAGCAAAGTAGTTAAGAGAGCCGCCAAGTACCATAACAGCGCCGGAAAGTATCGCAGTAAAGCGAACCCCCATTTTGTCCAGGATAATGCCCGCAAAAATCAGGAAGAAAACAAACACATTAAGGAATGGTTCTGATCCTGCATAATGTCCAAAAGCAGTAGAATCCCATCCGCGCTGTGTCTGCAAAATATCTTTCAGCGGAGATAGAATATCAACAAAGATGTAGCCAAAAAACATGGCTGATGCCAACAACACAAGGGCCGTCCAACGGACGGAAGCCTTATCACGCATTGTCTGGTGTATTTTATCAGATATTGTCATTTGTATTTAATTATTATTTAGTTTCTTTAATTTAGGTTTTCAAAAAACGCGACAATTTATTGCTTTTATTCCAAATCGCAAAATCTTTGATTTTAAGATTTGGCAAATAAATTGTAAATTGCGCAATCTTTAAGGGGTAATACCAGGAGTTATTTCAAAAGCGAGAAAAGAGAAATCACATGTTAGAGAAGATTAATTCACCAAAAGATATAAAAGGTTTAAGTACTGGACAACTTATCAGATTATGTAAAGAACTGAGAGAGTATATTACAGAGTGTTGTGCGAAAAATCCGGGACATCTTGGCGCTTCTTTAGGAGCAGTTGAACTTGCCGTAGCTCTTCATTATGTGTTTGATACGCCAAATGATAAAATTGTTTGGGACGTTGGCCATCAGGCTTACGCACACAAAATCCTTACAGGCAGAAGAGAAGAGTTCAAAAACAACAGAACAAAGGATGGTCCGAGCGGTTTCCCAAAAATGAGCGAAAGTCCTTATGACGCCTTTGGAGTTGGTCATGCATCTACCTCTGTATCAGCAGCTCTAGGACTTGCAACAGCAGCAAGGCTTAAAGGGGAAAATATTAAAGTCATAGCTGTACTCGGCGACGGTGCCGCAACAGGCGGGCTCTCTTTTGAGGGTTTAAACAATGCCGGAGTTTCCAAAACGGATATCCTTGTTATTCTAAATGATAATCAAATTGCCATAGACAAGAACGTTGGCGCCATGCACAACTATCTTGTGAAAATCACCACATCACCTACTTATAACAGAATCAAAAATAAGATTTGGAACAAAGTGGGCAACGGCAAACTTAGGGGCATACTGCAAAAATTTGCAATGACCACAAAGATTGCGCTGGTTAAGCACGGCTCTGTGTTTGAAGGACTTGGGTTCAGATATTTTGGTACAATCGATGGCAATGACATTGGTGAGCTTGTCACAACCCTTACCAATCTGAAAAATCTAAAAGGCCCTAAACTTCTGCATATTAGAACGTTAAAGGGCAAAGGATATGAGCCTGCGGAGAAAGCGCAGAGCATCTGGCATGCGCCGGGGAAATTTGACGTGGAGACCGGGGAGAGAATTTCCAAAAAGGGTCAACCTCTTAAATATCAGAACATTTTCGGGCAGACAATAGTAGAACTTGCAAAACACAATAAGAATATAGTAGGCATCACGCCGGCAATGCTCAGCGGAGGTCAGCTATGTGATATGATGAAGGTTTTTCCCGACAGGACATTTGATGTCGGAATTGCAGAGGAGCACGCTGTAACTTTTTCAGCAGGTCTTGCGGCCGGAGGCATGCTTCCTTTCTGCAACATATATTCATCATTCTTGCAACGTGCTTATGACCAGGTAATTCACGATGTAGCCCTGCAAAACTTGAAAGTTGTATTTTGCATAGACAGAGGCGGACTTGTAGGAGAAGACGGCGCCACGCATCAAGGTGCGTTCGACCTTTCATACCTGCGCATAGTGCCGAATATCACGGAGATGGCTCCGCTTAATGAAATTGAATTGCAAGATATGCTTTACTCCGCAACACTGCCTGAATACGGCGGCCCTATCTCAATACGCTATCCAAGAGGATGTTGCCAAGGTCTGGAACTTCCAAAAGAATTTAAAAAAATAGAAATTGGCAAAGCCGTAAAATTAAAAGAGGGGCATGATGTTGCGGTTTTATCCATCGGAACTATTGGGAACAATACGGCAGAGGCCGTTGGACTAGCTGAAAAAGAAGGCATTAGCGTTATGCACTATAACATGAGATTTCTTAAACCTTTGGATGTTGCCGCCGTTGATGACGCCGTAAAGAACTGCAAAAAAATTATTACGGTTGAGGACGGAACTATTATAGGAGGACTGTATAGCGCTGTGTGTGAATATATTGCAAAAACTTATGGTAGTAGCGTAAAAGTATTTTGCATGGGAATCCCGGATAAATTTATTGAGCATGCAACTGTAAATGAGCAGCTTGCCGAATGCCATCTGGATGCCTCCTCTATTTTTGAGAGGATAAAAGAGTGCGCCGGACCTTGCAAAGAGGAGCAATAATCTGTCGCGAAAAGAAAATTTTATTAATTTTTTTTACAAAAGTTTTGCTAATTAATTCAAAAATTCTACCTTTGCAGTCCCTTAAAAAAGGGGCAATTTTATTGCCGATGTAGCTCAGTTGGCCAGAGCAGCTGATTTGTAATCAGCTGGTCGGGGGTTCGAATCCCTCCATCGGCTCTAATTTTTTGTGTTAACGGAGAGGTACCAAAGTGGCCAACTGGGGCAGACTGTAAATCTGCTGGCTTATGCCTTCGGAGGTCCGAATCCTTCCCTCTCCACTTTTTTACCGCGGAAGTAGCTCAGTTGGTAGAGCATCAGCCTTCCAAGCTGAGGGTCGCGAGTTCGAACCCCGTCTTCCGCTCTAAGAAGGCCGACGTAGCTCAGAGGTAGAGCACTTCCTTGGTAAGGAAGAGGTCTCGGGTCCAAGTCCCGATGTCGGCTCTACTTTAGGTGGTTGAGAATGAGGATGTTGGAGTTGCTTCAAGTTCGGAATCAATATTAATTAATTAATAATATATTATTATGGCAAAAGAAGTATTTAAGAGGGATAAACCTCATGTTAACATTGGTACAATTGGCCATGTTGACCACGGCAAAACCACTTTAACTGCAGCTATCACCAAGGTACTTGCAGAAAGAGGTTTCTCCAGAGATGATGAGATCAAGACTTTTGATCAGATTGATAACGCACCTGAGGAGAAGGAGCGCGGTATTACAATTAACACCGCACACGTTGAGTATCAGACAGCTAATCGTCACTACGCTCACGTTGACTGCCCGGGGCATGCTGATTATGTAAAGAACATGGTAACTGGTGCTGCACAGATGGATGGCGCAATCCTTGTTGTTGCTGCAACAGATGGTCCTATGCCTCAAACAAGAGAGCACATTCTATTGGCTCGTCAGGTAAACGTTCCAAAGATTGTTGTATTCCTTAACAAAGTTGACTTGGTTGATGACCCTGAAATGCTAGATCTAGTAGAGATGGAAGTTAGAGAGCTTCTTTCTTTCTATCAGTATGATGGAGACAACGCTCCTGTTATCAGAGGTTCCGCTCTAGGAGCTCTTAACGGAGACAAGAAATGGGAAGAGAAAGTTATGGAGCTTATGGCTGCCGTAGACGAGTACATTCCGCTTCCAGTACGTGATAACCAGAAACCTTTCTTGATGCCAATTGAGGATATCTTCTCAATCACAGGCCGTGGCACAGTTGCTACAGGTAGAATTGAGACCGGTATTGTTAAGGTTGGTGATGAGGTTGAACTTATCGGACTTGGCGACGAGCCTAAGAAGACTGTCGTTACAGGTGTTGAGATGTTCCGCAAGATTCTTGATGAAGGTGAAGCTGGCGATAACGTTGGTTTGCTTCTAAGAGGTATTGATAAGAAAGACCTTAAGAGAGGAATGGTTGTTGCAAAACCTGGTTCCGTAACTCCTCATAAGAAGTTCGAGGCTCAGATTTACGTCCTTAAGAAAGAAGAGGGCGGCCGTCACACTCCATTTAAGAATAAGTATCGTCCTCAGTTCTTCATCCGTACAATGGATGTAACAGGAGAGATTGATCTTCCTCAGGGAGTTGAGATGGTAATGCCTGGTGATAACGTAACAATCCAAGTAGAGTTAATCTACCCAGTTGCATTGTCAGAAGGACTTAAGTTCGCTATCCGTGAGGGCGGCAGAACTGTAGGTGCAGGACAGGTAACCAAAATTCTAGAATAAAGTTCTATCGGGAGCTATATTAAGTTCCCGATAGTTAATTCTAATAAATCCCTGAGTCTTAGGCTTTTGCATAGTACAAAAGAGTGAGGCGCAGGGGTTCATTTAGGGACATAGTTCAAGGGTAGAATCGCGGTCTCCAAAACCGCTGATGGGCGTTCGAATCGCTCTGTCCCTGCACTGAACCGGATGTTACGATCTGATTCATTTTTAATAAGGCAAAGCAAAGCTTCCAATTGCGGAGTCTATAATTAAAAATTTAAATGAGCAAAGTAAGTTTATATCTAAAAGAGGCTTATACAGAATTGACCAAAAAGGTCAGCTGGCCTACCTGGGCGCAGTTACAGAATTCAGCCATTGTTGTAATGATTACAACGTTAATTTTTGCAGTGCTGATATTCTTAATGGACTTAGCGTTCAAGAACATAATGACAGCCATTTATAATATGCTTTACTAATTTGTTTAACAGATTAATAGAAATTGCATAATGAGTGAGCTGGCAAAAAAATGGTACGTTGTAAGAGCGCAGGGCGGAAAAGAGAAGAAAGCGCAAGAGTACATAATCAATGAGATTAAAAGACTCAACAAAGAGGATTATGTTACTCAAGTTCTAGTTCCAACTGAGAAGGTTTACCAAGTTAGGAACGAGAAAAAAGTTAGCACGGATAAGATTTGTTTTCCGGGCTATATCTTCATTGAGTCTTGCCTTACAGGTGAAATTCAACACATTATCCGTGATATTCCTTTTGTATCTGGTTTCCTTACGGAAATCATTAAAAAGGGCGGTAAGGAGAAGGAACCTGTTCCTTTGCGTGAATCTGAAGTCAATCAGCTTTTAGGGAAGGTTGACGAGATGATGGACAAGGAGGAAGAGAATGCGGCACCATTTGTTAAAGGCGAGCCTGTAAAAGTCATTGATGGTCCTTTCAACGGTTTTGACGGAACTGTAGACGATATCTTGGAAGACAAGAAGAAGCTAAAAGTTATGGTTAAAATCTTTGGAAGAAAGACGATTTTGGAACTTAGTTTTGTTCAAGTAGTTAAAGAATAAATAAATTTATTATGGCTAAAGAAATTGCCGCATTAATTAAATTACAAATTAAAGGCGGTGCAGCAAATCCCTCACCTCCAGTAGGACCGGCATTAGGTTCTAAGGGAGTGAATATTATGGATTTCTGCAAACAATTTAACGCGCTTACCCAAAAGAAGGCCGGCAAGACGCTTCCCGTAATTATTACTGTCTTCACGGATAAGTCCTTTACCTTTGTTGTAAAGGAACCTCCTGTTGCTGTTATGATTAAGGAAGTTGCAAAGATTCAGTCGGGTTCTGCCGAACCTAACAGAAAGAAAGTTGCAAAGCTGACTTGGGAGCAGGTAAAGAAGATTGCAGAAGATAAAATGCCTGACCTTAATTGCTTTACCCTTAAATCAGCTATGAAGATGGTTGCGGGAACAGCAAGAAGCATGGGTATTACTGTAGAGGGAACATTCCCTGCCGATGTTAAATAAAATCAAACGCAATGAGTAAGCTAACTAAAAATCAAAAAATATCCAGGGCTAAAGTTGAGCCGGGAAAACAGTACAAGTTGGCTGAGGCTTGCAGTTTAGTAAAGGAAACAACCTCTACTAAATTTGATGCTTCGGTAGATGTTGCTGTGCGTCTGGGAGTTGATCCGCGCAAGGCCAATCAAATGGTCAGAGGCGTAGTTACACTTCCTAACGGAACAGGCAAGACGGTAAGAGTACTTGTATTGTGCACGCCGGACAAAGAGGCAGAGGCTAAAGAGGCCGGTGCCGATTATGTAGGCTTGGACGATTATGTAGAAAAAATAAAGGGAGGCTGGACAGACGTTGACGTTATTGTCTGCACCCCTACTGTTATGGCTAAAGTTGGTGCCCTTGGAAGAGTCCTAGGACCAAGAGGTTTGATGCCTAACCCTAAGACCGGTACTGTAACCATGGATTTGAAGGCTGCAGTTAAGGAAATTAAGGCAGGTAAGATAGACTTCAAGGTTGACAAACAGGGTATTATCAGCACAAGCATTGGTAAAGTATCATTCACTGCAGAGCAGTTGACTCAGAATGCCGGTGAGTTTTTGAACACAGTTGTTAAATTGAAACCTCAGTCTCTTAAGGGAAGTTACATTAAGAGCATTTTCATTTCATCAACTATGGGTCCCGGAATTGCTATTGATGCCAAGGCGTTTGGCTCAGTTGATACTGAATAATTTGGAGGAGAAAATCATGAAGAAAGAGAAAAAATCACAGATTATTGAGGATTTAACAGCTCGCCTTAAAGAGAACCCCAATTTCTATATTACAGACATTGAGGGACTTAACGCTGTTCAGACATCAAAATTGAGACGCGCATGCTTTAAGCAGCAAATAAAATTGCTTGTTGTCAAAAATACTTTATTCTCTAAAGCTTTGGAAAAGAGCGGAATAGAGGATGCAAAGCAATTTGAGCCAATTATGACCGGTTCATCAGCGGTAATGTTCACGACAGTTCCAAATGCTCCTGCAAAAGTCATCAAGACTTTCAGCGCTGCAGACGGAAAAGGCAAACCTGCCCTTAAAGGTGCGTTTGTTCAGGATTGTCCTTACATCGGCGCAGAGAATCTGGATGTACTTTATAACATTAAGTCCAAGAACGAACTTATTGGAGATATCATTACGTTGTTGCAGTCTCCTGCTAAGAATGTCATTTCTGCCCTTCAATCACAGGGCGGCGGCAAGATTGCAGGCATTGTAAAGACGCTAGAGGAAAAGAAATAATTATTAACACATAAAAAATTATAAATCATGGCAGATATTAAAAAATTTGCAGAAGACTTAGTTAATCTTTCAGTAAAAGATGTACAAGAGTTAGCTAAAGTTCTTAAAGAGGAGTATGGCATTGAGCCTGCTGCCGCTGCTGTTGCTGTTGCCGGTCCTGCTGCTGCAGGAGCGCCTGCTGCTGCAGAAAAGACTGAATTCGACGTTATCCTTAAGTCAGCCGGACAAGCTAAATTACAGGTTGTTAAGGCCGTTAAGGAGCTTTCAGGTCTTGGACTAAAAGAAGCTAAGGATCTAGTTGATGCTGCCCCTAAGGCTGTTAAGGAGAAAATCTCCAAGGCAGACGCTGAGGCGCTAAAGGCAAAACTGGAAGAGGCTGGTGCAGAGGTTGAGATTAAATAACTTGGAGAGATAATTTGAACAAGTTAATTATTTCATACCTCCCTGCCTAACAGGACGTAGTCAGGTTTAGGGCTTTTTGCCCTAAACCTTTTTGTCGTTTTTTAAGTTTATTATCAACTAACCTTAACACAATGTTGCAAAACACTAATAATAAGCGAATTTCATTCGCAACCTCTAAAACCCTTCTTGACTACCCGGACTTTCTTGAGGTTCAGTTAAAATCTTTCAAGGATTTCTTCCAGCTGGATACAACAGCTGAGAACAGAAAGAACGAGGGCTTGTATAAGGTTTTTCAGGAGGTTTTCTCACAAAATTCAGATCCTAAAGGAATTAGAGATACGCGCAATAACTTTGTACTGGAGTTCATTGATTATTTCATTGACCCTCCGCGCTACTCCATGGATGAGTGTCTGGACAGAGGACTTACTTACAGCGTTCCGCTGAACGCTAAGTTGAAGCTGTCATGCACGGACCCGGAACATGAAGATTTTGAGCAGGTTATACAAGACGTCTATCTGGGAAACATTCCTTACATGACCCCGCAGGGCACATTTATTATCAACGGATCAGAGAGAATTGTAGTTTCTCAGCTGCATCGTTCTCCGGGAGTATTCTTCGGGCAGAGCATGCACACAAACGGAACTAAACTTTACTCAGCAAGAATTATCCCGTTCAAGGGTTCTTGGATTGAGTTCACGACAGACATTAACAATGTCATGTACGCATACATTGACCGCAAGAAAAAATTGCCGGTCACTACGCTTCTTAGAGCAATTGGCTTTGAGAGCGATAAAGACATATTAAACATTTTCGGACTTGCACAGGAAGTTAAGGCCACTAAGCCCGAACTGGAAAAATGCATTGGTAAAACCCTTGCAGCCAGAGTTTTAAAGACTTGGAACGAGGACTTCGCAGATGAGGATACCGGCGAGGTCATGTACATAGAGAGGACAGAGATTGTTGTTGAGAGAGAGACCGTTCTAACAGAGGATTTAATTGATAAAATTATAGATTCCGGTGTTTCTTACATCCTGATTCACAATGAGGATGCGAGCGCTGCGGAATATGCAATAATTTATAACACTTTGCAGAAAGATGTCTGCAACACTCAGAAAGACGCTATCTTCTATACTTACAGACAGTTGCGCAATTCTGAACCGCCAGATGAGGCTACGGCAAAGGATGTTATTGAGAAGCTTTTCTTCTCCGACAAGAGATATGATTTGGGAACTGTCGGGAGATACAGACTTAACAAGAAGTTGAATTTGACAACATCCCCGGATGTGAGGGTGCTGACAAAACAAGATATTATTGAAATCATCCGCTATTTGATTCAGCTGATTAATTCAAAGGCGACGGTAGATGATATTGACCACTTGAGCAACAGAAGAATACGTACTGTTGGAGAGCAGCTTGCAAACCAGTTTAGCGTTGGTCTGGCACGAATGGCAAGAACAATTAGGGAGAGAATGAATGTGAGAGATAATGAGGTGTTTAAGCCTGTTGACCTAATCAACTCTAAAACTCTTTCTTCTGTAATTAACTCATTCTTTGGCACTAGCCAGCTGTCCCAGTTTATGGACCAGACAAACCCTATCGCTGAGATGACTCACAAGAGAAGGTTGTCAGCATTAGGTCCCGGCGGACTTAGCAGAGATAGAGCAGGATTTGAAGTACGAGACGTTCACTACACTCACTACGGAAGACTTTGCCCTATTGAGACACCAGAAGGTCCTAACATTGGATTGATTTCTTCTCTATGCGTTTACGCAAGAATTAATGACCTTGGCTTTATTGAGACTCCATATAGAAAAGTTGATAACGGAGTTGTTGACCTGGCCCAGAAGGGAGTTGTTTATCTGAGTGCGGAAGAGGAAGAGAATCAGATGGTTGCACAGGCAAATGTTAACCTTGACGATGACGGAAAGATTTTGGATGATAGAATCAAATGCAGATGGCAGGCTGACTATCCTGTTGTCGGAAAGCAGGATGTCCACTTGATTGACGTTGCGCCAAACCAGATTGCATCTCTTGCAGCATCAATTATTCCTTTCTTGGAACATGATGATGCAAACCGTGCGTTGATGGGTTCTAACATGATGCGCCAGGCAGTTCCTATTATTTGCCCGGAGGCTCCTATTGTTGGAACAGGTTTGGAGGAACCAATTATCAGAGATTCCAGAACTCAGATTGCAGCAGAAGGAAAAGGAGAGGTTGTTTTTGTTGATGCAAATGAGATTCATGTGAAATACGACAGAACTGAGGATGAGAAGTTTGTAAGCTTCACTTCCGACGTTACAGTATACAAGCTTCCAATGTACAGGAAGACAAACCAAAGTACCTCTATCCGTTTGAAACCTATCGTGATGAAAGGACAAAAGGTAGAGAAAGGCGAGATTATGACAGAGGGCTATGCTTCCCAAAACGGAGAGCTTGCTCTTGGAAGAAATCTTAAGGTTGCCTTCATGCCTTGGAAGGGTTATAACTATGAGGATGCCGTTGTACTAAGCGAGAGGATGGTCCGCGAGGATATCTTCACTTCTGTGCATGTAGATGAATACATCATGGAAGTGCGTGATACTAAGCGTGGTCCGGAGGAGCTTACAAGAGATATTCCTAACGTAAGCGAGGATGCTACAAAGAACCTTGACGAGAACGGAATTATCAGAGTTGGAGCTTCTGTTGAACCTGGAGATATTCTAATTGGAAAAATCACTCCTAAGGGAGAGACGGATCCTTCTCCGGAGGAGAAACTTTTGAGAGCTATCTTTGGTGATAAGGCGGGTGATGTTAAGGATGCTTCACTTAAGGCATCTGCTTCACTTACAGGTACTGTCATCGGAAAGAGATTGTTCAGGAGAGTTGGTTCCGGAAAGAATTCAGAGGGAGAGAAGAAGAAGCTTAAGGCTTCTATCAAGAGCAATGTTGCAAAGGCCGAGGAGGAATTCCAGAAGAAATCAGAGGAGCTTAAGGCTATCTTTATGGATAAGCTCATGACTCTTACTGCAAAGAAGACTTCATTAGGTGTCAGCGACATGTACGGAACTCTTCTTATCCCTAAGGGTGAGATGTTTAAGAAGGAAGACCTTAACAATATAGATTATAAGAATATTAATCCTACAAAATGGACTTCCGATAAACACACTAACACGCTAATTAAGGCGTTGATTAGCAATTATCTTATCCAGTTTAATGAGCTTAAGTCTCAGAATAACAGGAGAAACTACGATATCACTATCGGCGACGACCTTCCAAACGGAATTACTCAGCTTGCCAAAGTTTATCTGGCCAAGAAGAGAAAGATTAGAGTTGGTGATAAGGTTGCGGGACGCCACGGCAACAAGGGTATTGTAGCCAAGATTGTAAGCGACGAGGATATGCCTTTCATGGAGGACGGAACTATTATGGATATTGTTCTTAACCCTCTAGGTGTGCCTTCCCGTATGAACCTTGGACAGATTTATGAGACCGTTCTTGGATGGGCAGGACGCCAGCTTGGACTTAAGTTTGCCACCCCTATCTTTGATGGAGCTTCTCTGGAAAATATTTGCAAATACACAGATAAGGCGGGACTTCCTAGATATGGAACTACCTGGCTAAGAGACGGAGGCACGGGCGAGATGTTTGACCAGCCTGCCACGGTCGGAGTTATCTACATGATAAAGCTAGACCACATGGTAGATGATAAGATGCACGCACGTTCAACCGGTCCTTATTCTCTTATTACTCAGCAGCCTCTTGGCGGAAAAGCTCAGCTGGGAGGCCAGAGATTTGGAGAGATGGAGGTTTGGGCTCTAGAAGCATTTGGAGCTGCAAACGTTCTGCAGGAGATTCTAACTATCAAGTCAGATGATATCACAGGCAGAAGCCGTGCTTATGAGGCAATTGTAAAGGGTGAGCCGATGCCGCAACCAGGTATTCCTGAGTCACTTAACGTATTGCTTCATGAACTTAGAGGCTTGGGGCTAAGCATTCATTTGGATTAAAAAATTAATAAATATGCCTTTAAAGAAAGATAATAAAGTTAAGACCAATTTCAGCAAGATTAGAATCAGCCTTGCTTCTCCGGAGGAAATCCTGGAGAGGTCTCACGGCGAGGTGCTGAAACCGGAAACTGTTAACTATCGTACATATAAGCCAGAAAGAGACGGATTGTTCTGCGAGAGAATCTTTGGTCCTACAAAGGACTACGAGTGCTATTGCGGAAAATATAAAAGAATCCGCTACCGTGGAATTGTTTGCGACCGCTGCGGTGTTGAGGTTACGGAGAAGAAAGTCCGCAGAGAGAGAGAAGGTCATATTACGCTTACCGTTCCTGTTGCGCACATATGGTATTTCCGTTCCAACCCTAACAAGATTGGAGCATTGCTTGGCATTAAGAGCAAGCAGCTGGATTCCATTATTTATTATGAGAGATACGTTGTCATTCAGCCGGGTGTTGCCGCTCAGAGGAGCGAGACAAAAGAGCCTGTTAAGGAGCTTGACCTTCTAACTGAGGATGAATATCTTGCATTGGTAGATACTCTTCCAAAGGAGAACCAGCAGCTGCCGGATGATGACCCTAACAAGTTTATTGCAGAGATGGGAGCAGATGCCATCTACAAACTGCTTAAGAAACTTGACCTGGACCAGCTTTCTTACACTTTAAGAAGCAGCCTGGAGAATGAGACATCACAGCAGAGAAAAGCAGAATCACTTAAGAGACTGAGTGTTATAGAAGCATTCAGAGATTCTAAAGATATCAATAAGCCGGAGTGGATGATTATGAAGGTCATCCCTGTTATACCTCCGGATTTAAGACCTCTTGTACCTCTTGACGGAGGAAGATTTGCAACTTCTGATTTGAATGATCTTTACAGAAGGGTCATTATCAGAAACAACAGGTTGAAGAAACTTATTGAGATTAAGGCTCCTGAGGTCATTCTTAGAAATGAGAAGAGAATGTTGCAGGAGGCTGTGGATTCTTTGTTTGATAATTCAAAGAAATCAAACTCAATTAAGACTGAGTCAAACAGAGCGCTTAAGTCTTTGTCAGATTCTTTGAAAGGAAAGCAGGGAAGATTCCGTCAGAATTTGCTTGGAAAACGTGTGGACTATTCTGCACGTTCAGTTATTGTCGTTGGCCCGGAGCTTAAGATGCATGAATGCGGTCTTCCAAAATTCATTGCGGCTGAGCTGTTCAAACCGTTCATTATCCGCAAGTTGCTGGAGAGAGGAATTGTCAAGACAGTAAAGAGCGCAAAGAAGATGGTAGACAGAAAAGACCCGGTTATTTGGGACATCCTGGAAAATGTAATGAAAGGACATCCTGTTTTGCTTAACCGTGCCCCTACTCTGCATAGACTTGGTATTCAGGCATTCCAGCCAAAATTGATAGAAGGAAAAGCAATACAGCTTCACCCTCTTGCATGTACTCCGTTCAACGCGGACTTTGATGGTGACCAAATGGCCGTCCATCTGCCGCTGGGAAATGCTGCAGTACTTGAGGCTCAGCTGCTTATGCTTTGCACCCACAATATTCTTAATCCTGCCAACGGAGCCCCTATTACGGTTCCATCACAGGATATGGTTCTTGGACTTTACTACATTACAAAACCAAGAAAGGGTGTCAAGGGAGAAGGAATGTATTTCTATGGTCCTGAGGAAGTTATCATTGCCCACAATGAGCAGCGCCTGGACTTGCATGCAGTTATTCATGTAAGACTTCCAAAAGATTTCATGGATATAACCAAAGGTTATGAAATTAAAGAGACTACCGCCGGAAGAGTTATTTTCAACCAGGTGGTTCCTAAAGAAGTTGGTTATATTAACCAGCTGATTAACAAGAAGTCTCTGAGAGATATCATTGGAAATGTCATAAAGGTATGCGGAGCAAAGAGAGCTACTGAATTCCTGGATGACGTTAAGGCAATGGGTTACATGATGGCGTTCAAAGGCGGTCTGTCATTTAACATCAACAACGTTATTGTACCTGCAGAAAAGGAGAAACTTGTTAATGAAGGATACAAGAAGGTTGATGCTGTAAAGGCTAACTTTGATGCCGGTCTTATCACAAACAATGAGCGTTACAACCAGATTATTGATATTTGGACAAATGTCAATAATGAGCTTGCCAACATAGTTGTAAAAGAGATTTCAGCAGATAATCAGGGATTTAACCCAGTTTGGATGATGCTGGACTCCGGAGCCCGTGGTTCTAAAGAGCAGATTCGTCAGCTTTGCGGAATGAGAGGTTTGATGGCAAAGCCACAGAAGTCAGGTGCAACGGGAGGTAATGAAATTATTGAGAACCCTATTCTTGCAAACTTCAAGGAGGGTTTGTCAGTTTTGGAATATTTCATCTCCACTCACGGTGCACGTAAAGGTTTGGCTGATACCGCATTAAAGACAGCAGATGCAGGATATCTAACAAGACGTCTTGTAGATGTATCTCATGATGTGATAATTACAGAGGAAGACTGCGGAACGCTTAGAGGACTTGTCGCGACAGAGATTAAAAATAAGGATGAAGTTGTAGAGACACTTTATGATAGAATCCTTGGAAGAACCACTGTTCATGATATTTACAATCCTCTTAACGGAGAGAAGATTATTGGTGCCGGAGAAGAAATTACAGAGGAGATTGCATCAACAATTCAGTCTTTGCCTATTGAGGCTGTTGAAATTAGGTCAGTGCTTACTTGCGAAAGCAAGAAGGGAGTTTGTGCTAAATGCTACGGCCGCAACCTTGCAAGAAGCAGAATGGTAGAAAAGGGAGAAGTTGTTGGAGTTATTGCTGCTCAGTCAATTGGAGAGCCAGGTACACAGCTTACACTTAGAACATTCCACGTTGGAGGTACTGCATCTAACTCTGTTGTTGAGAGCGAGATTACATCAAAATATGATGGAAAGCTTGAATTTGAGGAGCTTAGGACTTTGGACAAGAAGGGTGATGACGGGAGCAAACAGACAATTGTAACGGGCCGCGCAACGGAAGTTAGAATTGTGGATGTTAATACTGAAATCACAATGTCCGAATACAGAGTACCTTACGGCTCTATTCTATACTTCAAGGAGGGGGATTCTGTAAAGAAAGGAGATAAGATTTGCGAATGGGATGCTTACAATGCACTTACTCTTGCAGAGGTAGACGGTACTGCAATGTATGACTCTTTGATTGAGAATGAGACATTTAAGTCTGAGGCATTGGATGAAATTTCCGGCCACTCAGAGAGAGTTGTCATTGAGTCTAAGGATAAGAACAAGAACCCGGCAATTAGAATTGTTGACGCTTCAGGAAATGAGCTGAAGAGCTACAACTTGCCTGTTAATGCTCACATTATGGTGAACAACAAACAGAAAATCAAAGCCGGAGATATTCTTGTAAAAATTCCAAGAACCGCCGGTTCAAAAGCCGGAGATATTACGGGAGGTCTTCCTAGAGTAACTGAATTGTTTGAAGCCCGCAATCCATCTAATCCTGCGATAGTTGCAGAGATTAACGGAGATGTCACCATGGGTAAGATCAAGAGAGGAAACAGGGAGATTATCATCAAGGCAAAGAGCGGAGAGGAGAAGCATTATCTTGTTCCTTTGACAAAACAGATTCTTGTTCAGGAGAACGATTATGTAAGAGCAGGAGATCCGCTTTCAGACGGAGCTATTGCACCTTCAGATATCCTTGCTATTCTGGGACCTACAAAGGTTCAGGAATATATCGTAAACGAGGTTCAGGCAGTTTACAGAATGCAGGGCGTTAAGATTAACGATAAACACTTTGAAGTTATTGTCAGACAGATGATGCGCAAAGTGCAGGTTGTTGATCCGGGCGACACCCGCTTCTTGCCGGAGCAGCTTGTTGACAGACAGGAGTTTATGAAGAGCAATGATGAGCTTTGGGACAAGAAAGTTGTTCTTGACGCAGGCGATTCCAAGAATCTTCAGGCCGGACAGATTGTAACCGTTAGAAAGCTGAGAGATGAAAACTCAATGCTTAAACGCCAGGCTCTCAAGACCGTAGAGGCAAGAGACGCCGTAGCTGCAACTGCAAACCAGATACTTCAGGGAATAACCAAGGCGGCATTAAAGACCAACAGCTTTATGAGCGCCGCTTCCTTCCAGGAGACTACCAAGGTTTTGAGCGAGGCTGCAATCTACGGAAAGACAGACTATTTGGAGGGTCTAAAGGAGAACGTAATTTGCGGACATCCAATACCTGCAGGTACAGGTCTTAGAGACTATGAGAAGATTGTTGTAACTTCTGCAGACGAGTATCGCAGAATGATGCAGGCAACTCAGGAGAACGGTCCTGCAAATTCTGTTGAGTCTCAGATGAAAGCAAACGCAGAGGGAGAAGAAGAAAACAGAGACAATCAGTAATTAATATTTTTAATCCCGACAGTGCAATTCAATTTGAATTATCTGTCGGGATTACTATTTTTATACGTACCAATCATCACGGCATAATTTGAAATAACATCTTACACCATAGAAAATGAAAAAATTTTTATTGATTCTGGCGGCGGTAATCATGGTTGCTGCATGCGGGAAAAAAGAAGAGGCAGGCTACAAAGTCACCGTAAAATTTGAAGGTGATGTACCTGATTTGAAGACAGATGCAAGAATAATCATGACCAATATGGATACTTCCGAGTATGCCATAAATGATACTGCAACGGTAGTGAACGGACAGGCAATGTTCACCGGTTCTGTCAAATCTCCTGACCTTGTGGTAATCAGATTTCTTGGCGTTGACCAAAGCGGCTCATCCAGAAATATTTGCACGCTCTTTTTGGAAAACGACACATACACTATCTCAGTTCCGGCGGACACAAATGAGGAACCTGTAATAACGGGAGGCAGAACACAACATGTTGTAGACTCGTTAAACACTGTGGCAAAGAGCATTATAAAGGCGGCGAAATTAGACACGCTGCAATCAATGTTTGAAACCGCAACAGATGTTATGAAAGATTCCATCACAACTGTTAGGAAAAAAGTTTATGAAGACATTAACAACGTTTTTACAAACTACATTAACAAACACCCCCACTCTATGTTTGCGCTTTACCAAGACGCAATGCAAATAGAATATATGCCTGCAGACTCTGCAATGAAATTGGAAAAAGAATTTGCATCAATTCCAGAATATGCTAACAATAAATACTTTAAGAAGATTCAAAAATATGTTTCGGGAGAGAGCAACTTTGCGGTTGGAAAGCAGGCGCCTGATTTTACAGAGAATGACCCGGCAGGAAACCCTATTAAATTTTCAGATATATATAAACAGAATAAAATCACGATGGTTGATTTTTGGGCCTCCTGGTGCAGCCCGTGCCGCCAGTTCAATCCAATACTTAGAAGACTGTACTACAAATACAAAAACAAAGGATTTGGAATACTGGGCGTATCACTTGATAAAGAGCAAGATGCGTGGCTGGATGCAATTGCAAAAGACCGTCTTTCATGGCCGCAGGTATCTGACTTAAAGGGATGGGACAACGCCGTTTCAAAAGCATACCTCGTAACATCAATACCGCAAAATATTTTTGTAGACAGCACCGGCAGAATTGTTTTAAGCAGAGCGGAAGAGGATGAGATTGACAGTTTCCTTAATGATAATTTGAATCAGCAATAAGCAGCAAGTCACAGCAATAGGCAAATTGCAGCAATAAGCAAGTCACAGCAATAAGCAAATTGCAGCAATAAGCAAATCACAGCAATAAGCAAATCACTGCACACAGCAATAGGCAAATCATAAAAATAAAAAAGGCGGCACATAAGTGTCGCCTTTTTTAATATTATCTAACAATTCGTATACTCTTTACTTAACTGCAGTAACTGTTAGCCTTTCACCCAGCCAATAACTACCGCCTGAAGAAATATATTTACCATCATCATTATAGGTGTGGAAACAATAGAACGTCATAGCACTTCCAACTACAAGCGCATTGCCTGTTGCTGAACCATTTGCAACCTCGTTCATCTGGTCCTCAGGATATTGATCCAGCCATAACCACCAAGCCGTATTCTTATAAGTAGATCCAGTAACCATCTTAACCATGTTGGTGCTGAACCATCCGCAATAAGCAGGTGTATTCAAAGGATAAACAAACCCGGCAGCAACATCAACCTTCACATCAAGATTGGTTGTTCCGCCAAATGCATTAACAACCCTATAATATGCCGTTGTGTATTTTGCCTTCTGCAGCTTGTATGATGTAACAAGGCTAGCATTACCATTATAACTTCTTGCAATACCGGCAGTCCAAGAAATCGTTCCATAATCCTCCCATGTAAAAGGAAGCATTGCGGTACCATCAAACTTAGTAGCAATAGCACCTGGAGCGGCTACCTTAGAATCAATTGCCAAGCTAAACGCGTAAGTATCACCCGGAGTAAGTGCGCTGCTAGTATAAGAGAGCTGAACATCCGCAGTATAACTGCCGGCGGCAAAATCTGCCGTTTTACTTACCATGGTAAATACATTATTAGTATCCGTTAAAGTAACGGGCACAGACTCTGCAGCAGAGGCTGTACCTCTCTGTAGCGTAACAGTAACAGGAGTTCCGGATAGAGAAAATGAACCCGAACTGGCCTGGAAAGTAACATCTCCGCTTGTAGGACTATAAGAAGGCCAGTCCGTAGAGCAAGATGTCATTATCATCCCGACAGAAAGCAAAACTGCCGCTAAACTCTTAGTTATATTTATTAATTTCATATTTCTTAAATTTAAAATGTTTAAAAAACATACCATCTATTAGTAACCAGGATTCTGCTGATTCTTAATCTGAGGATTAGCGTCGATCTCTGCCTGAGGTATAGGCCATAACCATCTGTGATCCGTAGGGTCCTTAGCCAAGTACTCCATAGTAGGAGAACCGGCATTAGAAATAATGCTTGCATTCTGAGCACCTGTTCTCTCCATTGAATCTCCCCATCTCTTCAAATCAAAGAAGTGGAAACCTTCACCAACGAATTCCAAAGTTCTTTCTTTCTTAATTCTTGCAAGCAAGAAATTCCCGCTCAAACTAAGTGCGGAAGAACCTACTATTCTAGCCTGAGTAAACTCTGACAAATATTTGTTTGCAAGGGTAGTATTGCCCATCATTGCATAAGCCTCAGCTGCAATAAGATACTGCTCGGCAATTCTAAACAATTTAATCTTGTTTACGTGGTTGGAATAAGCCCAAGTTGAACCGGGAGTTCTCAAATCCGGGTTGCCGGGGAACTTGTTTAGCAAATATGCATCCCCGCTAGCAGAGTTATACTTGCAAACTCCGCGGGTAACAAAATTGCCAGCCTCTTTATCATAATCAAGCCAAATCCAAAGAAGGCGCAAATCATTATTTGCATAACCACTAATGAACCACTTCTCCGGAATATAATCTGGAGCATATCTTGGAGCCTTAGCAGCATTGGAACTTCCCACACTATATGAGACATACCCAGGGTCATTAGAAGCAGGAAGAGATGAAGGATTAAAGCTTGCATCCATCTGAACTATGCACTCATCGCCGCTATCATAAGTCCAAATATTATTCATATCATCGTAATCTGCTGCAAGAGGATAAGTTCCTGCATCAACTAATGAAGCAGCTTTTTGTGCAGCCAAGCTCCAGTTTTGCATTGCAAGAGCAACTCTTGCCTGCATTGCAACTACCGCATCAACAGTAAGAGTGGTAGAACCAACATCACCATCAACATCAGAAAGGCAACTATATGCCTTATCCAAATTGGAAACTACCCAATCATAAGATGCAGCCAAAGTACTTCTGCCAGGATAGCTCAAGTGAGCCGTAGCAGGGTCAACAGCTGAACTGTATTTGTCAATTAGCATAATACCTAAGTCGCTGGCAGCATTTGCAGAAGTATAAGGTTTGCAGAAATATTCCAGAAGCATATATCCGGCATAAGCCTTTACAAAATAGGCATAACCTTGATAGTGCTTAAGAGAAGCTATTTCTGTGTCTGAAAGGTCAGCTGTACTTAATGTGCTGATGCCTTGCAGAAGATAGCAAGCTTCATTGATATCATAGTATGATGTAGCCCAAAGAGATGTGCTTACATCCTCTGATGCAGTCCATTCCCATCTGTGGAAAACGCCCTCTCTGTTACCATAATCCAACCCTGCATTAAAGTAATCAGTAGCAATATCAGGGTCATAAATAAAAGAACCGGAAGAGAGACCTCTCAAGGCAGTATTCATGCCGTTGGCAAAATTGGCGGCATCGGCAACTGTCTTAAAGGCAACATCCTGGCTCTCTGTATCAATCGGCTGGTCATTCAAGCTGCAAGATGTTGCAACAAATGCCAGAGCTATAAATAGATAAATAAATTTCTTCATAATCTCTAAGTATTAGAATGTAAATTCAACACCGGCTGAAATTTGTCTTGAGTTAGGATAACGTCCTAAAACCAAATTTGTATCCGGCTCCGGATCCCAACCTGTATACTTTGTGAAAGTAAGCAAGTTTCTGCCAGTAACATAAATTCTTATACCGCTAAGAACACGTGTCTTTTCAACTGCATCTTTGCTGAAAGTATAAGACAAAGTAATATTCTTCAATCTTACAAATGAAGCATTCTCAACTACTCTGGAATCAAATACATTCTGGTTATACTCTGGTTTAGGATATTTTGCATTTTGTCCAGGAGTAGTCCATGTACCATATAGCAACTCTGCAACCTTGTTCATATCTCCAATGTTGGAAACGTAAATTGAGTTGAAGAATTTATCGTTGTTAATCATGTATTTTCCAAATACTCCCGTGAAGTTAGCTTGCAATGCAAATTGTTTCCAAGAGAAATCAATCTGAACACCGCCTGCCCATGGAGCAAACTGGGAATATTTCTTACCAAGCAAAACGGCATTTGAGCTGTTGTAAACACTGGTAATTTTACCATCCTTATCATACCAAAGAGGTTTGCCGGAAGCAGGGTCAACGCCTGCATATCTAACTTGATAAAACTCTCCGTATGAGTGTCCTACGGTCAAATTAAGTCCGTAATTCTCCAATGTGAAGTTATCCCTGCCTTGGAATAGTTTTCTAATTCTATCCTGGTTGTAACTTGCGTTAACGCTTAAGGTTAACATTGTGTTTCTTGTCTGAAGAATATTGAAAGTAAATGTACCCTCAATACCTCTGTTGCGCATCTTTCCAACGTTAGCCCAGCCGGATGAGAATCCTGTTGAGTATGAGTAAGGAAGATCCATCAGCAAGTTAGAAGTCATCTTGTTGTAAACCTCAATCTGAGCAGAGAAGAAATTGAAAATTCTAAAGTCTAAGCCCACGTTGTAAGTCTTCTGAGTCTCCCAGGTAAGCTTGTTGTTGCCCAGGCTGGAAAGACCCCATGTAACTGAACTGTTGTAAACGGAACCCTGACCTACTAAGCTGTATGGCAAATAGTTATCAATTCCAGAGTTACCAATTGTTCCGTAAGAGAACTTAAGTTTCAAATCATTCAGCCAGCTGACGTTCTTAAGGAAGTTTTCTTTCTTTGCATCCCACATTGCTCCAAAGGAGTAGAAGTTAGCGTATCTGTTAGCTGAGCCAAACAAAGAGGAACCATCACGTCTGAATGAACCATCCAAGAAATATTTCTGAGCGTAGTTGTACTCCAATCTGCTGAACAAAGAGTTATACCTTGCGTCATCATAAGAGTATGATGGTTGGCCAGGGGTAATACCTCTTGATACTGAAGTAAATACTTGGTCCATCTGACCTGAGGAAGAAGCTCCAAAACCCTCGCTGTTTCTCCTGATGGACTCCTGTCCTGCAAGAGCAGTGATGTTATGATTTTCTCCCAAAGTGAACTTATACTCAATGGTATTGGTAGCAGTCATTCTGTAAAATCTTGTGAAGCTCTCAGAAGCACTTCCAGCACTAAAGGCTCCCTCGGGATCCTTATAACGCTTTGAAGAGTATCTGTAATCATAACCCTCTAATGCCTGAGCAAACTTAATAGTAAGGCCCTGGATTGGAGTGAATTCCTCATACAAACTGCTGTTTAATCTTACATAACTATATTTAGTTGGCTGATATGCAGAAAGATAGTGCCAGTTCCAACCGTCAAAGTCTGACATATAATTCTGCTCTTTTCCATATCCCAAAAATTTGCCGTTAGCATCTTTAAGGATTTCATAAGGAGTCATATAAGGCAAATACCACGTGGAAATGTTGATAGGGTTATACCAGCTGTTTCCTGTTCCAGAATAAGCCGTAGAGTGGTGCAAATCATAAGTTAGGCCCATGTTGATACCAAACTTAAACCAATCGGTCGGTTTAGTGTTAACATTTACTCTGGCACCATATCTGTTCATGTTGCTGCTTGGCTCGATACCAACCTGCCTGAAGGCATTAAGAGAGATGTAATAATCTGTCTTATTGGTTCTTCCTGAAACAGTCATATCACCTCCCATTGAAGGTGCATTCTGGTTCAATATCCATTTCCTCCAATTAGTATGGATATCATTTTCTAGACGGAAATTCTTAAGAGCCTGGAATGAAGTATTTGTTGTAAGTGACGGGTCAACCATCTCTCTGTAAGCAAAATACTCTTTTGTGTTCAACATTCTCATAGGGAAAGCCGCAATATTTGATATACCGTAGTTAGCGGAAATCTTTACTGTTGGCTTGTCTCCAACGCCCTTCTTTGTTGTGATATATACAACTCCGTTAGCTGCACGTGAACCGTAAATAGCTGTTGATGAAGCGTCCTTCAAAATTGTAACGCTCTCAATATCATTAGCATTCAATGTAGAGAAAACGGATGCCAAAACCGGAGAACCATCCAAAATGAACAACGGGTCAGTAGAAGCATAGATGGAGTTAACTCCTCTTAATCTCATGCTGACTGTTGCACTTGGGTCTCCAGATGATGAATATACCTGCAAACCTGCAACCTGTCCCTGCAAAGCATCGCCGGCGTTAATGACCGGTCTGTTTTGCAGCACCTTAGCCTTTACAGTTGCGGCTGCTCCGACGACATTGCTAATCTTCTTGGCTGTACCGTATCCAACTACGATAGTCTCAGTCAATAAGTTAGCGTCTTCTTCCATGGCTACGTTAATGACAGATCTTCCATTTACAGGAATCTCTACAGTCTTGTAGCCGACAGAGGAGAATACAAGCACGGCATCTTTTCTGACGTTGATAACGTACTGTCCGTTATAGTCAGTTGCAACGCCATTCTTAGTTCCTCTGATCATAACCCCCGTACCCTCTAGCGGATATTTTTCCGTAGCGCTGGTAACGGTTCCGGTTACTTTTATTGTCTGAGCCCCTATAAACTGGGGAACACACAATAACAGCAACGCTAAAACAAATGTGATTCGTTTCATTGGTTAAATTTTAAGTTAATTTTAGTAGTGTTGTTTTAATTTATATTTTGTAATAGTTTTTTCTGGTGCGCAAATACGTTGGCAATATACTTACTTTTACGCATTTGACAAAATTTTTCTTTTTTCGGCCTCAATTATAGATGCAATACGGTCAAAAAACGCAACATTAATGTTATATTTGTAATCAAATTTTTGAAAAACTCTAAAAGGAGGGGCAAAAAATGATTGGAATATTTGATTCCGGGGCTGGTGGCCTTTCAGTTTGGAAGGAGCTGATAAAAGTCTTACCATCAGAAAGTTACTTCTATATTTCAGACTCCGAATACTGTCCTTATGGCCCAAAAAGTAAAAAAACGATAGTTGAACGCACTTCCAGGATAGCCAGCTTTCTAATTGAAAGGGGCGCCGAAATTATAGTTGTGGCATGCAATACGGCAACCGCCGGCGCAATAACAGAATTGCGGCAACAGTTTGATATTCCGTTTGTTGGAATGGAACCTGCTGTAAAACCGGCAGCCATTGAGACAAAGACCGGAGTCATTGGTGTGCTGGCCACAAAGGGAACTTTCAACGGACGCCTTATATATTAATACTTCTGAAAAATTTGCACGCAAAAAAGACATAAAAATTGTTGAAAGAGTAGGAGACGGACTGGTTGAACTTGTAGAGCAAGGCAAGACTAAAACCCTTGAAGCTGAACAACTTGTAAAGAAATATATAGACCCGATGATTCAAGCCGGAGCGGACTATGTGGTACTTGGCTGCACTCACTATCCGTTCCTGGAAGAGGCAATCAACAAGGTATCTGCTAACAAAATCAATGTTATAAATCCGGCGCCCGCAGTAGCAAAACATGCCAAAATTCTTTTCCAGAAGGAGAGAGAAAAAAGAGCAGAACAAGAGGGAATCTGTCGGGATACAAAAAAAGAACAAAACACAATTGCTACAACTGGCTCAAACATAGACATTTTGAAGGGGATGGCATTGAAAATAGTGGATGATGCTTTTGCTTCCGGGGAACTAACCGCAGGAGAGAGAGAGAAGTTTCAAAAAGCAAATTTTATTCATTTAGATATATAATAGAACCAAACTAGTAACACGTATGTTACATTTTTTGTACTTTTACAATTGTTATCGCCGCGGCGATACGCCTATATTAAACTAATAATTACTCAAATAATCATTTATGAACTTAACTAACGTACTTTTCTACATTGTCCCGCTGGCCTCTCTTGTGGCCCTGGGATTCGCCTATCTATTTTATAAGCAGATGCTTAAGAAAGACGAGGGAACGCCCAGAATGAAAGAGATTGCGCTTTATGTTAGACAGGGCGCAATGGCCTATCTGAAGCAGCAATATAAAGTTGTCGCGATAGTATTTGTTATACTATCCGCTTTTTTTGCAGTGCTTGCCTATGGTTTTAATATTCAAAATCCTTGGGTTCCGTTTGCATTTCTAACAGGCGGATTTTTTAGCGGACTTGCAGGCTTCATTGGAATGAAGACGGCGACTTACGCTTCTGCAAGAACTGCGAATGCCGCAATGAAATCTTTGAACTCCGGTCTTAAGGTTGCATTCCGCAGCGGTGCCGTTATGGGTCTTACCGTTGTCGGACTTGGACTGCTGGATATTTCATTATGGTTTTTAATATTGCATGCGGTGTATCCTAATGATTTGGTGGTTATTACAACAACAATGCTGACATTTGGAATGGGAGCCTCTACTCAGGCTTTGTTTGCAAGAGTTGGCGGAGGTATCTATACAAAGGCAGCAGATGTTGGCGCGGACCTTGTTGGAAAGGTTGAGGCAGGAGTTCCCGAGGATGACCCTCGCAACCCGGCTACAATCGCAGATAATGTTGGCGATAATGTTGGTGATGTTGCCGGCATGGGAGCAGATTTGTACGAGTCATATTGCGGAAGCGTACTTGCAACAGCAGCTCTTGGAGCTACTGCATTTGCATTCTCACCGGAGGCTCAGCTGAAAGGAGTTTTTGCTCCAATGTTAATTGCAGCAGTAGGCGTATTTCTTTCTGTTATAGGAATTTACCTTGTCAAGACAAAAGAGGGAGCCGGAATGAAAGAGCTGCTAAAATCATTGAGCGTCGGAGTTAACACCGCAGCTATTTGCATTGCAATTTTCACATTCATCATACTATATGTATTAGGTCTTGACCATTGGCTGGGAATCTCATTCTCCGTCATTTCCGGATTGGTTGCCGGAGTTATAATTGGCAAGAGCACAGAGTATTACACATCACACTCTTATAAGCCTACGCAAAAAATAGCTCACAGCGCAGAGACAGGCCCCGCCACCGTAATTATTTCTGGAATTGGCACAGGCATGATTTCCACTGCGATACCTGTCGTTGTAATAAGTATCGCTATCACCCTTGCATTTTTGTGCGCAATTAATTTTGACATAGCAAATATGTTCTCCTCTCAGAATTTGAGTTACGGCCTTTACGGAATTGGAATTGCAGCAGTTGGAATGTTGTCTACCCTTGGAATAACTTTGGCTACAGACGCTTACGGTCCTATTGCAGATAACGCCGGAGGTAATGCTCAGATGAGCGAACTAGGAGAAGATGTTAGAGACAGAACCGATATGCTTGATGCTCTTGGAAATACAACAGCTGCTACAGGAAAGGGATTTGCAATTGGTTCTGCAGCCCTTACCGCTCTTGCCCTATTAGCCTCATACATAGATGAAATAAAGATTGCGCTTGTTAGAGTTGCTAATGGAGCGGCAGACGGAATGGTTGCAATTGAGGGACAATTAAAATCTCTTAATGATGTTCAAAGCGCAGGAATTTCTGATTTTATGAGCTGGTATAATGTAAGCTTTATGAACCCTAAAGTTCTTGCGGGAATTTTCATTGGAGCAATGCTTGCATTTTTATTCTGCGGACTCACGATGGGTGCCGTTGGACGTGCCGCTCAAAAAATGGTTGAGGAGGTCAGAAGACAGTTTAAAGCAGACAAAGGAATTTTGGAGGGAACATCAAAACCGGATTACGCACGCTGCGTTGGGATTTCCACAAAGAGTGCTCAGCATGAGATGGTTGGACCATCATTGCTTGCTATCATCGCCCCTATCATTGTAGGTATTGTATTTGGTGTTGCAGGTGTTCTTGGACTTCTGATTGGAGGTCTTTCCAGCGGCTTTGTTTTGGCTATTTTTATGGCAAATGCAGGCGGCGCATGGGACAATGCAAAGAAGTTTGTAGAAGAGGGAAATTTGGGCGGAAAAGGTTCATACGCTCACAAAGCAACTGTTGTTGGAGATACTGTCGGCGACCCATTTAAAGATACAAGCGGCCCATCTCTAAATATTTTGATAAAATTGATGAGCATGGTATCAATTGTAATGGCCGGCATAACTGTTGCTATCACACTGTTTTAGAGATATTTAACTTCTTTATGGAGGAGAAGTATTTGTAAAACAAATTATAATTTGTTATATTTGGGACGCTTAACGTAAAAATTTGTTATGCGTCCCATTTCTTTCTTTTCTATATACAAGCCCGCTATATGGGGCAATGAAAGCTGGGAGATTTCTGCAGTAAAGGGAAATGAATCAATCCTTTATGTGGAAAGCCCGCAGGAGAGGGAGAGAAGACTGTTTGCAGACAGCGATAGTGCAAATTCAAACAACGTAACTGAGGGCACGTCTCTAACACAGCTTATAAAAAAGTACAAAGGCGCGCTTGTTGGGGAGAAAGTTTGGAAAAAATACGGCAGCAGATTTCCTCTGCTTGTTAAATTCATTAACGCAAAAGATGACCTATCCGTCCAAGTTCACCCTTCTGATGAAATAGCAAAAAAGAAAGGGAGTTCAAATGGCAAGACCGAATTATGGTATGTCATTGATTCCGTAGGTGATGCATATATTTTTGACGGCTTCAATGAGGCCATGACTCCGGCCAGGCTGCGCGCTTTGGTAACCGGAGACATGAATTCACACGACCCAATAGGAAGAGACCGTGAATGGACTGCTCTTGGAGGAACCATGAAAGGGGTTGCGGCAGAGGACGGAGATGTATTTGGTTTTGAAATTAACAGTGTGCTAAACAGGCATACGACAAAAAGAGGAGATTGGTTTTTCATTCCCGCAGGAAGAGTTCATAGCATTGGAGCAGGGACATATCTTGTTGAAATTCAGCAAACTTCTGACTTGACATACAGACTTTTTGATTTTAACAGGGTGGATAAAGACGGGAATCACAGAAGGCTTGATATTGATGAAGCGCTTGAATCTGTAGATTATTCCCCTATTCCGTTTAATGCAGATTGCGGTAACGTTATTGAGGATAATTTAAAGAGAGGCGGAAAGACAGAAGTTGAGAAACTTGTTGGTTGCAAGTATTTTACGACATCCATGATGCACCTTAAACATGGAGAAGCAGAAAAGGGGGAGACTTTAAAATACACATTTGATTTCTCCGCGCTGGATTCATTTGTAATTCTTATTTGCACAGACGGCGCCGGCAAAATATTCTTTAAAGATGTTGACGCGAATGGACCGGAAAAGACTGAGGAGCAAAGTATTACAATAAAGAAGAGTGATGTTTATCTTTTGCCTGCATCACTTAAGAGTGTTGTAATTGAGTACTCCAACGATGTGAGAATTCTAGAGACTCACATTGATTAACAATAAGATAAAAAAGCAGCGCTCTGTTAACAGGACGCTGCTTTTTTCTTTATATCTCTATTACTATTTCTTCTCTATTACTTCATTGTGCCGCCGATAATATCCAGCAGCTCAGCAGTAATTGATTGCTGTCTGGATTTGTTGTACTGCAGCGTCAGCTCCTGAATTAAATCATCGGCATTATCAGTTGCCACCTGCATTGCCATTGTGCGTGCGGCATGTTCAGATGCATAAGAATCTGCCAATGCCGTATATAGCTTCTGGCTAAGTACTTGCGGAATCAGCGCGGCAATCAGTTCAGGCGCGCTCGGCTCAACAATATAATTGTTCAAGTAGCCGCCGTCTCTCTTATCTCCGCTTTTCCCCTCGGCGCTATTTTCACCCGCACCACCATTCTCACTCTTATACGCAGACATATCTATCGGGAGATAAGTAATTCTCTCAACCTTCTGAACTGCAGTAGATTTAAAATGATGATATATTACCAGAACCTTGTCAGCTTCACCTGCGGCATACATTTTCATCAGCTTGCGCGCAAGCTTTGCAATACCTGAATATGAGGGAGTTGCAGCAAGGGTCTGAAGCAAAACATCAGGCTCCGAATCTGTTGATTTGGGGATATATGACTGTACGTTGAAGCCCATCTTTTTTGCAGCTTCTTCTATTTTTTTCCCGACAGGAAATACTGTAATATCTTTCCCTTTGTATTCAAGAACAGCAGAGGTAAACTCTTTAATTATGTTGTAATTGAATGAACCGCAAAGTGATGAGTTTGAAGAGAATGCAACAACAGCAATTTTTTTAACCGCCCTTTCCGCAACAAATGGAGACTCAAAGGAAGAGTCATTTTTTGAGACCTTGCCCTCATTGTCTTTTACGGAAATTTCTCCGGAAAGGAAGTTGGCAACAATCTTATCCAGCCTCTTCTGATACGGAACCATGTTACCTATAAGATTCTGAGCCTTATGAAGTTTGGCAGAGGATACCATCATCATTGCAGAGGTCACCTTGCGGGTGCTCTGTACAGAATTGATTCTTGTTTTAACCTCTTTTAAAGATGCCATAATTTAATCCCTTCAAATATTTTTTATTTGCCGCCGGCAATTTTGTTGCAGCCGCCAATTATCTGCTTTACGCATTTACCTGATTTGTAGTCTCTTTGGCAACTTTATCCATAACCTTCATCATATCGTCATTAATGACTCCTTTCTTCAAAGGCTCCATAACATCCTCTTTATGATTAAGTTTAAGAGAGCGCAAATAATTTGTCTCAAAATCTGAAACCTTTTCTATTGGAATATCTTTTAGTAATCCGTGAGTTCCGCAATAAAGAATTGCTATCTGCTCCTCAACTGCCATTGGAGAATATTGCGGCTGAACCAGCAAACGAGTATTCTTTCTTCCTTTATCAATTGCCATTGCAGTCACCTTATCCATCTCACCGCCGAACTTTGTAAAGGACTCAAGCTCTTGGTATTGCGCCTGGTCAATCTTAAGAGAGCCGGCAACTTTTTTCATGGATTTAATTTGAGCATTTCCTCCTACACGGGAGACTGAAATTCCTACATTAATCGCAGGACGGTTGCCCTGGTTAAATAAATCTGTATCCAGGAAAATCTGTCCGTCCGTAATTGAAATTACGTTGGTTGGAATATACGCTGCAACATCTCCCTCCTGCGTCTCAATAATTGGTAGCGCGGTAAGTGAGCCTCCGCCTTTTACTTTCCCTTTAAGACTCTCCGGAAGATCATTCATCTGCTCTGCAACTTCCTGCTGGTCAATAATTTTTGCAGCTCTTTCCAAAAGCCTGGAGTGCAAATAGAAAATATCTCCGGGGTAAGCTTCACGTCCGGAAGGTCTGCGCAAAATCAGGGAAACCTCTCTGTATGAGACAGCTTGCTTTGACAAGTCATCATATACGACCAGCGCATCTCTGCCGGTATCCCTGAAATACTCGCCTATTGCAGCTCCGGCAAATGGCGCAAAATACTGCAGCGCAGCGGGATCACCAGCTGTCGCGACAACGACAGTAGTATAATCCATTGCCCCATATTGTCTTAAAGTATTTACAAGACTCGCGACAGTTGAACCCTTCTGCCCTATTGCAACATAGATGCAGTAAACAGGTTTGCCTGCCTCATAATTTCCTCTCTGATTGATAATTGTATCAATTGCAAGCGCAGTCTTTCCTGTCTGGCGGTCTCCAATAATCAGCTCTCTCTGTCCGCGGCCGATTGGAATCATTGAGTCAATTGCTTTGATACCGGTCTGAAGCGGCTGATTTACAGGCTGACGGAAAATTACACCCGGAGCCTTTCTTTCCAAAGGCATCTGGCAAAGTTCTCCCGTTATTGCTCCGCGGCCATCCACAGGTTCTCCAAGCGGATTGATAACCCTTCCTAAAAGGCTCTCTCCCACGCGGATAGATGCAATACGCTTTGTACGCTTAACTGTAAATCCCTCCTTGATTTCATCTGTCGGACCCAGCAAAACCGCACCGACATTATCTGCCTCCAAGTTCATGACAACAGCCATCTCGCCGTTCTCAAATTCCAAAAGCTCATTAGCCTCTGCATTGCGCAAACCGTAAATGCGGACAACACCGTCGCTGACCTGCAGGACAGTACCAACCTCATCCATTTGCACCTGGCTTTCAATGCCTTCCAGCTGCTTGCGCAAAACCTCGGAAACCTCGCTTACATTAATATTATCTGCCATAATTTTCTGACATTTAATGCGGACACGCTAAACTATCCGCCTGTTCTTCTCTATAAATTGTTGTTTAAATTTTCTAATCTGAGTGGCTACGCTGGCATCTAATCTATAATCATTGATGTCAAAAATAAAACCTCCCTCAATAGCCGGATCAACAACCCTATCCAGCTCAATTGTACAATGCAGCATCTTGGATGCCGTATTTGTAATTCTCTCTTCCATAGACTTTTCCAACGGCACGGCGGTAATAATTTTTGCAACGCCGATGTGTTTGAAATTTCTATACAAGGTTGCGTACACAAGCGCAATGGAGTACATGTAACCCTCCCTCTTGCGTTCAACTACAAGGTCAAAAAACTTCTCCAGCTCCGCGGATATTTTTCCGCCGGGAACTTCCCCCTCTGCAGGCTTAAGGACTTCTCCCGCCGCAGTATGCAGAAGCGAAATTTTTTCTTTTGCAGAAAGCAATGGATTCTCCAGCGTTGCACGCAAATCGGGATTGACGGCAAAGGAATGCGCTACCAGACCAAGTTCTCTATAAACCTGATCTTCAACGCCTTTTTCACGCGCATAATCAAACAGCGCCTTTGCGTACCTTACCGATAATACTCCTACGTCCATTTAGCTGCGAGCCTCCGATTTTTCTTTATCCAGAACTTCTGTAATCATGCGGTTAACCATTTCCATCTGCTTATCCTTATCGCTCAGCTGCTGTCTCAAAATTTTCTCTGCAATATCGCAGGAAAGAGAAGCAACCTCACGGCGAATATCACGGATGGCCTCTTCCTTCTGAAGACGAATCTGTTCTTTAGCCGCATTAATCTCTTTTTGAGCAGCTTGCACTGCTTCATTCTTTGCCTCTGCAATTATTTTTTCCCTCTGCTGTGAAGCATCCTTGAGAACACGTCCCTGCTCCCTGTTGGCAGCAGCGACAATAGAATCACTCTCTTCTTTCACCTTGGAAATCTTTAAATCTGCTTCCTTGGCGCCTTGCAAAGAGCTAGCTATCTTCTCTCTTCTTTTCTCAACGGCTTTTGTAATGTACGGAAATCCAAACTTTCCCACCGCAACAAATACGACGATGAAAGAGAGGAGCATCCAAAACAACAGACCGCTGTCGGGAACTAATAATGACATAATTTTTAAATTTATGACAACGTCTTTAAATTAAAGACGGCGTCTTTTATTACAATTGGACAAAGTAAGACAACAAGCAAACTACGACTGACAATAGTGCAACTCCCTCAATAAGAGCTGCTGCCAAAATCATACTGCTTCTTACATCACCTACTGCCTGAGGCTGGCGGGCAATTGCATCCATTGCAGAACTTCCAATTTTTCCGATACCTATTCCGGCACCAATTGTTGCAAGACCGGCTCCGACTGCAGCAAGACCTTTACTTAGTCCTACGCCTATTCCATATTCCAAAACTGTAAATAGTAACATAATGTTTTATTTTTTAACGTTTATATTTTTTCTTTTAAGTCTCTCAATTCAAAAATTATTTCTCACTCTTTACCGCGCTGCCCTCTTGTGCAATTCCAATGAATACAGCTGAAAGCAAGGTAAATACGTAAGCCTGGATGAATGCAACCAAAAGCTCCAGAGCATTCATGAACAAATTAAATGCAACTGAAATTACAGTCATCGTACTTCCCATCAAAGCGCCTATGCTGCAGCCAATAAATATCAGACATGTCAGCACAAGCATTGCCATGTGTCCGCTAAGCATGTTTGCAAACAGTCGTATCATCAATGCGATTGGCTTTGTAAATATTCCAAAGAGCTCAATAAGAGGCATCAATGGGATTGGGCATTTTAACCAAAGCGGCACGTCCGGCCAAAGAATATCTTTCCAATAATGTTTGGTTCCAAAAATGTTAACTGCCAGGAATGTGCAAATTGCAAGGAAGAAAGTTATTGCAATATTGCCTGTAACGTTTGCGCCTCCAGGAAATATTGGAATCAAAGCCATTATATTATTCACAAGAATAAAGAAAAACGCAGTGAGAAGATAAGGAGAATATTTCTTATAATTAGCTCCTACGCAAGGCTTTACAACGCTGTCTTCTATGGCCATGATGAACATCTCCATAAATCCTGCAAACTTGCCGGGAACTCCGGAGCCATCCTGATGTTTCCTGTAAAATTTTGCCGTACATAAAATCAGCACAATCAAAATTGTAGAATTTATCATCAGCCCAAGAGAAACTTTTGTGACGGAGAAATCAGCCGGCTTAACGAAAGTTCCATCCGGCATTTTTTCCATCAATTTCCCCTGGTGGGCGGAACTTTCAGGAGCTGGATAAAAACCTTCATAGCAACCCTCTTCATTTTCCGTACCGTCCTCATTTACATATAATTTCCGTGAAGAAAAAACATGCCATCCGCTTGTTTTGCTGTGCAGTATAACGGGCAAATACAAAGAGATTTCTTTGCCGTGAATCTTTGTAATCTCCCATTTATATGAATCCAAGATGTGACCAAAAATTATCGCTTTTACATCTATGCTTTTCTTATCGCTCCCGACAGCTTTTGCAGCCGGAGCAGCAGCAGTCTTCTGCGCCGCAACAGCATTGGCGGCACCTGCAACTTGCTGTACGACAGTTGTATCCGCAGCCTTTGCACTCGCCGTCGCGATGCATAAAATACTTAACAATATGATAAACGCCTTACGCATTTTTTTCACTCTCTTCTTTATCGGAGCACTCTGCCCCATTCTTAATCTTCTTCTCCTTTTTCTCAGCAATTTCCTGTTTCTCCATCTCTTCCCTCATCTTATCATGCTCTTCATCTTTCTGTGCAACTACTTTAACCTCAGCGGTTAAATCCTTGCTGTGCTTCATGAAAAATGTTGTATCAAATACAAGCCAGATGATATAATAGATTGCGAAAGTGACAAGGAACGGCTTAATAAAACTATCGCTCCCGGCGGCAAACTGATGCTTGATTGAGACACAATATGCAACCGCAAAAATCACCAGCAAAATAAATTTTATCATCTTCAGAAGCAGGTAGATTTGAGGCATTTGCCTAGGTTTTGCTTTAGACCTGCTGACCAGAATATTCATGCCCAGCTGACATACGATAAAGAAACATAGTGTAAGCCATATAATGCCAGGGAATGAAAAGCTTGGCAGCGCATACTTCAAAACCAAGTATGCGGCCGCACCCGCAACAACAGTTATTACTGCGTTGATTCCAAGGTATTTAACCTGCACTTTCTTATCTTTTGCCTCTGCGTGGTCCATGTTTTCTTGCTTCTCCTCAATAAAATTTACGAGACACAAACAGTCACAACTCCGTCGCTCATCTCCACAAATCCCCCCTCAATTTCCAAACTCTTTTTTCCTCCCCCGTCAGCTTCATCTCCGCTGCCGGCAACGGGAAAATACTCAATCTCCCCTTTAACCAAAGAGGAAATAATTGGAGCATGATGAGGTAAAATTGTAAACTGCCCCAGCTCTCCCGGCAATGTAACTTTCTCTATATCACCGTCAAATAATGACGCCTCAGGAGAAATAATATTTAAATGCAAATCTGCCATATTCTCAGCGATAGATTACTATCGCGATTATTATTATGCATTAGCCTGCTCCAAAATCTTCTTGCCCTTCTCCATTGCCTGCTCAATTGTACCAACATTCATAAAGGCCTGCTCCGGAAGATCATCACACTCACCATCCATAATCATCTTAAATCCTTTGATGGTGTCTTTAATATCTACCATCACACCCTTTATTCCGGTATATTGCTCTGCAACCGTAAACGGCTGTGACATAAATCTTTGTACTCTACGTGCTCTGTTAACGGTAAGCTTATCTTCTGCAGAAAGCTCCTCCATTCCCAAAATGGAAATAATATCCTGAAGCTCCTTGTTGCGCTGAAGAATTTGCTTAACTCTCTGGGCAACTTCATAATGCTCCTGCCCGACAATGTGAGGGTCAAGAATTCTGGATGTTGAAGCAAGAGGATCTACGGCCGGATAAATTCCAAGCGCGGTAATCTTTCTGTTCAGCTCAGTTGTTGCATCCAAGTGTGAGAAAGTTGTTGCGGGCGCAGGGTCCGTAAAGTCATCTGCAGGGACATAAACGGCTTGCACAGAGGTAATTGAGCCTTTCTTTGTGGAAGTAATTCTCTCCTGCATTGCACCCATCTCCGTAGAAAGCGTAGGCTGATAACCTACCGCAGAAGGCATACGTCCCAGCAATGCTGAAACCTCGCTGCCCGCCTGCGTGAAACGGAAGATGTTATCTATGAACAACAAAATATTATTGCCTGTTCCTTCTGCCGCACCATCTCTAAATGACTCAGCCACAGTCAGTCCGGAAAGCGCAACAGAACTTCTTGCTCCGGGCGGCTCATTCATTTGTCCAAACACCAATGTAGCCTGGCTCTTTGCAACTTCATTATAATCAATGGTTGACAAGTCCCATTTCCCCTCTTCCAAACCTTTCTTAAATTTCTCTCCGTATCTGATAACTCCGCTCTCCAACATATCTCTCAGCAAATCATTACCTTCACGCGTACGCTCTCCAACTCCTGCAAAAACGGAAAAACCGTTATAACCTTTGGCGACGTTGTTAATCAGCTCCATAATAAGGACGGTCTTGCCTACTCCTGCGCCTCCAAACAAACCAATCTTACCGCCCTTGCAATAAGGCTCCATCAAATCAATGACTTTAATTCCTGTCGGGAGCATCTCCTGAACAGTTGTAAGTTCCTCAAACTTAGGTGGAAGCCTGTGAATAGGATAAGAGCCTTTCATCTCCAGAGGCTTCATTCCGTCAATAGGATCTCCAACAACATTCATCAAGCGCCCTCTGACCTGAGGACCTACGGGCATTGTAATAGGACCACCCTTCGGCTGCACTTTCATGCCTCTCTGCAAACCATCGGTGCTGTCCATTGCTACCGTTCTAACTGTGTCTTCTCCAATATGTTGCTGAACCTCAACGGTCAGAATTTTACCGTTCGGCCTTCTAATTTCCAAAGCATCATGGATGGCCGGCAAAGACTCTTTTGCTTTTACATCAAAAGAGACGTCTACAACCGGTCCGATGATTTGAGAAATATGACCAACTAATTCACTCATATATGATAATTTTATTTTTCTTTTTTAAGTTCCCGATAGTTCAACAAATGCCCTATCAAGAGACGCGCAAAGGTACAAAAAACGGGCCCATTGTGTTACTCATTAGACTTTTGGAACAAATTTAGTGTAAAAGTGGTATTATGCTCCTCTCCGGAGCATTAAAAACAGAGCTTAGAATCTGATTCTCAAGTCAATACCCCCCTGAATAGACTTACCTTTCTGCATAAAGCCCGTGCTGCCGTTAACCGCCGCTGCGCTGCTGCTGTCAAAGTAGAAAACGGCGTAGTCTTTATTGAGCAAATTACGCCCCCAGATATCAATCTCAATAAGGCGGCTTAACCTGGCAACAATCCTGGCATTCAGCAGTCCGTAAAACTTTTGGCTAACGTCATTTGCCTCAGTGAAAAATGTACGGCCGGCGCCGGAATACTCAATCTCCGCACGCAGCCCTTTCACAGAAATCCCGCTGTAAGAAGTTGCAACATTGCCAAGAGGTATATCATACATCAGGGCGGCGCTAAAAGTATTTTCAGGAGCAAAAGGGACGTGCTTGCCCTTATAATCAACTACTTGCAGAGTTGCTTTCCCTGTATTGTCATAAACCTTTTCATTAGAAAGATACTTTATGAACGTGGCGTGAGTATATCCGTAATTAACTGCAAAACTCAAATTGTCAATGATTTGACCGTGCGCGGAGAACTCAGCACCACAACTGCGGCTCTTGCCGGCATTAGTTGTATAACGTCCAAGCCCGCTCTCCACAAACCTTGCAACTTGCTGATTCTTAACGCGCATATAAAAAGCAGCCACATCAACATTTATCTCCGTCCCGGGAATTGTCAGATGCGCTCCTGCTTCATAATTCCAAGAATATTCCGGCTTATATTTTATTGCAAGATTAACGGAAGAATCATTCTGAATATCACCCTTGTTTAACATCATTGCGCTTTGCAAATAATCAGAAAGCATCTGAATATTATAACCGCCGCTTCTGTAACCGCGGCTTACCTGAGCATAGACATTGTTTGCTCCGTTAAACCTATAATCAATTGAAAACTTGGGCAATATAGGGAAATATTGATTATCCAGATTCCCAAAATATCTTGCCGCATAAGCTCCGCTTTTTATGACAGATCCACGCCTTAACATATTATAATTCATTGCGGCTCTTGAGTCATAATCAATTTTTACTTTTTCATAATCTAGTCTAATCCCGACAGTTGCAGACAAGCCATCTGCGCCGAACAAATCTTTAAAGACAGATTGGTGATAAATTGCAGCGCCAAAAGTTGGAGTGCTGAATTTGCCTGGAATCTGCAATAAGCTGTCGGTGAGCTTAACAGCAACAGGAGAGTGGGACATTGCCGCATCCATCTGCTGCTGAATCATAGAGATAAAATCTTTGCCAAAATCCAAAGGCGCATTTGTTTTCTGCCACTGATAAAATGCAGAAACTCCGGAACTGCGCTGCCATTTGACATTCCCGCCCAATAAATCAGGATTTATATTCTTAAACACAACCTCCTCGCTTACAGTATTTTGCTTCTGTTTCTGAAGCATTGTAAATCTGTCTGCAGGCGTGAAGTCCTGGTCCAAAGACATCCGGTCTCTTAGATGTTGCCACCCTGTAACGGAAGTAATTTTCACATTGCCGGCAGTGTGCTCTCCCTTTAATCCCACATTCAGCAAATTGCGATAATAGCCGCTGCTGAAATTGTAATTTGGCTGACTGTAATTTCCTGTGTTCTTGTTATATGCGCCATAAGGATATCCGCCCATGTCCGTATATTCATAACTTACATTAAGATCATATTCAGACTTGGAATTTGGACGGAACATTGCATGAAATCTTCCGCCGCCGTTTGTACCCTTATCAATGTTTTTTCCGCTGTACTGATTTTTGTAGAAGCCCCCTTCATGGTCTGCAAAGCCCCCCGCGGAAAATGCAAACTTCTTGCTAATTCTATGATAATGAGTAAGTGAGAAGCGATAATTATTTTTTGTAGCAGCGCTTAAAAACAAATCGGTGCCGGCATATTCAAAGGGAGATTTTGTATGAATGTCAATTATTCCACCCATAGAATTCATACCGTAAAGAGTTCCCTGGGGACCGCGCAAAACATCAACTCTGTTAACGTCAGAGAAATCAAAATCAAATGCGGACTTGTCATAATATGGAAAGTCATCCACATAAACACCTACCGCAGAGGAATTTATACGAGAACCAATTCCCCTTATATAAATTGACGATGTGAGTTTTGAACCATAATCAGGAACATATAAATTTGGAACGGAGCCCGTCAAACCTTTAACAGAAAAAATTCTTTGGCTCTGCAACTCCTTGGAGGTAAAATGGTTGTAGGAAACAGCCTGATTGCTCAAAGCGCGCTCATCTCTTAATGATTTTGCATCAACAACAACAGAATCTAACTTAACTTGAGCAACAGCAAATTGAATTGATGTAAGTAATATACCTGCGCAAATAATAATCTTCTTCATCATATCTTCATAATTGGGAGTGCAAAGATAAACTTAATAAAGATAAGCCAAAGATTATTTATAACGCTTTTATAACCGCTTTTATTTTAAAGCATTATACAGAACCTCAATTGGATGCAAAGCCCTCACTCCGGTTCCGTCAAAGATTTGCTCGCGGCAGCTAGTACCGGGAGCGGAAACTATATACTTACATGTATTACCCTCGGCCGCAGCCTCTTGCTGCATCTTTTGAACCTTGCGGACTGCAGGGAAAAGCACCTCTTCTCCAATTGCCATGGAACTCTTGTAGTGCTCTTTTTCATAACCGTATGAACCGGCCATTCCGCAGCATCCGCTTGGAATTACATGAACGTTATAATTAACGGGCAGGTTAAGCATTGCTTCTGTTAAAGCGGTGCCTACCAGCGCTTTCTGGTGGCAATGCCCGTGAAGCCATATCTCCGCCTTTGAGATTGTAAATGATTCATAGGATATTTTCCCGGCATTCACTTCCCTCATTATGAACTCATCAAACAGCAAACAATTTTTTGCAAGCTTCTTTGCGGCAACCGCCATATCGCCCCTCAGCAAAGAGGGATACTCGTCCCTAAAGCTCAGAATACAAGATGGTTCTATTCCAACAAGAGGATGTTCTTCTGTGACAACATCTTTTAATACATCAACATTTTTAAATGCAAACTTGCGCGCAAGCTTAAGCATTCCTTTAGACAAAGCCGTTCTACCGCTCTCATAATGCTTTGGTATAACAACCTCATAACCAAGCTTATTTAGCAACTTGATAAAAGTAACGCCCAGCTTTGCCTCCATGTGATTTGTAAACTCATCGGCAAAAAGATAAACTTTTCCGTTATAATATTTTGTCGCGACAGTTTCTGCTCTTCCTTCAAGCGCCTGAGGTACAGGATGGTGCAGTTTCTTAGCCAAAGCGCGCAAAGATGTCTTGCTCAGCGTTGGTATAGTTCTGTCGGGAGAAAAATTAATTAATTTCTTTATTATTCCGGATGATAACTTCCAGGAAGCAAACAAGTTATAAATAGGAGCAAAGCGGGAGCCAAGCTTCTCTATCTGCGGCATGTGCGCCACCATAAAGTTGCGGAACGGAACTCCGCGGGCATCAAATCTGTGCTGCAAAAATTCCGCCTTCAACCTTGTCATATCTACATTTGAAGGACACTCGCTCTTGCAGGCCTTGCAGCTAAGACACTCATTAAGAAGTTCATACGTGGCATTATCCAAAAAAGGATTACGCCTGCTGTTATGAATTACATTATCAGTTAAAAGGTTGTGAGTCGCACCCCTTTTTATACTTCCGTTTGTCAAAACCTCGCGCATCATATTCGCCCTTGCGCGGGTAGAAAATCTCTCCTCTTTCCCCGCTTTAAACGCAGGACAAATTACCCCTCCCATCTCGGCCGGACGCTTGCAATCTCCGTTGCCGTTGCACTGCTCAATTGCACAGAACAAACCCTTCTGCTGAGTAAAATCAAAATACGTTTCAAACTTCTCAGCATCAGTTGTTTTCCCGACATCCTCCAAATATTTTTTAGGAACTTTATTCAGATATTTCTCCGCAACATATTTTTGCTCAACTTCATATCTCAAGCATGTATCCATTGACGGAGTACCTACAATCTTTCCCTCATTAAAAATCAAATGAGGATCCCACACCGCCTTCAAATCTTTAAACAGCTTGTACACCTTATGGCCAAACATAAGCGGCAAAAACTCACCCCTCAATCTTCCATCCCCATGCTCTCCGCTAAGAGAGCCGTGATGCTTCTTTACAATCTTTGCAGTCTCCTGTGCGACAGCCTTGAACAAGTATCTGTCGTGAGCATCTTTAAGATTAAGAATAGGGCGCAAATGCAGCTCTCCAACACTGATATGGCCGTAATAAACACAGCTCAGCTTAAAGCCGTCCAGCATTTGTTTTATATCCTTAATGTATTCTGCCAAACGCTTGGGAGAGACAGCAGTATCCTCAATCAAAGAGACAGGCTTTGCATCTCCCGGCATACCTGAAAGCAATCCCAGGCCCGCCTTGCGCAATGCCCAAACTCTCTTTATATCAGCTCCATATACACGCGTAAACTCATAACCGCAGCTATGCTCCTTCAAATCAGCTTCTATTCCATCTGCCATTGAATCAACATTCTCCCTGCTCTCCCCCGCAATCTCAATGCACAAAATAGCGGCCGGGTCCCCGTGCACAAAAAATCTATTTTTATTCTGCTCAATATTATTCTTGCTCAGCTGCAAAATCTTATCGTCAATCAGCTCAATCGCCACAACTCCGCGCCCGTTTTCCAACGTCCTCACATTCCCGGCAAACGCCTCATCCAAAGAATTGCAATGCACGCAAACCAGCACCCTGTCTTTTGGCGGAAGCGGTACAAGATTGAGTTTCAGCTCATAAGCAAAGGCCAATGTACCCTCGGAGCCGGCAAGCAGCTTGCATAAATTTGGAGCCTCTTTTCCTCCCGACAGATATTTGCGCATATCATTTAGCACCTCATCCAGCGCATAGCCGGAATTGCGGCGCTTAATGTCGCCATCAGGAAACTCAGCATTAACGGCATCGCAAAGGCCCTCATCCACAGCCCATTTAAAGAGCTGCCAATAAATTCTCTCTTCCAGATTGGATGGGAAAAAAGCTTTAGCCAAACCTCTCTCGCTAAATTTCCCCGTACCGTCATAGATACTTTTTTTGAACTCCTCAGCCTTAACTTTGATTTTATTTATAACCTCGGCAGCTCTCTCTTTTGAGAAAACCGCAAGGGTGCCGTCGCTCAGAACTACCTTAGCCTCAATAAGATTAGCACGTGAAGTTCCATAAACCAAAGAATGGCTGCCGCTGGAATTGTTGCCTACCATGCCGCCAACGCAGCACCTGTTGGACGTAGAAGTCTCAGGCCCAAAAAACAATCCGTCTTTTGCCAGATAAAGATTCAATTTATCCAGCACAACGCCCGGCTGAACTCTGGCCCAATGTTCTGCTTTATTGACCTCCAGAATACGGTCCATATATTTGGAGACATCAGCCACCAAACCGCTCCCCACAACCTGCCCCGCAAGAGAGGTCCCAGCAGTACGGGGAATTAGAGAAATTCCATTGGCGCCCGCAACGCTAATTGCCAGGCGAATGTCCTCTATGCCTGCCGGAAAACAAACGCCATAAGGTATTTCCCTATAGGCACTTGCATCGGTAGCATACAGCACTCGCGTCAGATTATCACGTAAAATATTCATAAGCCAAAAACTTCAATACTAAGGTCAAAAACCATAGTCTCAAAACCTCAGCAAATATAATCAATAATCTATCAGATAATTATCCAAAAAGGTAATCTGAGACGAGCGGAAAAGCTCTAACTAACCCTGCGCAACTTCTTGCCAGTAATTTTCTGAATATCCTTTATCATCGGATACTCCTCGCTGGAGCAAAAAGTAAAGGCAAGACCGCTATTTCCCGCTCTGCCGGTACGCCCAATTCTATGAACATAGGTCTCCGCAACATCAGGAAGGTCATAGTTGATAACAAGACCAAGGTCCTGGATATCAAGACCTCTTGCCGCAATATCCGTGGCGACTATAATTCTTGTTTTCCCGCTTTTAAAATTCTTCAACGCAGTTTGTCTTGCGTTTTGAGATTTATTTCCGTGTATGGCCTCGCACCCAATTTTGCATTTGTTGAGGGCTCTGGCAATTTTGTCAGCACCATGTTTTGTGCGGGAAAAAACAAGCACTCTATCCTCCGTCTGCTCATTCAAAACTCTAACAAGCAAATCTATTTTCTGAGGCTTCTCAACAAAGAACAAATCTTGCTCTATCGCATCCACAACAGACGCAGAATGAGCAACTTCCGCCCTCACGGGATTATGCAGCAAATCTTTGGAAATCTTGTTTATCTCCTCCGGCATTGTCGCAGAAAAAAGCATTGTTTGTTTCTTCCGCGGAAGCATTGGAATAATCCTGCGGATATCATGGATAAATCCCATATCCAGCATTCTGTCCGCCTCATCCAACACAAAATGCTCAACATTGTTCAACCTTATAAACCCTTGTCCTATAAGGTCCAGCAAACGTCCCGGAGTAGCAGTCAAAATATCCACACCTTGGTTCAGCCGCTTAACTTGCTGTCCTTGCTTAACGCCTCCAAAAATAACCGTATGTTTTAATCCGCTATACTTTCCGTAATCGGAAAAAGACTCCTCTATCTGAATTGCAAGCTCCCTTGTAGGTGTGAGAATCAGCGCTTTAATGGGGCGCTTATTATTTTTTCTCAGCGACGGATTATTCTCTTTTTTCAGATTATTCTCACTCCCCTGATTGCGCTCTTTTTTCATCAGCTGCTCAATAATTGGAATCGCAAATGCCGCAGTTTTTCCAGTACCCGTCTGGGCTATTCCTAAAATATCTCTCCCCTCAATCCCGGCAGGAATTGCCTGCTCCTGAATAGGTGTTGGCGTAACGTATTCTTTATCACTCAAAGCCTTAAGAACAGGCTCTGTAATTTTTAATTCTTTAAATGTCATTAATTTACTTTTGTTTAATTTCACATAATGCGTACTCTTTCTTCAAAATAGATATGACCTGATGTACGCTCCTTATCTTATCAGCCATATAGGCATTTGCTCCGACAAATACATATCCGTCTGACAATTTGCCTTTTACAGCATTATATAATGCTTTGATAATGCAATATGGACTGTGGACATAATCACATGTTTTAATGCAATGATATCCGCATCCTTGGGGTTTTGTAAGACCGGCATTAATTTTATCTGTAAACTCACTCTCTATTGCCCTGCCCGGCATCCCGACAGGACTGTCTATGATTATGATATTCTCTTTTTTGCATTTGATATATGCCTCTTTGAACTCGCCGGCCGCGTCGCACTCAATTGTCGGAACAAAAATGCTAGCCATTTGCGCGCCGTCAGCTCCAAGCTTCATAATCCTCATAATATCCTCCCCGGTAGTCAAGCCTCCGCCTGCAATAACCGGAATTTTTTTTCTCTCTTTATAAGAGGATGTTACTTTAACAACCTCCGGAACTATTTTCTCCAGAGTATAATTTTCATCAAAAATCTGATTCTTTTTAAAGCCAAGATGTCCTCCAGCCTTTGGTCCTTCAACTACCACAGCATCAGGCAAATAATGGTAAGTGGCATCCCACTTCTCACAAATTATTTTTGCCGCTCTTGCAGAGGAAACTATCGGGACTAAAAGAGTTGTACTGTCTTTCTTTAAAAATGACGGGAGATTAAGAGGAAGCCCCGCGCCTGAAAAAATAATATCTGCTTTCTCCTCAATGGAGGTATTAACCATATCTGCAAAATTGGAGAGCGCAACCATAATATTCACTCCAATAATGCCTTTGGTCATTTCCTTTGCCTTTCTTATCTCCTCTCTTAGGCCATAGATACAGTTAAGAGGATAATTATCAGGGGTTTTACGATACAGCAGTCCCATCCCGGCGCATGAAATTACTCCAATGCCGCCTTCATTTGCAACCGCAGAGGCAAGTCCGGAAAGTGAAACGCCAACGCCCATTCCACCCTGAACTATAGGGAGCTTAACTTCCAATTTTCCAATAAAAAATGATTTCATCATTACAAAAACATTTTGCGCTGCACCTTGCAATTGACGTGTAAATCAGGGCAATCCCTTCTTGCACGGCAGCACGCACAGCTGTCACTTCAGACAACAGAATTAATAAAGATGATTTGGAGACAAAATGTCCGCAGAAAAACGCGGAAGCAAACACAAACAGTATAAACTCCTTTGTAAGAGCGCGCAAATGTAATCAATTATTTGAATATTCAATAATGCAGTTATCGCCACTGCACAAAAAAAGGCCTGCTTTCGCAGACCTTTTTTTGTGGTGCCTCCGGGAGTTGAACCAGGGACACAAGGATTTTCAGTCCTTTGCTCTACCAGCTGAGCTAAGGCACCAGTGATTTAGGGCTGCAAATATAGGGATAATTTTTAAATTTGCAACAATGATGGCGCAAGGCAAAATATATGTATCTGTAATTCTTCCAATCAAATTTGAGGGGGAGATATTTTACATTCTGCCTCACGACAGTTATTCCTCACTCTCAGACTCCTCAGCCACTTCAAGCTCAAAGATTTTCTCTTCGCTTACCGGCAGCCGCGTGCGCGTAATGTTTGGGAAGAAAATCCACAGCGGAGTAATACGCAGAGTTGTGGAGGAGAAAGATTTGCCACAGCAATTTACAGAGGTGAAGGTCAAAGATGAAAAGACCGGCACCACGCGCACGGAGCTTAAACCAGTTGAATACAAGGAGATTCTATACATAGAAGATCTTCCAAAAATCACTCCGGAAGAGATAAAATTTTGGGACTCAATTGCACACTATTATTTGTGCAGCACGGGAGAAGTTTTCAAAGCGGCCTACCCTATTTTAACACAAAAACAAGAAGCTGTAAAATCTCATAAAACTCCTGCAGATATCTTTGAAAAAATCAAGAAAGAGGATAACGAAAACCAATTCTCATTTATTGATGCACATCGCCCCGTATTATCTGATGCACAGCAAATTGCGTACAAACAAATCAAAGAGCAAATAGCAAAAAAGCCGGTGCTGCTGGAGGGGGTAACGGGAAGCGGAAAAACAGAAATTTACATAACGCTTGCAGACGAGCACCTGAAAAACGGGAAGAACGTTCTTTACCTGGTGCCGGAAATTGCAATGAGCAAACAGATGGAGCGCCGTCTGCGCGAGCATTTTGGGAGCCGCCTGTTTGTGTTTCACTCTGCGCTTAATCAAGCGCCAAAAAAACTATTGCGGGACATCCTAACATCTCCACAGGCGCAAAGCCAGCTGAGCGCATCTAGGAATGAACCGATTATCATACTGGGGACACGCTCATCACTGCTGTTGCCATTTAATAATCTGGGACTCATAATCATAGATGAAGAGCATGACGCAAGCTACAAACAAACAGAACCGGCCCCAAGATACAACGCCAGAGATTCTGCAATTATGCTCGCCGGACTGCACAAGGCCCAAGTATTAATGGGCTCCGCAACTCCTTCATTGGAAAGCCGTTATAACTGCACTATAGGCAGATTTTCAAAGGTGGAACTCAAAGAGAAATACTACAGCGCAAATGAGCCTGACATCACGGTGATAGATACTATTTGGACAAGGCGCAGCAAGCAAATGCACGGGAGCTTTTCACAAGAACTCATCAATGAAATAAAAAAGACTATCGCGGAGAAAGGACAAGTAATTGTATTCCGCAATATGCGCTCCTATTCACCTGTAGTTCAATGTACTGAATGCGGGGAGATACCGCGCTGCCCGCATTGCGATGTGCCGCTCAGCTATCACAAATACGATAATACTTTGCGCTGCCATTATTGTGAGTATCAGACAAAATTTACGGGCATTTGTCCAAAATGCGGCAATCATTCTCTGGAGGCAAAAGGTGTTGGAACGGAGAAGCTGGAGGAGGAATTAAAAGAACTTTTCCCGGAGGCTAAAATTGCCAGATTTGATGCCGATATTGCAAAGAGCAAAATGCTGGAAGATAAAGTGTTAAAGGACTTTGCGGAGGGCAATACGGATATTCTTGTGGGCACCCAGATGATAAGCAAAGGGTTTGATTTTAAGAACCTGAATCTGGTTGCCGTCATCCAGGCAGATACAATTTTGGGACTGCAGGATTTCCGCGCAGATGAGAGGGCAATTCAGCTCTTCACTCAGCTAATGGGAAGGACAGGCCGTCGCGATAAAAAAGGGAAGCTCATTATACAGACAAACCAGAAGAAACACCCTGTAATTGAATATATTGCAAATCTCAATAATCCCGCGGACAGCAGCAATGCACAGGATGCAGATACTGTTGAAGCTCCCGACAGCAGCATTGCGCTGCTAGATGAGAGAAGGCAATTCGGTTTTCCTCCATACGTGAGAATGATAACCGTAACTGTCAGAAACAGAGATAAAAACATTCTGAATGAAATTTCAAAGGCTGTCGGAAAAATATTAAAAATGTCCAGAGGATTTACTGCTCAGGAAGTTACAGGACCTTTCCCTCCGCGCATAGAAAAAGTGAGAAATGAATTTCTGCTTTGCTACAACGTAAAATTCGCACGCGATAAAATGCTGGAGGCAAACAAAGATGCTCTTAAGAAAGCGCTGGATTCACTTAAGGTTCAGGACTCTATAATAATTGATGTTGATCCGCTATAAAAAATTCATGCTGGCCCTCTATTGCAAAAAACCCTCCGATGAGAGAATTATCTGCGGCTGCCGGCATAGACATATCCCTGACCTACAACAACTTTAATGCTCTTTGGCACAAGGCTGAATTTGAACGGCGAGGTCCCGACAGCTTCTCCGTCAATCTCTATGCGGGTCTCCGGATCAGTTGTAATTTCAATCTCTCTGCACTGTTTGAAAATAACTTTTGGAATCTGATAAATGTTGCCGGAAAACAAAAGACGGAAATTGCGCAGCACCTTGTATTTTGACATTTTCTTAATGATAGTCAAATCCATAAGTCCATCATCTACAGCGGCATTAGGGGTCTGCTGCATACCGCCTCCGTTAAATCTTCCAATTCCTACCGCGCCGGAAAAAACAAGTCCGTTATAGAACGGCTCGCCGTCTGCGGTAATCTCAAAATGCTTGGAAGAAAAATTAATGAAAGTATTTACGGTGCTCCTCAGATAGAGCCATTTGCCATACTTCCCCTCATCCTTCAAATTATTATATTTCAGATTCACGACAGCATCATATCCAAGGCCCGCAACATTTGCCATATAGCGCGTATGCTCCACCCTTGTCTCATAAAAAACAACCTTTCCAACATCCTGCAGCACAGTCTTTTTCTGCACCAGAGAGTCCACAGCTTCCGCATAGGTTTTTGAAATGCCGTACATCCTAATCCAGTCATTTCCGGTACCTGTCGGGATGACAGCCAAACACACCTCAGTAGTAGGAACTACTTTCTGAATGAAAAGGCCGTTAACAACCTCATGAATTGTACCGTCTCCCCCTATTGCCACAATGTTTCTAAAGCCGTCTGTTACAGCCTTTACGGTAAGTTCAATTGCATGATATTTGTGCTCTGTAAATACACATGTAAACCTTAATCCGCTGTTGTACATCTGATTAGAGATGACAGGCCAATCTTTTAATCCTCTGCCGCTACCGGCTTTTGGATTAACTATTACCATCCAGCTATCTGAAAATTTATCCGACATTTTATTAACAGGCACCCGTTTTGTGTTGAAAACTTAAGCCAGGCAAAAGTAATAAATTCTGCATAGCTAAAAAAGATTTAGTATTTTTGCACAATACGCATATTTATACGCATGTTATATGGGAAAAGTAATTGCAATAGCAAATCAGAAGGGCGGAGTGGGCAAAACGACTACGGCAATTAACCTAGCCGCGTCGCTTGCAGTTTTGGAGAAAAAGACACTCTTAATTGATGCAGATCCACAGGCAAATGCCACGTCCGGACTCAATTTTAATCCGGATTCTAAAGATAAGAAGACTATCTATGAAGTACTTACTGGGGAGAGAGAGCTTAAGGAAATCTTAAGAAAAACCGATATCAAAAATCTGGATATGACTACATCCGGAGTTAATCTTGTTGGAGCCGAGCTGGAGATGGTTACGGTTGAGAACAGGGAGTTTGTACTTAAAAATGCAATTAACAGTGTAAAAGATACTTACGAGTACGTAATCATTGATTGTTCCCCTTCTCTTGGAATAATTACCATCAATGCGCTTACCGCTGCGGACTCCGTCATTATCCCCGTGCAAAGTGAGTTCTTTGCGCTGGAAGGCCTTGGAAAACTGCTAAATACAATTAGGCTGGTGCAGAAGAATATGAACCCGCAGCTCTCAATAGAGGGTTTCCTTCTGACAATGTATGATTCCCGCTTAAAGCTTGCAAATCAAGTGGCTGAAGATGTTCGCCGCCATTTTGGAAAGATGGTTTTTGAGACTGTCATCAATAGAAATGTCAGGCTGAGCGAGGCTCCGAGCTTTGGCAAGCCCGTTATTTTATATGATGCATTGTCCAATGGCTCAAGCAATTATTTGAATCTTGCAAAAGAGGTCATTGCAAAAAATGAAGTTGTTGCAAGTGCCGCAGTAAAAAAAGAAAAGTAGAAAGTTATGCCAAAATTTAAAACAGGACTTGGAAGAGGACTGAGCGCTCTCATTGAGAACGCAACACAGGAGAGACAGGAGGATGACTTTGTAAATCAGCCGACTGAGAGTAGTACTCCCGACAGTTCTTCTTCTCAGCTAGTATCCATTAAAGAGATATCAATTGATAAAATTGTTCCTAATCCATACCAGCCCAGAACGGATTTTGCGCAGGAGAAGCTTGATGAATTGGCCGAATCAATAAAAATGATGGGGCTTATACAGCCTATTACCGTTACAAAAATTCATGGCGGCAAATATCAGATAATCAGCGGAGAGAGAAGGTTCCGCGCATGCACTGCGGCAGGGCTGAAGAGCATTCCCGCATATATAAAAGATGTCAGCGAGGATGCTATGCTGGAGATGGCTTTGGTAGAAAATATTCAGAGAGAGGATTTGGATCCTATTGATGTTTCTCTAAGTTTTCAGAGATTAATAGATGAATGCTCCCTAACGCAAGAGGCTCTTTCACAGCGTGTAGGGAAAAACAGAGCAACAGTTGCAAACTTTTTAAGACTGCTTAAGCTGCCCCCTGAGATTCAATTTGCTATTAAGGCAAAAAAACTTTCCATGGGACATGCAAAAGCGCTGCTTGGCCTGGAAGGTGACAAAGCTCAATTAAAGCTTGCAAATCAAATAATTGAAGATGACCTGTCGGTGAGACAGACAGAGGAGAGGGTTAAAAAACTCAATGGTGCTGCGGCAGAGAAAGTGAAGGGGAAAGAGGCAAAAGTCCCTGCCGGAAATTTATCAGCGGCAACGGAGAACGGAAAACAAGTTGCGGAAATTCTTCAGAAGTATTTTGGGGAGAGCGTGGCAATTAAACCGCGCAAAAAAGGGGCGGGAGACTTGACAATTCATTATCAGTCAGATACACAACTTGAAGATTTTCTGAAAATATTAAAGGAACATAATTTGTAGTAGAGCGGAAAAATTTGGTTGTGCAGAGAAGATTATCAAAAATATTGATATCAGCAGTGATTGCGGGAGTTTGTTTTTTTGCTCCGCGCGGCGCTGATGCACAAATCAAAACCGGCGGGGAGTTTATAAGCAACGCCCCTCCTGCTGCAGGTACAATGAAGTCTGCAAATCAGGCAGATACGCTTAGTTACGGAGATGATACCGCAGCCGTAAGACCGCAATATTCTTTAAAGAGGTATTTCAAAGCTCTAGCACACAAAGATACCATGTCAATATCCTATATGTTTCTGGGACAAGCTATTGTACCGGGAACTGGGCAGCTGTACAACAAACAGGCATGGAAGATTCCTATTGTTTATGGTGCTATAGGAGGATGTATTGGCGGCGCCGTGATGGCCAACATGAAGTGGAAAAAAGATGGGAAGCAGAGTGCAAAAGATTTAAGAAACTATCTGGTATTGGGGGCAATAGGTTCATATTGGGGCTCTTTGATGGATGCCACCGTGAGCTACAAATCTTATGAGAGACCTCTACCTGCAAGAGCCTCTTTTTATTCCGCCTTGCTTCCGGGACTAGGCCAGGCATACAATGGAGATTACTGGCACATTCCAATTTACTATGCCGGATTTATGATTAGCGGATATTGCTGGGCATTTAACCAGAAAGAATACAGAAGATATAAAAACATGTACATAGATAAGGCGGCGGGAACATATACAGGGCCACTTTCCTCGGACGATATTATCTGGTACAGAGACCAATACAGGCGCAATAGGGATTATTCCGTTATTGCGACGATGCTGATTTATGCGCTTAACATTATAGATGCAAATGTTTTTGCGCACTTCAGCCATTTTGATATAAGCGACGATTTGTCCTTTAACGTACAACCCGTAATAATACAGGAGGGTGCGCCATTACCCGTGCCGGCGCAGACATTTTATGGGTTTAACAGCGGGTATTCCTCCACTAAAATTGGATTCCAGATGAATATTAACTTTTAAAATTTTGCGGAGTCTAACTATAGTGGAAAGATTTTTGAGAGGAAAACGGATTTGACAATTAAAAAAAATTTTACTGATGAGATTTAGAAGAGTTACCATCTTGCTGATTGCAATGTGCAGCTTATTGTGTTTTAACACAAATACTTACGCACAATTATTCAAAAGCAAAAAGCAGCTGACACAAGAAAACGCAAAACTTAGAAAGACAATTGATTCATTAAAGAATATTATAGGAGAGGGTGAAATTGAAATTGCAGACACAACTGATGCGGGAGACTCAATTAACCCCGGAGGCATAGGTCTTATAGAGAACGATTTGTTTGAGACCAAGACGCCAGGCTCTAATCCCGATAGTTTATTGAGCATCTGGTATTTGCAAAAGCAGCTTACTGTCGGCGACATGCAAACTATAGATTTGGACAGCGTCAATTTTACAACAAACATTCCGGATGAAGTCTACATAGAGAAGATAAAAAAGATGAATTCTTTCATCCCGATACCTTACAACAAATCTGTCAAAAACGGTATCATTCTATACACGGAAAAACGCCCGAGACTGGCATCAATCATATTGGGTCTAAGTTCCTATTACTTACCTATTTTTGAAGATATTTTTGAATCATACGGATTGCCAAGAGAGCTGACCGTTCTGGCTATAATTGAGTCTGCTCTTAATCCAATGGCCGTCTCCCCTACCAATGCAAGAGGTATGTGGCAATTCATGCGAACAACGGCCAGGCAGTATGGATTGGAAATTAACTCATACGTTGATGAACGTCTGGACCCTGTCAAATCAGCAACGGCAGCAGCAAAATATTTAAGAGACGCGTACATGATTTTTGGAGACTGGTCCCTTGCAATTGCCTCATACAATTGCGGTACCGGGAATGTCAACAAAGCAATAAGACGCGCGGGCTGTAAAGATTTTTGGTCTGTTTACGGATATTTGCCTAGAGAGACAAGAGGTTACATCCCTAACTTTGTTGGAGCTCTTTACCTTTTGAATTACTATCGGGATTACAATATAGTTCCTGAAAAAATCACATTGCCGGCTCACGTAGACACATTTAGAATTCATAAGAATTTACACTTTGAGCAAATATCTGACAACATTGGAATACCTGTAGAAGAATTAAGACAGCTTAACCCCCAGTATCTGCATGATATAATCCCAGGTTCAGAGGAGGAATATATTCTTAACCTGCCTTACAATTACACAGTTCCATTTGTTGATAAAGAGCAGCAAATCTACGCCTACAAAGACAGCATCTTCTTTAATCCAATAGTTTACAACAACTACAAAAAAGCTGAGGCAAGCGGAGGAGATGATAATGAGACCGTATCTTCTGCAAGGAGCAATACTCCAAGGCAAAGGACGATGTATCATAAAGTTAGACGCGGTGAAACTTTGGGGGGAATTGCGCGCAAATACGGAGTAACAATTACGCAGGTTAAGAAGTGGAACCACATGAGAAAGAACACCGTACAAGCGGGCAAGAGCTTGGTAATTTACAAAGGAGGAAGAGGCGGAGGAGAGTCTACGTATGAATCACATGCGGCATCTGAAGATACTTACATTCCAGGCAGCAGAGGAAAAAAGAATTCCGCCAGAAAGTCCGGAGTTACCAACTATACGGTTAGAAGAGGCGATACTTTATTTAGCATTGCACGCAAGTATGATATGACTTTGAGCGATTTGCTTAGACTTAACGGTCTTTCCAACAACAGCAAGATTTTCCCCGGAAGAAAAATCAAAGTTAAAAGAGGTTAATCCTCTTTAAAGTTCAAAGAGGCTAAAAATTAAATCTTATCCCTGCTTTCAAACTAAGCAGGGATTTTTTTTCTCCGCACTTTAAAAATAATTCCAGCCACTTGGCCGCCCTGACCTGCGCAACGGCATACCAGCTAATTCCCTTTCCGTAAAAAAGAGTAGAAGCGTATGTCATAGGCAAGTCATATTCAACCATATACAGACGTCCATTCCATTTCTCCGCGTTGTAATATGCCACACAAAAATGCATGGACAAAACATTCATCTTAATATTGGAGAGCGCGGAGACCGCATAGCTTCCTTTTGAATTCACCTCCTCTTTTGCCATAAAATTCAACCATTTGCAAATTCTTATTTTTGCCGCCGCTTTTTCAGCACAAATATTATCAATCACGTTTGTCCGCAAATAGTTGCAGGATAGGCGCAAAGAGAAATTCAAAACATCTCCGGTAAATTCAAACTTCAAATAATTTTTCCAGCACATAGAGGATGAATTAATATTAAACCTTGCCCATGGATAATAGACATAATCTGAACCCATAGTCATTTTAAGATTTCTGAAAACATATCCGCTTGCTCTTATTGCGGCGCCATTTTGATTTGAGCAAGAAGATGTAAGCGTATAACCGCCTGCATGAGGATTTGTGTAACTTTTAGAATAACTGCGCACTAGAAAGTTAATTTTCCATTTTCCGCAAATAGGAAATGTGCCTCCCGCAACAGCAGCATAACCTCCCGAATGTTCCAATCCAGGGGAACTGTAAGCAGCCTCGCCAAAAAACCTGAGCTTCCCCAGCAAGGTGTAAAAATCGGCTGCGCAGTTCCAATGAAAGCCCTCATACATCTGGTACTCATTATAATCCTTAACATTTCTGCCATTGATTTTATCATAAGTATATCCGGCAAAGGAAAAACCAATTTTAATCTTGTTAAAAAGGGCGGTAACATTTGCCCCCGTAACTACCTCATGCATTGCATCTTTTGCAGACAATAATAATTTTGAGTTATGTATGCCTCCCGATAGTATAGAAGTATATTCCTTTCCGTTTGGGGCAATCTTTGCATCAATGCCCTTGTATGACCCTAACAATGAAACCGTTAATTTTCCGCAGGAAAGCTCGGCAGCAACTCCTCTGAAGAATTTCTCCTCATCGGAAGAGGTATATGGAGAGACAGGTTCACCTCTTTTATAAAACCCATACATATCTTCCGCACCTTGCAAATTAAATGAATTCCAAAGTGTTAGACCTTGCCCGAATCTGGCGGAAAAATCCCCTATCACCAAATTGTCTACTGCAAAAGTTTTTAATTTTTCAGGCTCTCCGCTAACGCCGGGATTTTTCCTCTTTACAAATTTCATGTTGCGCAACGCAATGCTAAAGGAGATAAAGTCCCCAAGCGGAATTCTGTTTTTCTCAACCGCCGGCTCACCCGCATCCTTCTCCTCCAATAATGCCACTTCAACTTTATTCAGCCATACTGTCCTGTATCTCAACTGGATATAATTGGGGTCTCCAAATTCTGTTTCAGAAGAATTTGTCTTGCCGCCGGAACAAATTATTTTGCGCGCATATTTAGAATAAAAAGAAGAACTGCAATCTTTAAAGAAATTTCCGGGTCTTATGCCGGAATCTCCAAAATAAATGAATGGACGCAACAGCTTTACTATCTCCTCATTATATCCGTTAAGCAAAGAGAGTTCAGAATATGAAATCACAGGTCCGTGATTTTTTTCATAATCCAGGAGCGCCTCTATTTGAAAATCTGTAAGCAGCACAAGTCTCTGCAAATCAGAGCGCGACGCACTGTTTATATTTAGCGGATATTTCCTAAGTCTTTCATAATATTCCAAAATCTCTTCCATGTTCCGAGCAGAAGAATTCTCCGCATCCGCTGCGGAGACTCCTCCTTCAGATGAAATATTATCAAGACTATTATCGTAGTAGTCAGATATTTGCTCTATCACCTTTTCAATTTCCGGATACTTGTCCGTCTGCGAAAAAACAACTGCCGGGAGAAAAATAAATAGAATGGCAAATAAAATTTTGCCGGTGAGAAAATTCTTGCGCTCCATACCATACCTCCTATGTTTGAATAGATTAGAGCGCAAAAATAGCCTGCCATTTTTACAATGACAGGCCATAAAGTAAATTTATCCGGCAAGAAAATAAATTTATCAAAGGAGAAGATAAATTGTCCTGCCAGAAAAACAATTTTACTAATTGGTCTTAAACTTATATTTTACCTCTTTAAGTTCTGCATTTGCCTTTGCAATTTTCCCAGCAAGTTCCTCTTTGAATTTTACAAACTTGCCAAACAGTTCTGCATCAGACTGGGAAAGTATTTGGACTGCAAATATTGCGGCATTTTTTGCACCATCAACGGCCATTGTTGCAACAGGAATTCCGGAAGGCATTTGAAGAATTGAAAGGATTGAATCAATGCCATGTATTGAATTTGAGGAATTTATAGGGACACCAATCACCGGAAGAGGTGTGCTTGCTGCTATAACTCCCGGAAGATGAGCTGCTCCGCCGGCTCCTGCGATAATTACCTTAATACCCCTCTTATGAGCATTCTTGGCAAAATCAGCAACCATATCGGGTACCCTGTGCGCGGAAAGAGCGTTAATTTCAAAAGGGACTCCCATTTCATCTAGATATTCAGCCGCTTTCTCCATGATTTTCAAATCAGAAGTGCTGCCCATAATTATGCTTACAAGTGGTTTCATATTTTATATTTTTTGCAAAGTTACATTTTTCCTATTTAATTGAGTATTTTTGTCAAATACCTATGCCAAAAAGTAAAATCTAAAACAAACTATATGAAAAGAATACAATTGTACGACAAATGCTTTAAAATGTATTTGCCTTATGCAAAAATAGAGAAAGCTATTGATAAGGTAGCAAAGAGCATTAATGAAGACCTTGCCGGTGTTGACACCCCTATTTTTTTAGGCGTTCTTACAGGCTCTTTTATGTTCACCGCGGACCTTATGAAGAGGATAAATTTCCCTTGCGATATTGTATTTATCCGTCTTGCCTCTTATGAGGGAACATCTTCCACAGGAGAGGTAAAACAAATTATGGGATTAACTAAAAGCGTTAAGGATAAGACAGTTATAGTAGTTGAGGATGTTGTTGACACAGGCGGAACAATTATGGAGATGGACAAAATTTTAAGAGATGCCGGCGCAAAAGATATTAAGGTATGCACGCTGCTTTACAAGCCATCTTCATACAAGGGTAGTGTAAAAATAGATTATTACGCCAAAGTTATCCCTAATGATTTCATAGTTGGTTTTGGTCTGGATTACAATCAGTTGGGTAGGCAGTATAAAGATATTTACGTATTGGATGAGGAGGAAACTCAAAAACGGTTGCTGATAAATAAAAAATAATATTTATCGCGACAGATATAAAATATTAAAACAAAAGTCATTACAATGAAGTATTACATTTTATTTGGTCCTCCGGGGGCAGGAAAAGGAACACAAGCAAAAAAGATGGTGGAGAAGTTTCATCTTAAACATATTTCCACAGGAGACCTTTTGAGAAACGAAATTGCAAAAAAAACAGAATTGGGACTAAAGGCAAAGAGTTTAATTGAAGCCGGAGATTTTGTTCCGGATGAGGTTGTGGTTGGAATGATAAAGAACGTATTTGCTGATAATAAGGATATTAAGGGATTTATCCTGGATGGTTTTCCACGCACTATTGCCCAGGCAAAAATGCTTGATAAAATTTTGACAGGAATGAAATCGGAGGTCACAAAAGTTATCTCCCTTAAAATTCAGGATGATACTATTGGAAAGAGAATCAAGTACCGTGCAAACGTTGAAGGGCGCAAAGATGACGCAGATGAAAAGATAATTAGAAACAGAATTGATACTTACCACAGAGAGACAGAGCCATTGATAGATTATTACAAAAAGGCGGGCAAATATTATGAGATAGAGGGAGAAAAGTCTGTGGATGAGGTATTTGATTCCATCTCAAAAGAGATGCAATAAGAACAATTTGCAGAAACAGCAACCATTATAGAGTATTAAATTAACTGTCGGGAGGAACAATTATGCCTAATACAGATTTTGTAGATTATGTAAAACTTCACCTAACATCCGGTGCAGGCGGCTCAGGCTCAATGCATTTCCGGAGGGAAAAGTTTGTGGAGAAAGGTGGTCCCGACGGAGGTAACGGCGGCAAGGGCGGCAGCATTATTATGAGAGGTGACCACAGCCAGTGGACATTGATTAACCTTAAATACAGAAAACATATTGATGCTGAGAATGGCGGCAACGGCAGAGGAGCTCTTTGCACAGGTGCTGATGCTCAGGATATTATCTTGAATGTACCGCTGGGCACCATTGCTAAAAAAGCAGAGACAGGAGAGGTTGTTGGAGAAATCACCGTAGACGGAGAGGAGGTTGTAATTCTACCCGGAGGACGCGGCGGAATGGGCAATACATTCTTTAAAACCGCAACACGTCAAACCCCAAGATTTGCGCAGCCGGGAGAACCGGGACAAGAGGGATGGTTCATCCTGGAGCTTAAAATCTTGGCAGATGTAGGACTTGTAGGATTCCCCAATGCCGGCAAATCTACTTTATTATCAAGCATTTCCGCAGCACATCCAAAAATTGCCGATTACCCTTTTACAACACTTGAGCCAAGCATAGGAATTGTAAAATACTATGATGAGAAATCTTTTGTAATGGCGGATATTCCCGGAATCATTGAGGGTGCTCATGAAGGAAAAGGACTGGGTTACAGATTTTTAAGGCATATAGAGAGAAACTCTATTTTGCTGTTTATGGTCTCCGCTGAAAACCTGGACATCTCCAAAGAGTATAAAGTTCTGCTGAATGAACTAAAAGAATACAATCCGCAACTTCTTGATAAAGAGCGCATACTGGCAGTAACAAAATGTGACTTGCTGGATAAGGAATTGGAGAAAGAGATTAAAAAGCACTTGCCTAAAAAGGTACCTTATGTTTTTATCTCATCCGTGACGGGAGAAGGACTTAAGGAACTTAAGGATATAATCTGGGAGTCTTTGCAGAAATAAAATATGTTAGAGCTTGATAAACAATTGTTTCTATTAATCAACGGAGCACACACCCCGTGGCTTGACCCCGTGATGACATTTGTTACAAGCGCTTATACTTGGATTCCTTTTTATGTTCTGCTGTTTGTGTATCTGCTATATAAGAAGGAATACAACTTGAGCAATCCATTCAAAAAGAGCAGCGAGCTAAATAATTCTTGCGCGCATAATAATTTAAATAATGCCGGAACTCAAAGTGATTTCATTATTGCAGGAGGCTGGAAAATAGCTCTCTTCATTTTAGCCGCAACCATGCTCACATTTCTGCTAACTGACCAAATTTCCGCAAGCATAATTAAGCCGCTGGTGCACAGATTAAGGCCTAGCCATGACCCTGCAACTGAGAATATTGCACGGTTTATCACAGGACGCGGAGGCATGTACGGATTTGTTTCCAACCACGCTGCAAACTTCTTTGGGCTTGCTGCAATAACAACTTTATTCATCAGAAAAAAGTGGTACACATGGCTCATATTTTTTATTGCAATACTGGTAAGTTACAGCAGAATTTATGTGGGGAAACATTTCCCGGGAGATGTAATTTGCGGTGCAATTCTTGGGTACGCAATTGGTCTTGGGATTTATTTTCTGGCAAGGAAAATTTACTTGCAATACTTTAATAATTGCAGTGCGCACACCAGAAGCCAAACCACATAAATTACTATCTATTAAAAGTTTATCTACTCATGCTCTTCATCTCTGATATATCCGTTGATCCTTACAGAAATCTTGCAGAAGAGGAGTATCTTCTTAAATATAAAACAGAACCAATCTTCAGACTGTGGAGAAATGACAATGCAATTATTGTAGGGCGCTATCAAAATACTTTGGCTGAAATTGATGTTGATTATGTAAAAGAGCATAACATAAAAGTAGTAAGAAGACTCACAGGAGGCGGCGCAGTTTTTCATGATTTAGGGAATATAAATTTTACTTTCATACAAGAAAGAACTCCTGGAGAAGACACCTCCGCAATGTTCAGGCGATACACTGCACCAATTCTGGAAGCTCTTAATTCATTGGGAGTTAAGGCATATCTGGAGGGGCGCAATGATTTGCTTATAGAGGGTAAAAAATTCTCCGGCAATGCAGTTTGCATTTGGAAAGACAGGGTGCTCCAGCATGGTACCCTTCTGTTTGATTCATCAATGAGCAACCTTGCCTCAGCATTAAAGAGCAGGCCGGAAAAATTTATAGGCAAGGCGGTGCAATCTAACCGCAGCAGAGTGACCAACATCAAGGAACATATTAAGGAGAAAAAGGATGTTCTTTGGTTCAAAGATTTTCTTGGAGATTATGTCTGCAAACACTGGAATGGAAAAGACAAAGCGGTAAAATATGAACTGAGCAAATCGGAAAATGAAGCTGTCGTGACCCTTAAAAACATCAAATACTCAACTGATTGCTGGAATTTTGGCAGCTCTCCGCAATACAGCCTCAGCAACATAAGAAAATTCAGCGGCGGCATACTTGAATTTTATTTTACTGTAAATGACGGTATTATAACTGATTTGAACATTAGCGGAGATTATTTTTTCACGGCGCAAACAGAGGATTTCATAAAAAACATGATTGGGACCGTCCACACCAAGGAGGCTATTACAAAAAAAGTAAGCGCCTTAAATTCAGACGCTTACTTTGCCAATATTAATTCTGATGATATCGTGAACATGTTCTTTTAAGAGACCTCAACTGCTCCTGCGGAATCTCATCATTGCATGCGCAACTTCCGCAAACATATTCACTTTTACTTGCCGAATTTCTTTTCCTTCATCTTTACCAGCTGCCCTTTTAAAACATCTGTGCAGTCCACAACTGCATCCTCAAAAGATTTTGCATTCCTCGTCACATAAATATCGTCACCCGGAACCTGCAACCTGATTTTCACCTCTTTATTAAGATTATCCGGAAGCAGTGAAAGTGTGACATCGGCCTTTAAAAATCCGTCAAAGAATTTTGAAAGCTTCTCCACTTTCTTGTTCACAAATGCCAATAACTTATCATCGGCATCAAATTTCACAGATTGTACTCTGATATCCATAAATCAACCTCCTTTTTTTGCTCTGGGATGAGCAGTTAAATATACTTTTTTCAACTGTTCAAAAGAGTTATGCGTATAGACCTGTGTAGCAGCCAGCGACGAGTGTCCAAGAACTTCCTTAATGCTGTTGAGGTCAGCCCCGTTATTAAGCAGCGCTGTTGCAAAAGAGTGCCTGAGCACGTGCGGCGATTTCTTTCCGCTAAACCCTTTCAAACCTGTCAATTCTTTCTTTACTATGTCATTGACAAACTTCAGGTAAATCTTATCGCCTTTATTTGTCAAGAAAAAAGCATCAGTCTCACACTGAGGAAAGGTCTTATTTCTTAATTGTAAATATACTAAAAGATTCTCTAAAAGAGAAGGGATTACGGGAATCTCTCGCTCCTTATTTCCTTTTCCGACAATTTTAAAGATACTGCGGCTAATATCCAGGTTGCCTATTGTCAAACCCGTCACCTCTGCACGCCTCATGCCGGTACCGTAAATCAGCATCACAACGGTCCTGTCTCTTAAAGCCTCATAGTTGTCCCCGACAGGTCTGTTAAGGTATTCGGCCATTGCGTCTTGAGTATAGAATTCAGGCAAACGCTTTTTTTCTTTTGGCCTGAAGATTTCCTTAACGGGATTGCTCTGCAAACCATTCTGTTTCAGCAGGTAATTGCAGTACGTACTTAAGCCGCTCAACATCAAATTCATGGTCTCCGGGTTGAGCCCCTTCTCCAGGCCGTCAGCCACAAACCCGCGCAAGTTCAACGGTGTCAGCAGCTTCAGCCTCTCCTCCTCAGTGCCGGGCAGTCCGGTTCCGGCGGCCGGCTCCGTACCGGCGGCAGGCAAACTGTCGCGATACATATACTCATAAAACCGCTTAATAGCATCTGCATAAAGCTGTTGCGTCCGCGGAGAATACCGCTTCCGCACCCTAAGAAAATCTATGAAATCCTCTACCCTGCCCATATCTCAAAGGTAATAAAAAAGCCGGCAAAAACCGGCTTTTATTTATTCCTCATTAATCTGAAGGTGTTTAACGTAAATCGCTTTCTTAATCTCATCACGTCTTCTAACGGACGGTTTCTCAAAAGTCTTTCTGTCGCGAAGCTCGCGAATGACTCCTGTCTTCTCAAATTTGCGTTTGAATTTCTTCAAAGCTCTCTCTATGTTCTCTCCGTCCTTAATTGGTACAATAATCATTAAATGTTGCCACCTCCTTTTGATGGGCCGTACCGGCCATTTTTTATTGGGTTGCAAAAGTAGGTAAAAATTGCTTGCACGCAAAATTTTGGATAAGATTTTTGTTATCTTTGTCAGATGCCCGGCAGTAAGGATTTCCGGGTAAAAATACACCAATCAAAAACTAACAGTTAAATAAATATGGCAGAGAAGTTATTTGCTGAGTTTCCTCCGGTTCCCAAACAGGTATGGGAGGAAGCTATCATAAAAGATTTGAAAGGTGCCGATTATCAGAAAAAGCTGGTTTGGAGAACTCTAGAAGGGTTTTCCGTTCAGCCTTACTACCGCGCGGAGGACCTTAAGGGGCTTAAGCATCTTGGTGGAGAGGCGGGCTTGTTCCCGTTTGTAAGAGGCACAAAAGATGACAACACCTGGCTTATAAGACAGGACTATGAGGTCAAAGACAACTTTAAGAAAGCCAACTCTTTAGCTCTCGACGGATTAATGAAGGGAGTCACCGCAGCCGGCTTTAATTTTTCACAGACAAAGAGTGTTACCAAAGCTTCCATGAAGACTTTGCTTAAGGACATTTCTCTTGCGGACGTTGAAGTTAATTTCACCGGATGCAAAGAGCTGAGCGTGCTTAAGGCATTTCTGGGAGTTGTTGCAGAGCAGAAGGTTAAGCCTTCCGCTGTCAATGCTTCTTTTGATTATGACCCTCTTAAAGAGCTTAACGCCACAGGGTTATATGACAAGAAAGCTGCGGCAAAATTGCTTGCAAAGGCAATTGAAATGGTAAAAGATTATCCAAATATCAGGGTTGTAGGTGTTTACACTTATGCATTCAATGATGCAGGCTCAAGCATTTGCCAGGAGCTTGGATACGGTATGGCAATGGGCAGCGAATATCTTAACCTTCTTAAAGAGGCTGGAGTTAAGGCTGATGAGGCGGCAAAGAGAATCAAATTTACATTCTCTGTCGGGAGCATCTACTTTATGGAGATTGCAAAGTTCCGCGCTGCCAGAATGCTGTGGGCTAACATTGTAAAGGCCTATGGCGCAAAGAGCGACAACAGCGCAAAAATTAAAGCGCACGCCGTTACAAGCCAGTGGAATCAAACGGTTTATGACCCATACATCAATATGTTGAGAGACACTACAGAATCTATGAGCGCTGCAATTGCGGGAGTTGATTCTCTGGAGGTTCTTCCATTTGATCATGCGTTTAGAAAACCGGGCGAGTTCAGCAACAGAATTGCAAGAAACGTTCAGTCTTTGCTGATGGACGAGTCTCATTTCAATAAAGTTGTGGACCCTGCGGCAGGTTCTTATTATGTTGAAACATTAACGGATTCTATTTCAAAAGCAGCTTGGGATTTGTTCAACAAAGTTGAAAACGCGGGCGGATATGTAGAGGCATTCAAGGCCGATACAATTCAGGCTTCTGTTAAAGAGACTTCTGCAAAGAGAGATTCCAACATTGCAACAAGAAGAGATAATATCCTTGGAACCAATCAGTTCCCTAACTTCATAGAGGTTGCCGACAAAGATGTTACAAAGAAAGTTGTAACCCGCGGTGCAGCACCTGCAAAGAAGGGAAAGATGCTGGGACGTCCGCTGGAAAAATACAGAGGCGCTCAGGCATTTGAGGCATTGAGGTTTAAGACAGACAGAGCTGCAAAGCGTCCGGTAGCATTCATGATTACTTACGGTAATCTTGCAATGTGCAGGGCAAGAGCTCAGTTTGCATGCAACTTCTTTGCAGTAGCAGGATTCAAGGTTGTAGATAACAACAGATTTGAATCTGCGGAAGAGGGTGTTAAAGCAGGTCTTAAGGCCAAGGCGGACATTCTTGTAGCATGCTCATCTGATGATGAATACGCAGATGCAGTTCCTCAGATTGCAAAACTTGCGGGCAAGAAGGCAATAGTAGTTGTTGCCGGCGAGCCTGCATGCAAAGATGATTTGATGGCAAAAGGTATCAAGAATTTTATCAGCGTAAAGAGCAATGTTCTTGAGACACTTACAGAGTATCAGACTAAACTTGGAGTTAAATAGGAGGGAGATAATATGAGACCAAAATTTTCAGAAATATTATATAAAGACAACAGCGCTCCTATTAAGCTGAAAGAGAGCGAGTGGCTGACACCGGAAAAAATAGAGGTTAAGACAAATTATACGGAGAAAGATTTGGAAGGGATGGAGCATTTGAATTATGCTGCCGGAATTCCTCCTTTCTTAAGAGGTCCTTACAGCACAATGTATGTTCAAAGACCTTGGACCGTAAGACAATACGCAGGTTTTTCCACAGCGGAAGAATCCAATGCGTTCTACAGAAGAAACCTTGCAGCGGGACAAAAAGGTCTGTCAGTTGCATTTGACCTTCCTACTCACAGAGGATACAACGCAGATAATCCAAGAGTTGTCGGCGACGTTGGAAAGGCCGGCGTAAGTATCTGTTCCGTAGAGGATATGAAGGTTCTGTTTGACCAGATTCCTCTTGGAAAAATGTCCGTATCAATGACAATGAACGGAGCCGTTCTTCCTATTCTTGCCTTCTACATTGTAGCGGGTTTGGAGCAGGGAGTCAAGCTGGAAGAGATGCAGGGAACTATACAAAATGATATCCTTAAGGAGTTTATGGTGCGCAACACTTACATCTATCCTCCTGAGTTCTCTATGAAAATCATCGGAGATATATTTGCTTATACTTCCAAGTATATGCCTAAGTTCAACTCTATTTCTATCTCCGGCTACCACATGCAGGAGGCGGGAGCAACCAATGATATTGAGATGGCTTATACCCTTGCAGACGGTCTTGAATATTTGAGAACCGGAATCAAGGCGGGCATTGAGGTGGATAAATTTGCACCGCGTCTGTCATTCTTCTGGGCTATTGGTACTAACCACTTTATGGAGATTGCCAAGATGCGCGCAGCAAGAATGTTGTGGGCAAAGCTGGTTAACCAGTTCCATCCTAAAAGCACTAAGTCTCTGTCGCTGAGAACACACTGCCAAACCAGCGGATGGTCATTAACAGAGCAAGACCCATTTAATAATGTTGCAAGAACTTGCATTGAGGCAATGGCGGCAGCGCTGGGACACACTCAGTCTTTGCACACCAATGCGCTTGATGAGGCTATTGCGCTCCCGACAGATTTCTCTGCACGTATTGCAAGAAATACTCAGCTTTACATTCAGCAGGAGACTGCAGTTTGCAAATCAATTGATCCTTGGGCAGGCTCATATTACATTGAGTCTCTGACAAATGAACTGGCTCACAAAGCATGGGCGCACATTCAGGAGATTGAGAAACTTGGCGGAATGGCAAAAGCTATTGAAACTGGAATTCCTAAGTTGAGAATTGAGGAAGCAGCTGCACGCAAGCAGGCCAGAATTGACTCCGGAGAGGAGAATATCATTGGCTTGAACAAGTACAGATTAGAGCATGAGGACCCTATCAAGATTCTTGACATTGACAACACTAAAGTCCGCAATCAGCAGATTGCCAGACTGGAAGAGTTGAGAAAGAATAGAGACAATCAGAAAGTTGAACAGTGTCTTGCAGCTATAACAGAAGCGGTGAAGACCAAGAAAGGCAACTTGCTTGAGCTTGCAGTTGAGGCGGCAAAAGCACGCGCATCTCTTGGAGAAATTTCAGACGCTTGTGAGAAAGTAGTTGGAAGATACACAGCAAAAATCCGTATGAACGTAGGCGTATATTCATCTGAAGTTAAGAAAGATGCAGAGTTTGAGAAAGCCAAGAAAATGGTTGCGGACTTTGCAAAGAAAGAGGGCCGTCAGCCAAGAATCATGATAGCAAAACTTGGTCAGGATGGTCATGACAGAGGTGCCAAAGTAGTTGCAACCGGCTACGCAGATTGCGGCTTTGACGTAGATATGGGACCATTGTTCCAAACACCTGCGGAGGCTGCAAAACAAGCTGTTGAGAATGACGTTCACATCATTGGAATTTCATCTCTTGCAGCAGGCCACAAAACACTTGTTCCTCAGGTAATTAAAGAGCTTAAGAAACTGGGCAGAGAAGACATTATGGTAGTTGTTGGAGGAGTAATTCCTGCACAAGACTATGATGAACTTTACAAAGACGGCGCCGCTGCAATATTCGGCCCCGGCACCAGAGTTTCCTACTCCGTAATCAAGATGATTGAATTGCTGAACCAGAAGTTCAAGAAATAAGGTTCTGTTTCTATTATGAATTAAAAAAGCCCGCGGAATTCGCGGGCTTTTTTAATATCTGCCAAGTTTCATTAAGCTGGGTTTATTACTCCGGGCTTGGTTATGCTAAGCGATGTTGAGTTCCGCTAAACCGGCTTTGATTACGCTAAACTGCGCCTAGCATGACATAAAATACTATCGCTGAGCCAGTTCATACCACAAGTAGCTGTCATGTATGACGCCGTAAGTTACATCTCACTCTTGTCCCCATCCTGCCAGGCATGCTCCGCAATTTCCCCAAACCTTCTCCGCAAGGAAAGTTTTAACTTCTTGAGTCTCTTCTGATAAACCAGCTTACTCCCGCGCAAATTATTAAATCTGTCGAGAGTCTTAAAATTGTCAAAGAAAAATTTTGTGTCCACGGAAATAATTTGCGCCAAACTTGTGGAACGAGTTGTATAAAACAAATATGAGCTATACTTGTAACCTCCTGGTCTCACGCACATTCCGGCAAGTATTGGATTGTTAATTATGTAACTGATAAGGTCCAGCTGATAGTCTAAATTGCTTGCCTTATATATTCTCACAGGTGTTTCAAATAACTTGCCGCTCAATGTATTACAATATTTATTCTTATTAAATGAATAGTTGTCGCCGACAGATTTTTCCGCGCTTGCAACATTATTCTTATATCTTGTATGAGCATAACCCGCATAGCCACATACCAGGGACGTCACTATATAATGAACATCAGCACTTCTCACTAAAAGGTGCGCATGATTAGTCATAAGCACAAAGGCATAAATTCTTGAATTTGACTTGATTAGACACCTGTTCAAAAGCCATAAGAATTTCTTGTAATCATAATCACTGAAAAAAATAGCCCGTCCATCATTACCCCTTACAAGAATATGAAACACATCTTCACCACAACTCTTTAATTCATCCATCCTCACAAGATTGTGACTACTAACAATTAAGGCATCATTATTAAATCCAAAATCGTCAATTCCCAACTCATCAAAAACCTGCTGGTCCGCCGAAACTCGTTCGTGCCAATCATCATATTCATATTGCTCCTGCCAGCTTTGCACCGTAGAATCCTCGCCTTGAGAATCACCACCTTGAGAGTCCACACCTTTGGAATCCTCAGCTTGAGAGTCACCACCTTGAGAGTCCACACCTTGAGAGTCCACACCTTTGGAATCCTCAGCTTGAGAGTCACCACCTTGAGAGTCCTCTATGATTTTCAAATCATGGATATCTTGCACATTGACATCTGGCACACAGGTTTTAGTTTGAGCCGGCGCACCTTCCTTAATTTTCATTGTTGATGTTGTTTTCATAGCATTAATTTTTTTGAGCAATATACATCTGCATGTAGCTGTTTGTCAAGCCAATTGATCAAAACATTCAGATTTACCTTTATGCTTGTTCTGCACAAAAAACAAATTGTTTTAATGGCGTATAAAAAAGTTGTGATGTTCTAAGTTCCCGACAGATGTTTGTTGGTGTTCATGTGATTTGGAACAAAGTTGAGGTGAAAATTTGGAGAGGATAGGAGAGGTTGGAGCGAAAAGCCTCTACAGGTACATACAGAGGGTACGCTGTAACTTGCTGGCCTGAACCATAGAACGCATTGCGCTGATTTTCCGAATATTATAAAACATCCTCAATTGGCAAATGAGGATGTTTTATAATTTGCTTATTATTAGGTATTTAGATTGCACGGATCAGGCCAGCAAGTTACAAAGGTGATCTACACTCTCTGTGAGCAAAACACAATTGCCAGCGCACAAAGTACGCTGGCAATCAAGTGGTCTAAAGAGTTGCAGCAATTAAAAGGCGTGCGAAAAGCGTACGAAAGGCATGCGAAAAGCGTACGAAAAGCATACGAAAGGCGTACGAAAAGCATACGAAAAGCGTACGAAAAGCGTGCGAAAGGCGTGCGAAAGGCGTGCGAAAAGCGTACGAAAGGCGTGCGAAAAGCGTACGAAAAGCACGCGAAAGGCATGCGCCTGCGGCGCGGCTGCAAATATGTTTATTTATAAACTAGTGAAAATTCATCTACATACAAGATTGATTGAGTGCTGCCTGTGAAGTAGTCTCCTTTGTGGCTGGAGGTGGCAACTACCAGGATGTATTTTGGAATTCTTGTGGTGCTGACGTAATTGAAGGTCAGATTAAATTCCTTGTAACCTCCTGTGTTTGAGCCGTCCAGAAGCTGACATCTTGCTATGATATTTGGGTCATTGTAATAGTCTATAAATGTTTTGGTTGCGGAGTTTGCGATGAATGGTTCCGCCCAATCTGTAAGCAATGCGTATATCTGGCAAGTATCTGTTGTGCCTTTGTAACTCTCATAAGGTGAGTCTGTTTTATCAACTTTGCCAGGCTGGTAATTATAGTAACCGTGCAACCCTTGAGGACGTGAAGTAAATGGAATTCCAAATGAAAGCTTTGCGCTCAGACCTGTCGTTGAGACATAATGTCCTGTAAACAAGTTACCTGCAGCAAATACTGAAACAATAGAAAGTGATTGCAGCTTAGCCGCTTTGCCTTTCACAACAATACTCTCTTCAGGACAAGTTGGATTTTTCTCTCCCAAAGAATTTTCTCCCTTGTTGCCTGAGTCCCAAATATAATGAGCACTAGTCAAATCTATATTAGGATACCAGGTGACGCCGTCGCGATACCAATTATCAAAACTGGAATTATCCAATTGAGTTGCAGCTTCCGTCTTAAAGGTCTTTATATTTCCCGCCTGAGAACCGCATATTGCAATATACTGATAATCAGTCTCCGGCTCGAGGTCAGAAATAGTGGCGGTCATGTGTCCCGCGCTAACAGTCACATCAGCGGAAGGAAGAGTTATCCAATCAGAATCAGACGCCTTCTTATATTGGAAGGAAGGAGTTCCGTTACCGATAGTAAAATCTCCGTCAACGTCTGCGTGCTTTGCATAAGCATTGACGCTGCCGGTACTGATTTCCTCTGAGGATTGAGAAACTTTTACAGTCCATATCTGACTCTTTCCTTTATGATTTACCGTAAACTGAACAGGAGAAGAGAAGTCTGTAACTGTCTTAGGGTCAGGAGTTATAGTTGAACCATAATTTCCAAGTTTTGCAGCCTTTACAACAATTGAATTAAGCGGCTGCGCAGGAGAAACTTGTATAGTTGCAGTGTGCGTTGCCACATCAAAAGTTGCGGCGCCATATTGCTTGTCCACATTAAAATATCTCTCAATAGTTTGAGTAGTTACAATGGTCCAAACGTAATCTTTGTAAGTTGTCAAAGTGTAGCTCAAATCGGAAGACATATTAAGATAACTCCCCTCTTTAATTTCGGGAGAAATCGTAGTATTGTCATAATTAAAAGCAACATTTGTAAGCAACACATTCTCAATGTCTACGGAGTCCGCAAGCTCTACGTAAACCTTAAGCTCATTTGGACTTATTCTGGTAGAAATTGCGCCTCTTACTGAGAAAGATGTAAACGCCGCCTTCTCATTTGGATAAGGCGAATCATCTTTCCAGCAGCCCGTTGCAGCAAAAGTAACAGCAGCGGCAAGCAGGCAGACCGTTAAAAAATTACCTCTATGTTTCATATTAAATTTTCTCATTTTATATTTTTATTCCCGACAGTTATTTAATTATCTTTTACTTAATCTCACATTTATACCTCTGTTCAATCTCTCACTTAATCTCTATTCAATCTCTCACTTAATCTCTATTCAATCTCTCACTTAATCTCTGTTCAATCTCTCACTCAATCTCTCACTTAATCTCTCACTTAACCTCTATTCAATCTCTCACTTAATCTCACATTTGCTCCGGCACAAAATCTGTCGCGATTAATATATTACTTCTTGTTTCTCTTAAAACAGCTTGGAGTCAGGTAGAAGCTGACACCCAGATTAATAGAGAACAAATCAATTTTAAGATTTGCGCTTGTGTGATTAAGAGAATTATGATAGACCTGGTTTTTAGTCTGCTTGTAATGTGTGTAATCAAAGCCTATTACATTAGCTGATGCCTCTATTGCAATATGATTGTCTACAAATACAACAAGGCCCGGTGACATACCAAGCTGTGCCTCATAGATATCCTGATAACTTCCCTCCAGCTCATCTCCATCTCCGTTGCGGGTCTTGCCCTGTCCTCCGCCAAGAGTCAGGTCAACTTCATTAAACAATCCAAATCTGCGGCTCTTTCCAAGTCCGATGTAATTGCGCAAAAACGCTGTGCCATAGAACATTTGAGTCTTTGTATAGAAAGAATGAACGTCAATATCAAAGTCATCTGATAAATTAAAATTGAACTTGTCCGCGCTAAGTCTGCTCCTTCTATAAGCAAACTTCAAACCTGCCGCCATGTTCTCTTTAAAGAAATATCCTACGTACGCCGTACCTCTTATAGAGGATTTGCTGCCGTTAAGGTCATTAACCGCAAGGAACTCGTAATCATTTGCAGTGTACTCATCGTAAGTAAAAGTTGCACCCGCAAGATACTGTCCCTTTGGAACAAATGTGGTTTTTTCTATGTGACGGTCAAACTCTTGTGCGCTTGTTTGGTAAGCAACAAAAAGAGCCGGCAACATGATTGCAGCCGCTAAAAATCTTTTGTAGAATTTATTCATAAGTATGTGTTTAGTTCTAGTTTAGTTTCCTCTTTAGACACCACGAAGTTACGATTTTTTGAAGAAAATATACAAATAGGTATATTTGCGCCCGATATGGCATTTACTAACAACGTTATGATAGTCCGCCAGGAGCTTTTAGCAAAGCTGGTGGAGATGTGGAACCGAGGAAAGCTGGTTGAGGAAATAGACCGTCTTCCTATCAAGCTCAGTCCCAAAGGGGAAAAAGTGCGCGGAAGATGCTGCATTCATAAAGAGAGAGCTGTATGGAAGTACAAAAGTTTCCCTCTTATGGGCTTTGATATGAATGATGAGACTGACGAGCTTACTCCGTTGTCATGGTATGCCAAAAAAGCGCTGGAAAGAAAAGATACTTCCAAGGAGAATCTGGTCTGCGTAATTGACGAGGCCTGTTCTTCTTGCGTTCAGGTAAACTACGAGATTACAAACCTTTGCAGAGGCTGCGTTGCCAGGATGTGCTATATGAACTGCCCAAAGCACGCGATAAATTTCAACAAGCTGGGGCAGGCGGAGATAGACCATGACCTTTGCATCAGCTGCGGGAAATGTTTCCAAAGTTGTCCGTACCATGCAATAGTCTATATACCAGTACCATGCGAGGAATCATGTCCGGTTAAGGCAATCAGCAAAGATGAGAACGGAATTGAGCATATAGATGAGAGCAAATGTATTTATTGCGGCAAATGTATTAATGCGTGTCCGTTCGGAGCCATATTTGAAGTCTCTCAAATTTTTGATGTGCTGCAGAGACTTAAGAAGGGAAATGAGATGGTCGCGATAGTTGCTCCATCCATTTTGTCACAGTTCAGCGCCCCGATAGAAAATGTATATGGAGCAATAAAACAGCTTGGTTTTAAAGATGTTATAGAGGTCGCTGAAGGAGCAATGAAGACAACCTCCACAGAGGCGGAAGAGCTAAAAAGAAAGATAGCAAACAATGCACCTTTCATGACAACAAGTTGCTGCCCTGCGTGGGTTGAGCTTGCAAGAAAACATATTCCGGAAATGCTTCCGCATATTTCAACTGCCGGCTCTCCAATGTATTACACGGCATTGATAGCTAACAAGAAATATCCTAACGCACAAATAGTTTTCATAGGCCCGTGTCTTGCAAAGAAAAAAGAGACAAGAGATGACCCTAACGTGTCTTATGCAATTACGTTTGAAGAACTTGGCTCCGTTTTCGCCGGACTTGGGATTGATTTAGACAAAGTAACTCCATACAAGCCTGCAATAAACTCATACAGAGCGGCTCATGGCTTTGCAAAAGCGGGCGGCGTAATTGGAGCGGTTAAATACATTCTTAAGAATGAGCAGCTTAGCGCTTTGCAGGTAACTAACCTGGACAAGAAAAATGTAAGCTTGCTAAAAGTCTACGGCAAAACAGGCAAAGCTCCGGCTCCTTTCATAGAGTTATGGCATGTGAAGGCGGCTGTGTAACAGGCCCTTGCATCTATAATGACAAGCAAACGGCACAGCGTCTTTTAAAAGAAGCGCTGGCAAAAATTAAGGATTAATTTTGCATTTTTAAGCATTATCTATACCTTTGCAGTTGCAAACTGAAAGCAAACATGAACATTAATGCGCAAATATTCTTTTTAAACACGCTCTCCAATCTAGCGGAGGGAGTGCAGCGCGGCTATCAAATGTCCATGCGAATGCATCGCTAAGATGCTTTCCAATTACCCTTATCAAACATTATAAGGGCCTGTACCAAAGGAGGTACGGGTCTTTTTATTTACAAGAGCGCCAAACTTTTTTCGCGCTCAGCAATTCAATAAAACAGAAACATTAATATCTGTCGCGACAGAAAATTTTAAAATAAAAAAGATATGTCAAATTATAAGTTTGAGACTTTGCAGGTACATGCGGGCAATACCCCCGACCCAACTACGGGAGCAAGCGCAACCCCTATTTATCAGAGCGCTTCATTTGCATTTAAAAATGTGGAAGAAGGGAGAAAAATTTTTGCTCATGAAAAAGACGGATTCTCTTATTCAAGAATTGTTAACCCTACCGTTGATACTTTTACAAAAAGGATTGCTGCGCTGGAGGGAGGTTATGACGCAGTGGCGGCCGCATCCGGAATTGCTGCGCAATGGCTTGTAATGCAGGGGCTTTGCAAGGCCGGCGATAATCTTATTAGTTCCATCTCTCTTTACGGCGGAACTTACGGACAGTTCAAAAATACGCTTCCGCAGTTTGGAGTCAACGTAAAATTTTGCTCATGCAATGACCGCAATGAAGTTGAATCTTTGATAGATGATAAAACAAAAGGAATATATGTAGAGACTATTGCCAACTCAAATCTGGCAGTTCCGGATTTTGAGATGCTTGCGCAAGTTGCTGCTAAACATAATATTCCGCTGATAGTAGATAACACCGTAGGGATGCGGCGGATATTTGTGCAGACCGCTGGAAAAAGGAGCAAACATAGTTACCCACTCAGCAACCAAATGGATTTGCGGACACGGCAACACAATTGGAGGAGTTGTAGTTAACGGGGGGAATTTTGATTGGGAGCTGCGGAAAATTTCCAAAGTTCACGGAGGCTCAATCTGCGCTTGGGGGCAAAAGTTATCTGCAAAGATACGGCAAGGGTGCATTTAGCGCACAGCTTGCGTATGAAGGACTTACAAACTTTGGAGGTTGTCTCTCCCCGTTTAACGCATTCCTGCTTCTAATGGGCGTTGAGACTCTCTCCCTGAGAGTTCAAAGAGTTTGCGATAACGCGCTTGCACTTGCAAAATGGCTGGAGAAAAATCCAAAAATTGCAAAGGTATGCTACCCGGGATTGGAGAGTCATCCGACACATAAAAACGCTGTAAAATATTTAAACAACGGTTTCGGCGGAATCATCTTTGTAGATTTAAAAGCATCTAAAGAGCAGACAGCCAAGGTAGTAGAACGCTTTAAGCTTTTCACGCTGCTTGCAAATCTGGGGGACAATAAATCTCTAGTTACACATCCTGCAACATCTACCCACTCGGAATTATCTGAAGCGGAACTTAATAAGGTTGGAATTACGGGAGGCACTTTGCGGCTTTGCATTGGAATAGAAAATATAGAGGACATTATTGCTGACTTTGATAATGCGCTTAGGATTATTTAAATATAACAAACCTTTTAAGCTGGAGAGCGGGGAGTCCTTGCCGGAGCTGGAGATATGCTACCACATATCAAAAGAGTTCCGGGAACCCGGAGCGAAACTCATAAGAAAACTGCCGCGAAGAAGAAAGTTATCTGGATAACTCACGCGCTGACAGCAAATTCTGATCCTTCTGAGTGGTGGGATACTCTGGTTGGAGAGGGAAAGTTTTTTGACCCGCGCAAGTACACAATTGTATGCGCAAATTTGCTTGGAAGCTGCTATGGCTCCACCGGCCCCGCTTCCGTGAATCCAAAAACCGGCAAGCCTTATCTGCTTAGTTTTCCAAAAGTTACGGTAAGAGATGAAGTTAATTTTTTGGAACTGCTGCGCAAGCATCTTGGCATCAAAAAATAGATTTGATTATAGGAGGCTCTGTTGGAGGATATCAGGCGGTAGAGTGGAGCATTATGTACCCGGATGTAATAAAAAATGCCGCGTTCATTGCCACTAGCGCTCGCGTTACCCCCTGGGAAACAGCATTTAATGAGAGCCAGAGAATGATATTGGAGGCAGACGGAACATTCGGCAATGAGGAATATGCACAAGTCCAAACAAAAGGCAAGAAAAATTTGTGATTACAGGCGGACTTAAAGGAATGGGAGCCGCCCGCACCGTTGCGCTCATCTCCTACAGAAGTTGCAAAGGTTACAACTCAACTCAGCAAGACCCAGATATAAACTCTCTTTGGGAACACAGAGCAATCATCATATCAGCGCCATCAGGGAGAAAAATTAGAGAAAAGATTCAATGCTTATTCATATCTTGCAATGGTTAATCTTTTTGACAGCCAAAATGTTGGCCGCGGACGCGGAGGTGTGGAAAAGGCGCTGGCAAAGATTAAAGCAAAAGTTTTGTGCATTGGAATTGACAGCGATATTTTATTCCCGTGGCAGCGAGCAAAAATTTATTGCAGAGCACACATGCTGCTGCCGCAGTTCCGAGTCAAATAACAAAACTAACAGGGAGCGGAAAATTTATTAAGATAAAATCAGATTTTGGTCACGACGGTTTCCTGCTGGAATACAAACAGATACAAAAAGCGTTAAAGAACAGTGTCAAAGATAAGAACATTTAAATAATGCCGCAAGGCAATTTTTAGTATGCAGGTACTTAAATTTGGGGGCAGCTCTGTTGCAAATGCAGAGAATATAAACAGAGTGATTGCCATAGTAAAAAAGAAAATTAAGAGAGATAAAACCGCCGTGGTTGCATCCGCAATTAGCGGAGCTACAGACGCGCTGATTCAAATAGGAAAAGCTGCTCAGTTGCAGGATAATTCTTATACTCAGCAGATTGAAGCATTATACCAAAGGCATATTGAGCTGATAAAAGAGCTTATTCCAGAGGAGGATTCCGCTCCAATAAAAAGCGAGTGCAAGGAATTGTTTGGCAAACTTAGAGAGATTTGCAACGGAGTTTATTTGCTAAAAGAACTTAGTCCGCTCAGTCTGGATCATATAATGAGTTTTGGAGAAATGCTCTCTACAAAGATTATAAGTTCAAAGCTTAAATCTCTGAATATAAGCCATGTATGGAAAGATTCCCGCAGTCTCATAAAAACAGAGGTTTCAGCAGGAGCTAATGTTGTAAAGAAAGAAGAGACCGCAAATAACATTGAAAAATATTTCAGCACCGCACACAATAATTTATACATCCTCCCGGGTTTCATTGCATCTGATGACCAGGGAAGAACAACAACACTTGGCAGAGGAGGTTCTGATTATACAGCATCCATTTTGGCCGTTGGAACACAGGCAAGAGTTTTGGAAATTTGGACGGATGTAAACGGCATGATGACCGCAGACCCACGCATTGTTCCGGAGGCAAAACCAATAAGGAACATATCATATAAAGAGGCGCTGGAACTTTCACACTTTGGGGCAAAGGTTGTATATCCCCCAACCATACAACCAGTTGTTAAACAAGGCATTCCTATATATGTAAAAACACTTTTGACCCTGAGGACGACGGCACTCTAATAGAAAAAAATCCGCCGGAAGGAATTGGAAAAATCAGAGGCATCTCCAGTTCAGACAAGATTGCTCTGCTTAGCATGGAGGGGAGCGGAATGGTTGGCGTGCCCGGTTACTCCAGCAGATTGTTTGATGTGCTTTCTCAAAACAACATCAATATAATTTTAATCACTCAAGCATCATCTGTTCACACAATGTGTATTGCAATTCCTGAATCTGATGCTGCAAAGGCAAAAAAGGCAGCAGATGAACTGTTTGCCTATGAAATTTCACTTGGGAAAGTAGATCCTCTAAAGGTTGAGAAAGGTTTCTCTATTATATCTCTGGTTGGAGATGACCTTAAAAATCAGAGCGGTGCAAGCGGAAGAATGTTTGATGCGCTGGGCCGTGAAGGAATAAACATCAGAGCAATTGCGCAGGGATCATCAGAAAAAAATGTCTCAACGGTCCTTCACACAGAAGATGTCAAAGCCGCAATCCGCGCCATTCATAAAGAATTTTTCAGCGGAAAAGGGAGAAGGATTAATTTGTTCTTTGCAGGGTGCGGCACAGTTGGTTCCGCTCTGATAGAGATGATAAATAAACAGCATGACTTCATATCCAATCAGCTGGGCAAAGACCTGGTTATATGCGGAGTATCTGACAGTAAAAATTATATTACTGCTCGCGACGGTGTAAAAATTCCGTCAGATAAAAAGGGAAATAAGAACGCAAAAGGGGTGTCAAAAGAGGATATAAAAAAAGTCCTTGCAACCGGAGAGAAAAATTCCGGCAGCAACTATATAGAAAAAATCTGCGAGCTGAATTTAAGCAATTCCATATTTGTAGACTGCACTTCAAGCAAGTCAATTGCAGGCACTTACGTAGATTTATTCCGTCACAAAATTGCAGTAGCAGCTTGCAATAAAATTGCAAACTCACTCTCCTATGATTCATATAAAGAACTATTTGAGGTTGCAAGAACAGAGGGGACAAAATATAAATATGAAACAACCGTTGGAGCTGCATTGCCTGTTATAAGCACTGTAAAACAGATTGTTAACAGCGGAGACAAAGTGAAAAAGATAGAGGGGATACTATCGGGAACTCTAAATTATTTATTAAGCAATTACTGCGGAAAAGATTTTGCAGCGCTGGTGGAAAAGGCAAAAGAGCTTGGATACACAGAGCCTGATCCAAAGACAGATTTAAGCGGGACAGATGTGCTTAGAAAATTTTTAATTTTGAGCAGAGAGGCAGGATTCAAACTGGATATCAGTGATTTAAACTATCAGCCTTTCTTTGAGGGGAAATATGAACCTCGTCTAAAAAAACTTTATGAAGAAGCCTCAAAGGCGGGGAAAAAAATTAAGATTTGTTGCAAAACTGGACGCCAAGATTTTCATTGGCATAGAGGCAGTAGATGCAAAACATCCATTCTATAATGTAGAAGGCAGCGATAATGCAATTATCTTAACCACAGAGTTTTATCCACAAGGAATAGTTATCCGCGGGGCAGGTGCGGGAGCAAAACAGACCGCATCCGGATTGCTTAATGATATCCTGTCCATTTAAAATTATTCAACAATAAATCTGAAAAAATTAAACATTCATAAAATGAAAGTAGCAGTTGTAGGGCAACCGGACTGGTTGGCAGAAACATGATTAAAGTTCTGGAAGAGAGAAAATTCCCGGTAACAGAACTGATTCCCGTGGCGAGTGAAAAATCAGCAGGTAAAAAGATAAAATTTAAAGGTAAAGAGTGGAGCGTTGTCTCTCCGGAAACAGCCGTTTCCATGAAACCGGCAGTAGCAATTTTCTCCGCAGGGGCAGATGTCTCCAAAGAGTGGGCCCCAAAATTTGCGGCTGTAAAATGCTATGTGGTAGATAATTCCTCATATTGGAGAATGGACAAAACAAAACGGCTTGTAATTCCCGAAATCAACGCAGATGTAATCAAAAAGAGTGATTACATTATTGCAAATCCAAATTGCTCCACAATTCAAATGCTGGTTGCAATTGCAGACTTGCACAAAAAATATAAAATCAAGAGGATTGTAGTCTCCACCTATCAGTGCATAACCGGGACTGGCAAAAAAGCTGTAGATGAGCTAGATGCAGAACGCAATGACCAAACCGGCACAAAGACTCTTGCAAAAGCTCTTAAAAATGGAATAAAAAATGTAAACACGTGCAGCGCAAGCTGTTATTACTCTCCGCGCGGGACAGAGGGACGGAAAACAACCACCGCATATCCCTACCAGATAGACCTCAATCTTCTGCCTCATATAGATAAATTTCTCCCAACGGGTTATACAAAAGAGGAGATGAAAATGGTGGATGAGACTCACAAAATAATGAGGGACAATAACATCAAGGTCTCCCCTACTACGGTAAGGGTTCCTGTAATAGGAGGCCACGGAGAATCTGTAAATCTGGAATTTGCAAAGCCGGTAACTCTTAAAGAGGTCTATGCAACCCTCAGAAAAACCAAAGGAGTTCTTCTTCAGGACAACACACTCCCCAAGAGATGCAGCACAAAAAATCCTTACGGAGAGCAGAATAAAGCCATTGGCGCGGAGCTGCCAAAATATTTCAGCACAAGTTCCAAAACTGCCGCAGGGAAAAAATATCTTGAGCAGCTGGCCTACCCTATGCCAATTTACGCCAAAGACAGAGATGAAGTTTTTGTAGGAAGAGTCCGTTTGGACCCAACGGTCAAAAGCGGTATCAACTTATGGTGCGTATCTGACAACTTGCGCAAAGGGGCAGCAACCAATGCTGTACAGATTGCAGAAGTATTGCTTTCAAAGAAATTTATATCAGTGATCACAACTTCATTTTTAGTCTATTTTCCACAATAATTGGGTATTTAGCACATCCTCAAAGGGAGATTTTAGGCTTTTTATCTAATTTTCGTAAATTTGCAAGGTTAGCTCCCGACAGGATAAACTGTCGGGAGTAAAAATATAATAGAGAGATGAATAAGGGATACAGCGAGAGTGATTTTGAAACCCTAGAGTGGTATGAGCACATCCGGAGAAGACCGGGTATGTATTTGGGAAAGCTTGGCAACGGCAGTGAACAAGATGACGGTATCTACGTGCTGTTTAAAGAGATTGTAGATAATGCAGTGGATGAGTTCCATGAAGGATGGGGCAAGACTATTGACATTACCTTGAATGAAGAGACTAAAGAGGTGAGCGTCAGAGATTACGGAAGAGGAATCCCTTTTGGCAAACTTCTAGATGCTGTAGGAAAGATGAACACCGGCAGCAAGTTTGGCAAGGACGGCTCTCTGGCTTACGGCAAATCAGTTGGTCTTAACGGAGTTGGAACAAAAGCCGTAAATGCCACATCTACACAATTTTATGTACAGTCTTTTATAGACGGAGAGAGTTATTACGCATATTTTGAGAAGGGCGTTTTAATCCGCAAAGGCAAGGAGAAAACAAAAGAGGAGAAGGACGGAACCTTTGTAAGATATACCGCAGATGATACTCTGTATGAGGGATATAACTACAACGTAGAATTTATTGACACCATGCTTAAGAACTATGTTTATCTGAACATAGGTCTGACAATTAATTTCAACGGAAAAAAATACAAATCTGAAAACGGACTGCTGGATTTGATAAACGACAATCTGTCCGAGACACCGCTTTACGCCCCTATTCATTTGACAGGCAAAGATATAGAAGTTGTTATCACACACTGCACAGAGACCGGGGAGAATATTTATTCATTTGTAAACGGGCAAAATACTTTTAACGGAGGAACACATCTTTCCGCCTTTAGAGAGGGCGTAGGAAAGACTATCAAAGAGTTTTTCAAAAAAGATTTTGATCCAAAAGATGTAAGAGAGGGAATGGTGGCGGCCATCTCCATCAGGGTTGGCAATCCAGATTTTGCAAATCAGACAAAGACCATGTTGAACTCCAAACTCACAGATACCGTGGCAAATGGAGGAATCCCTATTAGAGATTTCATCATGAACTTCCTGACTGTTGATCTGGACAATTATCTGCATAAAAATCCTTTGACTGCAGACCCGCTGCTTAAGAAAATTCTTGCCAGCGAGAAAGAGAGAAAGGAACTTGCAAGTTTCCAAAAGGCAAGGCGCTCAAAGAAAACAAGTCTTAATAATGAGAAACTTAAAGATTGCAGCATACATTACGGAGACAACAATGAGAGAGCAGAAGAGACCACTATTTTTATAACTGAGGGAAATTCTGCAAGCGGCACAATCACAAAGACCAGAGACACTAAGACTCAAGCAGTTTTCAGCTTGAGAGGTAAGCCAAAAAACACTTTTGGCAACTCAAAGAAAGTTATTTACGATAAGAAAAATGCAGAACTTAATTTGCTGCAGGCGGCTCTTGGAATTGAGGAAGATATTGACAATCTGAGATATAACAAAGTTGTAATTGCAACGGATGCGGATGTTGACGGAATGCACATAAGAATGCTTCTGCTGACATTCTTCCTGCTTTTCTACCCTGAACTTGTCAGACGCGGGCACGTTTACATCCTGCAAACTCCGCTGTTCAGAGTAAGAAAAAGAAAGAAAGACGGAGCAATGGATACACGATATTGCTACTCAGAGGCAGAGAAACAAGATGCAATAGGCAAACTTGGAAAAGGGCCGGAAGTTACTCGTTTCAAAGGACTTGGAGAGATATCCGCAAATGAGTTCAAAGATTTTATCGGAGAAGATATGCGTCTGGACAGAGTGCGTCTGAATAAAGATGATTCAGTACATGACATGCTGGAATTCTATATGGGCAATAATACTCCCGACAGACAAAACTTTATCCAAGAACATCTTAGGGAAGACGTTATAATGGAAGACATTATAAGCACCGGCACGGAAACTGAAGAATAATATGAGCGGGAAACAGCGTTTTGCAAAATTTATGATAAAGCTCCTTGGCTGGAAAGTCATGGATGGAGAGGTGCCGGAACCCAAGTGTATTATTCTTGGAGTACCGCATACTTCAATCAAAGACTTCATAATATCTTGGTTCTTTTATACATCTGTAGGTGGAACGGCCAATATTATGATAAAAAAAGAATTTTTTTTCTGGCCTTTGGGCCCAATTTTGAGAGGAATGGGAGCCGTCCCCGTGGACAGAAGCCATGGTGCAATTTCAGCCAAGCAAATTATAGAAACGGTGCAAAAGGCTAAGAAGATGCATCTTGCAATAGCCCCTGAGGGAACCAGAAAAAAAACGGCTAAGTGGAAGACTGGCTTTCACACAATTGCAAGAGCTTGTGACATGCCTATTTACCTTGGTTTTTTTGACTGGAGCAGAAAGCAAATTGGAAGGGGCATAAGATTTATGCCAACGGAAAATGCGCAAGAAGATTTAAAGAAAATCCGCGCACATTATAAGGCTATGAATATGGAGGGATGTCACCCGGGACACTTTGATTGCGGAGATGTTGAACCAAAGCTGATTGAGGAGCAGGAAAAGAGATAAACTAAATAGGTAGAGAGTAAGATTGATTTACATGGTATGTTGAACGCGATACCAAAGAATAGATTGAAAAAAGAAATAGAAATATACATGAGAGTGATGAAGAGAATTTTGTTGACAACAGTTTGCATCATTTGTGCGATAAGTTCATTTGCACAAACTTATACTCTTGAGGAGTATGAGACGTTTGCACTCCAAAACAGCAAGACTGTAAAAATTTCTCAGGAAAGGATCCAGCAGGCTGAGAATTTAAGGCAGGCTGCATTCACACAGTTTCTTCCTAGTTTCCAGGCAGTTGGAGCATATACATGGAATCAGAAAAACTTATCCCTGATTTCTTCAGACGCAATGCTGCCTGTTGGAAGCAAGACTTCTAGCGGCACCTTTGGTTTTACTGCAGACCAAATAAGTAACTCATGGACCGTAGTAAACGGAGTTACAATGCCGGTTGATGCAAACGGAAATCCTTTTAACCCTTACACTAATCCGGAGAAAATACAGTGGAAACAATATGCATTGCTTCCAAAAAGTTCACTTACTTATGATATTGAAAATGTGTTTGTTGGCGGCATAGGTTTTACGCAGCCAATCTTCTTGGGAAACAAAGTGAGGGAGCTTTACAACATTTCCAAGAGCAATGAGGAGATTGCAAAGCTGGCACATAATAATGAAGAGGAGAATCTTGTTTTGGAAGTTGACCAGTCATACTGGACAACGGTTTCCCTTATTAATAAAAAGAAGCTGGCTCAAAAATACGTTGACCTTTTGGAAAAACTTTGCAAAGATGTGCAGGCAGCTAAAGACCAGGGAGTTGCAACAAAAGGAGATTTGCTTAACGTTAAGGTGAAACTCAATGAAGCTCACCTTGCGCTTACCCGCGCAACAGATGGAGTTGAACTATCAAAGATGTCTTTGTTCCGCGTGTGCGGTTTGGATTTGAACGGAGACTTTGGACTTGCAGATGAAGATGTTTCTCCGGAAAATGCAAAGGAGCTGGAGGCCGGATATGATGTTAATCAGGCAATAGATAACAGGTCTGAAATCAGACAGTTAGAGGAGCTTGTAAAAATTTCCAAGAGCAATGTGAATATTGCCCGCAGCCGCTTTATGCCAAATATTGTTGCAACGGGAAATTACATCACAACAAATCCAAATTCATACAATGGGTATGAGACAAAGTTTGGAGGAATGTTTACAGCGGGAGTTGCAGTCACAGTTCCTATCTTTCACTTTGGAGACAGAACTTACACATTGCGCGCCGCAAAACATGAATTTAATATTGCAAATTACAGAATTGACCAGGCAAAAGAACTTATCAATCTGCAAGTTACGCAAGCCAATTTTAATGTTAGGGAGGCAAACAAAAAGCTGGAGTCCGCGCTTAGCAATATAAGTGCTGCGGAGGAAAATCTTAAGCTTGCCAACATCTCTTATAAAGAGGGACTTATAAACGTAACGGATTTGCTTGGCGCTCAGACGGCATGGGTATCCGCTCAGTCAGATAAAATTGATGCAGGCATAAATGCAAGAATGACAGAGCTTTACTTAAGGAAAGCTGTCGGGATAACAAATATTAAAGAGGGGCAGAGAGCAAAAGATGACGGCGTAATTAAAGAGGGGCCGGTTAAAATGATTAAGGAGACTCCGGAGAAAAATTCCAGTCAGACATCTGAAAAATCTGCTAAACAGGAAAAGATAAAATAATGAGAAATATCTCATGCAGAAAAAGCAAAAAGAAAATAAAAAATTAAAAATATATCATTATGAAAAAATTACAACAGAGTACAATCAGCTTGCTTGTAGGACTTGGAGCGCTGATACTTGTTATAGTTGTTCTTGGATTAATTGGATGGCTGACATCCAAACCGCAAAAGATTATCCTTCAGGGAGAAGTTGAGGCGCGTGAGTATAGAATATCCAGCAAGGTTCCTGGTAGAATTGCACAGCTCCTTGCAGACGAAGGAGATACTGTTTCCAAAGGCCAGCTTGTTGTATTAATTGACAGCCCGGAAGTTCAGGCAAAAGTTAAACAGGCTAATGCCGGAAGCATGGCGGCAAATGCGCAAAACCGTAAAGCAAATCAAAGTGCAAGAAGTGAACTTGTCCAGGGCGCTTATGAAATGTGGCAAAAAGCAAGAGTGGGTTCAGATATTGCCCTTAAATCTTATACCAGAATACAAAATCTGTATAATCAGGAGGTTGTCTCCGCACAGAAAAGAGATGAAGTAAAAGCACAGTATGATGCGGCGCTTGCAACTGAGAAAGCGGCTAAAAGTCAGTATGATATGGCTATTCACGGAGCGCAGAAAGAGGATAGAGTAATGGCCATGGCGCAAGTAGAAGTCGCAAACAGTAATGTTACAGAAGTTAAAACTTACCTGGATGAAATTAATCTTACGGCTCCCGCAGGAGGAGAAATTACAGAGGTATATCCAAAGGTTGGAGAGCTTGTTGGACAAGGAGCACCTATCATGAGCATCATAGACATGAATGATGTTTGGTTTACGTTTAACGTGAGAGAAGATTTGCTGCAGGGAATGGACATTGGCAAGACTATCAAGTTGAAAATACCCGCATTAGGAGAAGATAAGGTATTTACCGCCAAGGTTTATTTCATAAATGAGATGGCATCTTATGCAACTTGGAAGGCGACTAAAGTTTCAGGCAATTTTGATGCAAAAACTTTTGAGGTCCGCGCACGCCCCACAGAAAAAATTAAGGGTTTGAGAGCCGGAATGAGCACAATAATTACAGAAGTTCTTAAGTAATATTTATTAACCTCGGCAAAAGCAGTTTACAGTAAATAATTCTAAAAAAGTTTAGAGAATTAATTATCATAAAACGTTGTTAAAGAATAGAGTAAACGATTGGTTATTTGGCTGGCTCCGAATGTTCAAAAGCATTAAGGAGGTCCTGCACAGAGAGTGGAAGCAAATGTTTAGCCGTCCAATCTATCTATTTGGTACTGTGTTGATTCTATCCTTCTGCGCTATCTTTTTCTTTTCTTTATTTGATGAAGGTTTACCAAATGAGTTGCCTATCGGAATTGTTGACAGAGATAATTCTTCTTTCTCCAGAATGGTGAGAAGAAATTTGGATGCAGAGCAGGGTGTCCGGGTTGTGAAGATATACTCGGAATATCAGGCAGCCAGAAAAGCGCTACAAGTTGGTGATATTTATGGTTTTATAGATATACCAAACGGAGCATACAGAGATATTCTTGAGGGACGCAGACCAAAGGTGGGAATCTATTGTGAGCAAGGCCTTATGGTGCCGGGAAATTTTACATATAAAAATTTCATCTACATAGGCACCGTTCTTGACGTAGGAGTGCGCAGAGAAATACTAAAAGCAAAAGGTTATCCCGAATCGGGCATGATGGCCCGCCTGCAGCCTATAAAAACCGATTTTCACCTGATTAAAAATCCATGGACAAATTACGGTATATATTTGACTACAATTCTATGGCCCGGACTTCTGCAACTTTGCGTATTGCTGATGACTGTTTTCTCCATTGGTTATGAACTAAAAATGAAGACAAGCCGGGATTGGATGTCGGAAAGCCATGGCTCAATCTTCAATGCCCTCACAGGAAAGTTGCTGCCCTACACCTTCATATTCGTGCTGATGGGAATTGCCTTTGAGTTGCTGGCGTGCAGAATAATGGGATACCCGATAGCCACGCATATATGGGTCATGTTCTTAACCATAACGCTGTTGGTATTTGCAGCACAGGCAGTTGGGATATTTATGATAGGTCTTTTCCCGGTCCTAAGAGACGGGCTAAGTTTTGCGGCACTGTACGGTATTCTCTCTCTGTCGCTTGCCGGAATGTCATTCCCCGTTGAATACATGCTCGGTGTAATTCAGGGATGGGCGGTTATGTTCCCTTTAAGACAATTCTTCCTGATATATGTGAAGGAAGGAATATTTGCAGCCGGTTTCAATGCCGTATGGCTTAACTACGTTGGTTTGCTGATATTTTGCCTGCTTCCGTTTACAATACTAAAAAGGCTTAAGAGAGCTTTAATATTCCAAAACTACCCGCTTAAATAGATTGGAAATGAAAGAGTTCAGAAGACAATATTTGCAGAATGCCGTTAGACAAATGACCACCATTTTTTGGAATGAAGTGATCAGGATTTTTACGGATAGCGGTGTAATGCTGATATTATTTATTGCAGGACTGGGTTATCCTCTACTTTACAGTTTTGTATATTATCAAGAGTCCGTGAGTGAGATCCCTGTCGCGATAATAGATAATGACGCCTCCGCCTACAGCAGAAAATTTTCCAGAGAACTGGATGCCACAAAAGAGGTACAGCTAAGGCGTTGCATAAATATGAACGAGGCTGAGTATTTAATGGGGCGCAGAAAAGTTCATGCAATTATTGTACTTCCAAAAGATTTTGAAAAAAACCGTCCTGGACGGACAGGAGCAGGCAACCGTCTCCGTATATGTGAATATGACCAGCTTCTTTGTCTACAAAAGTGTGGCTTTTGCAATAAACTTCACAATGCTGCAGGAGAATAAAGACATAGAAATACATCGGTATGAAGCGGCGGGACAAACACAGCAGCTCGCCCTCCAAAGTGCAGACCCTGCTCCGTATGAGGCTCAATTTCTGTTTAATCCCGGTAACGGATTTGCAAGTTTCTTTGTACCGGGTGTTATGATTTTAATTATTCACCAGCTGCTTTTCCTGGGAATAGGAATGCTTGCCGGAACAGTCAGAGAAGAGAATAAAAATCACAAATTATTTGAAAATCAGATAGACCAAAAAAGGATCTACAGAGTAATTTTTGGAAAAGGCATGGCCTACTTTTTAATATACGCTATCTTTTCCGCCTACATTACAGTACTGATACCCAGATGGTTTGGTCTACCGCACCTTGCAAGTCCATGGGATATCTACAGGCTGCTGCTGCCATTCCTGCTTGCAGTAATATTTTTCTCGCTTACATGTTCCGTGTTTATCAAAAACAGAGAGACCGGCATGGTAATGTTCCTGTTCTTCAGCGTAATACTGCTGTTCTTAAGCGGCGTCACCTGGCCGCTGACCAACTTCCCGAAATTCTGGAAAGATATTTCGCATACCTGTTCCCATCCACATTTGGAATTCAGGGCTACCTGAAACTCAACACCTTCGGCGCAGAATTCGGTCAGATACTCCCGGAATTCATCGCCCTATGGACGCAGGCCATCGTCTACTTCATAACCGCCTGCTTCTCATTCAGGTACATCAATAAATAGAAAAATTATTTGTTTTTCTTCTCTTCAGCCATCGCAGCATTGAAGCAGTGGCGGCATAGAGGCTCGTATTTGTCTTGTTCTCCAAGCATTACAAGTTTGTCTCCGCCGGCAATACGATGGGAGTGCCGGGCGGGCTGCCCGCACTTTACGCAGATTGCGTGAACTTTTGTAACGTGCTCCGCTACAGCCATAAGCGCGGGCATGGGACCAAAGGGCTTGCCAAGATAATCCATATCCAGGCCGGCGCAAATCACGCGCACACCCCTATCGGCCAGCTGATTGCAGACATCAACTATTCCGTCATCAAAAAACTGAACTTCATCAATGCCAATAACATCAACATCTGTCGCGAGCAACAAAATATTTTGTGAAGAGTCCACCCTGTTGGACTCAATAGAATTCTTGTCATGAGAGACAACATCCTTATCTGAATAGCGGGTATCAATGGCAGGCTTGAAAATCTGCACCCGCTGATGCGCAAAATTAGCTCTTTTTAAGCGTCTTATGAGTTCCTCTGTCTTGCCGGAAAACATAGAACCGCAGATGACCTCAATCCATCCCGCCTTATTTGTTCTTTCTTCAAACATTTTGCTAATTTTGTGATATCCTAATTAGGTTGAACAAAGGTATTAAAATTATGGAAGAGAAAAAAGGACTTCTGGCCGAACTTGGAAAAGTTCTGGAACAATATGATTCAACGGAAGACATTGTTAAACAGAATGTTAGCAGTTGTCTGCAGAGTTTTTCAAAAGAGCTTGGAGTGCGCCTGAAGGATTTTGAGAATCGCCTGGCGGAGATTGAAAAGCGGCTGGATGACATTGAGTCCAAGCTTGATAAGCTGGAGGATATGAAGGAGGTCCCGGCAGACAATGAATTTCCGGAAGCAGAACCCGCAGAGGATCTTGAAGAAGGACCTGTTGAGGAGCCTGTAGATGAACCTTTAGAGGAGCCCGTTGAGGAACCTGCTGAAGTACCTGAGGAGGAGAATGTTAATGAGGTCCCGACAGATGCTGAATTGAGCGCAGAGGAAGAAGCGGAAGAGGAAGCAGAGGAAAAAACCTGTCGCGGAGCCAGAAGAGGAAAAAGCAAAAGAAGAGAAAAGCAAACCTGACTGGTATGATTGGGAGGTTGATTACCCCGCCGCTTATGTTGATGATCTGATTGCCAGCATGGGACTTAATGATAAAATGCAATTTATCAATGAATTGTTTAACGGGAAAGAGATTGAATTTGAGAATGTTATGCAAGACATTGATACTATCGGGAACTTCAAAAAGATTGTTGCGCATTTAAGAGAAGAGTACCCGCAGTGGGATGAGACCAGCGATATTGTTTATAGATTTTACATGCACATCCGCAGAAAATACGATATCAAAAAGGCTGAAACAGAGGAGTAAGCGGAAGTAATAAAGATTTTAAAAATAATTGGACGGCTAAAAACAGCTGAGCAAAGTGATGGAAGAAGGGAAAGGAAAACTTTATCTGGTGCCTACTCCAATAGGCAATCTGGAGGACATAACTCTCAGAGCTATAAATGTTTTGAAGAGCGTTGACCTGATTCTTGCAGAGGATACAAGGACCAGCAGCGTGCTGTTGAAAAAGTACGGCATAACCACTCACATGGAGAGCCATCACAAATTCAATGAGCATAAGACCGTCGGCGGAGTTTGTGAGAAAATCCTTGATGGACAGACCGTTGCGTTAATCAGCGATGCGGGCTCCCCCGGAATTTCAGATCCAGGATTTTTGCTTGTCAGAAGTTGTATTGAGCAAGGCATTGAGGTTGAGGCGCTTCCAGGCCCTACAGCTTTTGTCCCTGCGCTGACTGCTTCAGGTTTTCCATGCGACAGATTTTGTTTTGAAGGTTTTCTTCCGCCCAAAAAAGGAAGACAAACCAAGTTCAAAGAGATGGCTGCAGAACCTCGCACAATAATTTTTTACGAATCGCCATACAGGCTTGTAAAGACATTGGAGCAAATGTGCGAATTCATTGGCACAGAGAGACATGCGGCAGTATGTAGAGAAATTTCAAAAATCCACTATGAATGCAAAAGGGGCACCATCGCCGAGCTAACAGAGTGGTATAAAAATAATGAACCCAAAGGAGAGATTGTTGTTGTTCTAGAGGGGGCAGAGAAAGTAAAGAGTGAAAAAGATTATAGCGTAAAAGATGAGGAGGACGAATATGGGACAAGGGACCAACACAGAGAAGGGCGGGAAGAAGAATGAAAAAATTTCCGCAACAAGAGCGCGCGGAGTCATCGCGCTGATTTTCCTGCTACTTGTATTTCAAACAGTTACATTCACGCTGCACAAATGCGGCGGTGATGAACCATCCGTGCAATATGCAGACGGCAATTCACCCGGCGGCTATCAAGGCAGCGGCAAATTCCAACGCAACGGCACACCCGGCTACTCGCCCGGCAATTACCAACGCGGTTATCAGCGCGGCAGCACACGCGGCAATAATTCAACCAGTTACACCCGCGGCAGCAAACCGCAGCACTTCAAATTTAATCCAAATACTATTTCTCCCGACAGCTTATGTCTGCTGGGCTTCTCTGAAAAACAAGCCCTTACAATAATCCACTACAGAGAAAAAGGCGGCATATTCCGCCGCAAAGAAGACTTCAAAAAAATGTACGTGGTAGATGATGCCAGGTACATTGAATTGCTACCGTATATCACTATTCCACAGGGTAATACTGCAGATGTCGGAAAAGAAACATCATTCCAAAAATCAAATGGAATAAATAACAACGCAGTAATGATAACAAGGCAAAATTCTGATTTTCAGAATTTTGCCCGCGACCGTAGGGAGCGTGCCTCCTCGCGCGACAGCGCGTTAAACCACAAAATTTTGCGGCGCTTTGTGCCGCAAAATAGTGCGGGCGCCTTGAGCAATGGCAAAATTGCACAAGCTCCGCGCGGGCAAAAAACATCGGAAAAAATTTACATTGACTTAAATGAAGCGGACAGCGCAGCACTTGTATCGCTCAGAGGCATAGGCGCTTACTACGCACGCAAAATATTGTCGTACAGAGAAAAACTTGGAAGTTTTGCGCGGCCGGAACAGCTAATGGAAATAGATGGCATAGATGAGGAGAGGTACAACATGCTCAAAGAACAAATATTTGTACATCCGTCGGGAATAAAAAAATTCTCCATAGCGGAGATGGCAGAAAAAAACAAAGACTTCCTAAAACGCCACCCGTACATAGGCGCCTACGCAGCCAGAGGCATAGCGCTATTCATCTCTCAAAGCGGTGCGGAGGCCTGCATATTGGATAACCTGGTGAGAGCTAGCATTATCTCAGCGACAGTTGCAGAAAAGCTCCGGCCGTATGTGAGGTAACACAGCACCTGCCTACTTGCTTACTTACTTACTTACTTGCTTGCCTGCTTACTTGCTTGCCTGTTCGCCATAAGCACCGCCGAAAGAGATGTGGCCGCAAAGAAAGAAATATGCCTCTGGAATGCTTGCAGGGGCTACCGTGTAACTTGCTGGCCTGATCCGCACAATCAATATCATTGATTCTGTGCATATTATAAAATATCCTCAATTTAAAATTGAGGATATTTTATAATTAATTGAATATGAGTAATTAGCGTTCTACGGATCAGGCCAATGAGTTACAAGAGCCCTCACACAGTCATAACACAGCCATACGCAGTCATAACACAGTCATAACACAGTCATAACACAGTCATAACGCAGTCATAACACAGTCATAACACAGCCATACACAGCCATACACAGTCATACACAGTCATAACGCAGTCATAACACAGCCATAACGCAGTCTGCTGTGCAGCCTGCTAGTTGCCTTGCCACAAAGCGGCAAGGCAATCAGTGGTTTTACGCGGCTCAAGCCGCGGAAAGGCACGCGCCTCCGGCGCGGCTCCGCTTTCATCGCCTTTAAAAAAGTTATGTTATTAGTATTCATTGTGTTACGTTGGCACGTCGCAGCAAAAGTTATCAAGCGCACGACTAGAAATAGCTGACAATCAAATATATAACTTTTTTAAAGGCGATGAAAAACGCATCCTCACGAGGTAAAATGATTTTCTTAACTTTGCACGTAAATCAAACAGATTATGGGATTAATAACGTGTAAAGACATAACCAAAAAGTTTGGCAATTTTAACGCGCTGACATCTGTTAACTTGGATATCCCGGAGGGCAAAATTTTTGGCTTCCTTGGCCCAAATGGGGCGGGAAAAACTACGCTTATCAGAATCATCAACCGCATTACATTGCCAACCAGCGGAGAACTTCTATTCAAAGGGAAGACAATGCAACTATCAGACATTGAACGCATAGGCTACTTGCCTGAGGAACGCGGTCTGTATAAGAAAATGAAGATTGGGGAGCAAGCTATTTATCTTGCCCGCCTTAAGGGAATGAGCCGGTCAGATGCTACAAGAGAGTTGCAGAAATGGTTCATGGAGTTTGGAATTCAGCCTTGGTGGAACAAAAAGCTGGAGGAGCTGAGCAAGGGAATGGCCCAGAAGATTCAGTTCATTATCACGGTGGTACACAAGCCAAGCCTTATCATTTTGGATGAGCCTTTCTCCGGATTTGACCCAATTAACGTGGATTTAATTCGCAAAGAAATTTTAAAGTTAAGAGATAACGGCGCAACAATAATTCTTTCCACCCACAACATGGAATCAGTTGAGGAACTGTGCGATAACATAGCTCTCATCAACAAATCCAAAGTTGTAATCACCGGAGAAGTTGAGGCAATCCGCAAGGAACACGGAAAGAACAGAGTGGAAGTTGTATACAATTCAGAGCAAGCTCTCGACAGTGTACCTTCTTTGTTTTCAGTGCTTTCCAGCAAAGAAGAGAAAGACGGAAGGCACTCAATTCTGGAGGTTGTACCTGGAACTGCAAGCCGCAGCATACTTAATGAGATAGTTCCAAAAGTAGACATCATTTCATATCAGGCATTGATGCCTCGCATGAATGACATCTTTATCAAACTTGTGAAGGAGAGCGGAGGAGCTGTATCCCAGGGTATTGCAGATTATCAAAAAAACACCGCGGCCGCAGCACATCGCAGCACGTCTGCAACCGCACCTAAAAATAAGGAGGAATAATCATGAGCAGAGAAAACAAAATAGGAATCATCATCTCCAGAGAATACTCCTCCAGAGTAAAGAAGAAATCTTTCATTTTACTCACTTTGCTTACCCCGCTCCTGTTTGCGGCAATGATTGTAATCCCAACATTGATAACACTTTCCACAGCAGAGCACAAGGATAATATGAACATTGCCGTTGTAGATAACAGCGGTGTTGTTATGCCTTATTTGGACAGCATAGAGAATACAACTTTTGCAGCAATAGCACCGGCAGCACTTCCTCAATTAAAAAAGGATATTGCATCTTCAAGTGAATACAGCGCAATACTTGTAATTGACTCGCTGGATAAAGAGAACAACACAAAGGCTTCCATATATTCTCCCGGGCAAGTTGGAATGAGCGTGCAGTCAGACATTGAGGGCAAGATAGATAAAGCAGTGCAGGACAATAAGTTGCGCTCTTATAATATTCCAAATCTGGATAAGGTAATAGACAATTTCCAGACTGACGTAAAAATCACTACATACCAAGTCGGAGAACAGGGAGAAGACAAAGAGACTCACGTAGAGGCAAATATGGCAATCGGTTATGTTGCCAGCTTTATCATTTACATGTTCATTTTCCTATTTGGCGGAATGGTAATGCGCGGAGTTATTGAGGAGAAAAATAACAGAATCATAGAGGTAATTGTCTCTTCTATAAAACCGGTTCAGCTAATGATAGGCAAAATTGTTGGAGTAGCATTAGTTGCTCTTACTCAATTTGTTATATGGATTATGCTTACAGGAATAATTGTGGCTGCCGTGATGGGAGTTGCCGGCGCCGACACGGTAACAAATGCGGTGCAATCTCAAGCAGCTGTTCAACAGGCAACGGCAGCAGCGGCTCAGGCGGGAGAATCAATGCCGGATATCTCTTCAATATTTGGAATGTTGGGCAACATGCATCTTGGCGGCGTATTAATTTCCTTTCTGGTTTATTTTATTCTTGGTTATTTGCTTTACTCCAGCATGTTTGCCGCAGTAGGTTCATGCGTAGATAATGAGGCTGATACACAGCAGCTTATGCTGCCTATCACAATTCCTTTAATCATAGGTTTGTTCATCATGCTGAGCGCGTTCCAGTCCCCTAACAGCGCACTTGCCGTCTGGGGCTCCATCATTCCGTTCACCTCCCCTATGGTCATGATGGCCAGAGTTTCCTACGGAATTGGCGTTGCCGCCGGCATTCCGCTTTGGCAATACATTTTATCAATAGTTCTGCTGGTCGCAACCTTCCTTATAATGGCATGGCTGTCGGGAAAAATATACAGAATAGGCATCCTTTCCTACGGCAAAAAAGCGGGCTGGAAAGAGATAGGCAAATGGTTGAAATTCAAAGATTAAGATTAAGATGAAAATAAAAAATAAAATATTTTGGACACTTTTAGTTCTCTCTTTTTGTCTCCCGACAGGTTTTCTTTCTGCTCAGGTGACCTATAAAGGTTACAACAGCAAGAGCGCGGTCAGCAGCAATTATAAAAGAGAACAATGGGGAGTAACGGTGATTGATTCCACATGGAATACTCCTGCGGGAAAAGAGAATTTAACTGGAAAAATCATAGCAAAATATAAACCTGCAGTTGATGCACTTGATGCCACTATCGGCTACTCGCCAAACGGATTAGAGAAGGATTACCCGGAGAGCCCAATGACCAACTGGGCGGCAGATGCAATTTATAACATTGCTCAGAATTATTTGGATACCAGCAAGTTCAAAGGGATGAAAATAGATTTTTCACTGCTTAATTTTGGCGGAATTCGTACAGCAATTCCAAAAGGCAATGTCTCCAGTTTTGATATCATGTCTATCTTTCCGTTTAAGAATTCTATTGTGATTGAGAAACTTCCGGGAACAAAAGTGCTGCAGACCATGGAACTTTTTGCAAAGATGCACAAGGTCCAAATCATGAGCCACACCAAACTTGCAATCACGGATGATCACATAGATGAACTTCTGATTAACGGAGAACCGCTGGATACCAACCGAATATACAATGTTGCCACAATAGATTTTCTGCTTAACGGAGGAGACCAGGTTGTGTCTCTTAAGCAAAATGAAGGGGTAATTTATACCAACATTCTGATGATGGACGGCATAATTAATTATGTCAAAGACTTAACCGCACAAGGTAAATATATTGATGCACAGCTAGATGGCCGCTGCACATTAAAAGGTTCAAAAATCAGACGGACAAAAGACGGTCAGATAATAAAGAGCAAATCTCCCGTCATGAGCAATAAAGAAACAGCGGAAGAGAATAAAAATGCGGAGGACAAAAAATGAAAAAAATCATAAGTATATTTTCTGTTGCAGTAACGGTACTTGCTTTTGCAGCAACTTCGTCTTGTGCGCAAGACCTTGTGATTCTGCATACTAATGATACTCACAGTCAGATAGAGCCGGAGAATGCGGGACCTGCGAAGGGGCTTGGCGGATATGAGAGAAGAGAGAATTTCATTAACAGCGTTCGCAAAGAGAACAAGCATGTGCTGCTGATGGATGCAGGAGATTTTTCACAAGGGACTCCATATTTTACTCTGTACAAGGGAGATGTGGAGATAGAGCTGATGAATGCACTTAAGTATGATGTTGCATGTATAGGGAATCATGAATATGATAACGGACAAGAAGAGCTTGCCCGCAGAATTAAAAATGCTCATTTTCCTGTACTGTGCGCAAATTATGATTTTAGCAAAACTCCTCTTAATGATGTTGTTAAACCTTATGCGATTTTGCACAAGGCGGGCAAGAAAATTGGAGTCATCGGTCTTTCCGTTAGACTTAGAGGTCTTGTAAGCCCTGCTACAATTGCGAATATGGAATTTCTGCATCCGTATAAAATTGTAAACAAATATGCCGCATACTTAAAGAATCAGGAGCACTGTGATTTGGTAATTGTTCTGTCCCATTGCGGAATGCTAAACGGATCTGAACAAAACCCCAGCGATGATATGATAGCCCAGAACACTGAGAATGTAGACTTCATAATAGGCGGGCACTCACACACTTACATAGAGCAGCAGCGCATCTACAAGAACAAGGCCGGCAAAGACGTCGTCGTAGTCCAGGACGGAGAACGCGGAGAACACATCGCCCGCCTGAATATTTGGTTCTAATCAGCACAACAGACTGTATACTAGCACCCTGTCGTATCCAAGACAAGACAGTTTAAACATCCATTAGGTGTTTTTGTGGTATTTCACTATGTGTTTTTGTGGCAAATTGCTATGTGTTTTTGCGATAAATCTCTAAAGAAAATCCAGACGAGCGGCAAAGCCGCGAGTCCGCGACCATAAGGAGCGTGCATCGGGTATGTTGGTCTTAGTTTGCTGGTTCACTGGAGATTGTGATAATCAATTGAGTATGAAAGTTCTGTTTTTACAAAAACACATCTTTTGTAATCAATTGACGTACAGTCTTCATAATAGACCATCCGTGCCTGATATCTAGTTACGTAACATTGTCCCCAGGCCGCAGGCCCGCGACCGTAGGGAGCGTGCATCTCCGCGCGACAGCGCGTTAACCACAAAACGGCACGGCGCTTTGTGCCGGGCCGTACGCATGCAAGCGTAGCGAGCATGCAATTCGCCGGGCCGTACGCATGCGACGCTTTATTCCAGAAAATTACTTCAATTTGAACTGCACCCTCAACATGATTGTAGCAGGACGTATATAATACTCAGAATAGTACTCATTTATGCCATCTAATGAAGAATACTTGTATTTCTTTACATTAAAGATGTTGTTCCAGTCAAGGAAAAATATTGTTGTCTTGTATTTGTATTGTAGCCCTAAGTTTGAAAGTGTAAAAGACTTCCCGGTAGAGGGAATATTATTGTAATAATTATACACATTCATATTCAATAGAATATTAAGCGGTAAAGTCACTGTTGCTTCAGCATTAGAGATAACGGAAGTAACTGATGGCATACTAGCACCACCTGTAAGCTTGCTTTGCGATCTATTCCAAAAACAAGAAGCAGATAGAACAAGAACGCTAAATGGTTCTAGATTAACACTTCCTGTAGCAGAATAGCTATCTGATTTATACCTTACTACAACGCCTTGTCTGAGCTGTGGCATTTTACTATTACTCCAAGCCGCACTAAATTTTAAACCAAGTTTTTTCCAATCAAAGCCTTTATTTATGTTAGCCGAGATACCATAACTTTTGCCATAAGTACTAACCTTCTCAGATGTGATATTAGAGAATATGCCATCAAATGAAAGTCCATAAAGCCTTATGATATTATAGTAAGAATATGATGCCCTAGCATCAAAAAACAACATGTCAGCTGGATCTTTGTATCTTATAGAAAAATTTGAAGTATGATAATGTTGCTCACTCATATTGGGTTCATAAGCACTAAGAGTTCTATAATTTGACAAGATATAACCCCCATACAATTGATTTATTCCTAGATGACTATTGGACATTGCATAGTACAACACATATTCCCATTTAGGTTTACGTAGAGAAACTGATAAAGAAGGTGTTGCAAGAATCCTTCCCCATGTATAATCAGTCGCACCTATATAATTACCAAGACGTCTAAAATTATATTCGACAGGTACGTAAAGCCCAAAGAAAAATTCATTTGAAGAATAACTGATATCCGCAGAAAGACCTCCGGAAAAATTAAGATAATCTATTTTATTATGGAGTGAATCTATCTTATTAGGAGAATATCCCCCATTGGTGTTTTCATTCAAAAGATTGCTATTCAACCTATTGCCAAGAACATTCGCAAAGAGGACATAGCCAATCCTTAATTTTTTAATCATTAACGCAGCAAGATTTTCAACGGAATTATTGCAATAAAAGTTTGTTAGGTTTACATGCTGTCTTAATCCAAAAGAGGGCCCATCGCTAAATAGTTTTGGGAAGGAAGAGGGTGATATGCACAAACTTTGAGGATTTGTGCTATAACCTTCAGATGATGCAATATTCCATCCTTTATAATCTCCTTTTTTTGCTATCCAATTAAATGAATTTGAGATATTTATATTATTTGTATTTATATGCTGATATGTAGAATCAACGCTCAATATCTTGCCATTGCCACTCAACCATCCTGCCTGGAAGTTTACCTTATCATTGAGAAATATTTTCTCTTTATTGATTTTATATTCACTCTCAACACTCATATTATTAGTCAATTCAGAGGAAGACATATTCTCGTTAATAACAGTACGTGATCCGTCCGGAAGAAGATAAGAACTACTTGAATAGCTGCGTCTTTTATCCCTATCATTAAAATAATATACTCCCATGCTAAGTTCACCATCATTTTTATCTTTAAATAAATAATTACTGGACAAGACATTAGAGCGATTATCATAGTACATGTATTTTGATATTGCCGGCGGGGAGGGTTTGACCATCCATGTAAAAGACGTGTTCCCGCCTGCACCATAGTGGTTCTGAATTTCAGCTGCAAGGTCACGTCCAGAGTTATTACTCTTTATCATGTACATATTTTGCAACGTCCTGGAAAAATAAGATGTCACAATACTGCATTCAGCCTTGATATTACCGCCGTATCCTATTCCTAGCAGCGCAATAACAGAGACAATACCCTTTGCGTCCTCCTTAAGCTTAAGATTTATAGCTGCATCATTAGATATTACAACTTTTTTTAGCGCCTTCACAGGCTGGTGATTTTCAAGCACCTGCACAGTTGCAATTTCATCCGGAGAGATATTGTTAGTAGCAATGCCGTATCTTCCCTTTAATAAATCCAATCCCTCTATATAGAATTTATTAATAGGTGATCCTTTATACATTATTGTGCCAGAAGATGTTACGGCTAATCCTGGCATCTTTTTAATTACTTCTCCAATGGAAATATCTCCGGCTGATTTAAACGCCCCAACCCTAAAATTAATAGTGTCACTATGCTGCCAAATCTTTCCTCCTTTTACCACAACTTCCTTTAGCTCAATCTTTTCCTCAGATACAGTAAAATTAACAATACTGCTTCTGTTGGGAACCGTCTTATAAATAGTCCTTATGTTAAACCCCTTAACAATAAAATGCAAACTGTCACCGACATTGCCAACCTTAAGAGAATAGGAGCCATTGTCGGAAGACATTGTATAATTTATTATTGTGTTATCACGATAGTTTTTTACAAGCAACACATTAATGTAGGATACTGCATTCCCCTCTTTATCTTTGATTCTTCCGCTAATAACTGTCTGACTCACTGAACATACTGGCAGCAAGAGAAAAAAACACAAAAGCAAATATTTATATCTGCGAATTTTTATCATTTATTTTTTTGTTCCAAATCCAGCTCAATAGGATTATAAGGAAGAGAGATATATGAATAGGAATCGGAGTTCCCAACATGAAATTTTGCTCCAATGGATTCAAGGAACATGTAAGGATTGTTGTTCATTCTCCTCACGATATCTGCCATTTTTGCTCTTGTAATGCTCTGATAAGGCCACTTATACAGTTTGATTGTTTCATCAGACGCAGCCCTGGTGAATGATCTCAGACTCCATTCATAATCATTAGTTTCATCGGCAATTTTCACAATCAATCCAGGCAGACCGCCAAATTTATATGGTCCTGCACTAAATGGAATATCTGATGTAAACCATGCAGTATAATGCCTCCCAAGGAAAGTGCAGGTTGCTTTCTGGCAAAGATAATTAGATAAGGTATCCTTGTCAGATGAGATTTCCCATTTGATAGGAATCTCTTGCTCTGTGTATGAATAAATCGGACCAAATAAAATTGTTCTGTATATCAAAGTAATTTTACTCTCCTTGAGGTATCTATATACATTGCTTTGAAAAACCTCCTGCTTCATTGAATATGTATTTCTTCCCTTGGCAGCGAGTATGGTATTCAATGAATCGTTCTTAAATTGCTCATAACTAAAACTATGCATGACATTTTTCCCTATCTGCACAAGCGTAATATCATGTTCTTCTTGATGCTTTACTCCTCCAACAATAACACTCTTTTCTTTGCCATAAGGATAGAACACCAAATCATAGTATGCGTTATAAAGGCATGCATCCTCCACCTTATACTTATCAACCGGCCGAAATAACGGAGGAAATTGTGCTTCTGCATTATTTACAATACATAGCGACCCTACAAAGACACAAACAAATGTTTTTTTAATGAATGATTTCATATCGTCATATTAACTCATATTCATATATAACTGATAAACCTGACTTTGCAACAGATAGTAACAGTAATTTGCTCTCCGCCTCATTTATGCAAAAACTTAATCCCACATGATCTAATTTGTAAACTTTAATAAGGTTTCCATTCCAATTATATTGTTCTAGAAATGAATTAGTTTGCTTGCCATAAAAAAGCCTATCAGCAAAATTTCCAAAGTACAAACAATAAAAATATTTGTACCCCGCCACTGTCTTAACATAGTATCTAAAGTGCCTATTGTACGATTCTCTGAGAATAGAAATATCAGGGTTATTAAGCTGACGTTGTATCAAAAAAGATGTCTTATGCTCAAGGTTAATTACCCTAACCACATCATAACTATTATATGCAAAAACAGCTCTCCTGTTGTCATAACCGACTGCAAGACTGCCACTGTATGGCAGGTATCCCCTAAGGGTATCAACTGCTAGAGATAATATCTTTTTTGTTGTTAAACCATTTAAATCTGAATAAGTTAGAAACACACCGGCATCAGTTTTTTTGTCTGCACCAACAAATAAGATACTACGCGAATTAAAAATATAATAGTTACTTGCCCATTGGGATGAATTGCCGCCAAAATCATATTCAAATGAGTAAAGGCGCCGCTTTGTTTTGTTCAGTTGGAAGTTTTCAGATACCTCAAATATATCGCCATAGTCGAGTAAATAAAACAAGGGATTATTCACATTAGTGCTTAAAGGAACGGGATAAAAGAATTTACCTGACTGTCCTCCCCATTTGCCCAACTGTGCAACTAGAGTATTTTTCTCAATGTCAATTATTTTCAAGGATTCTTTTTTATTCCTGTATAGCAAGTATTTGCCGTTAAGAGACATTTCTGCATCGGGGGTTGCCTTGCAGAATTGTGAATTAATTACTACTTTTTTGCCTGTCAATAGAATAGGCAAAATCACAATAAAAGGAAAAAGAATTCTGAACATACCAAACTATCTATATTTGGTAAAATTAGATAGTTTCAGAACCGGTCATGTTCATTTATAATTCATTATTATACATTAAAGGCTTTTGAACTACCCCACCTCCAACCTAACACTGTCACCCCGAACAACAGTAATAGAAATGTTTTTATCCTTAGCAAGATAATGCCTAAGATTATAGACCAAAGTACCCAAGTTGTGAGCGATATTGTTTTTCTCCGCACCATACCACAACACAGCAGCAATGTCATCACGTAAAACATTCTTCCCTAAGTTTTTACAAAGCAACTCCAAAAGCATTGCTTCTTTTGGAAGCATCTCTATTTTTTCATCATTGACAATTAAAGTGTGGTTTCCAGCATGAAAAACATATGAACCAATCTCATACTCTGCACTTTGCGCGCTAAGAGATTTCTCCTTAAGCAACTTAGCAATCGTAACAGTGAGAATATCAAAATTTAATGGCTTGGGAAGGTATGCATCCGCACTTAATGTGGATATGTCCTTTGGATTGCCGGTAAGAGCAATTATTGGGGTGTTGCAACGTGATTCTTTTAATTTGCCTATAAGTTCATTCCCGTCCATTACTCCCATCTGAATATCAGTAATAATACAATCCGGAGAGTAAACCCTAATTTTCTCAAGCGCCTCCTTGCCATTATAGCAACACTCAACATGATACCCGTGCCTCTCAAATGCAGATTTGAACAATTTGCATGTCAACACATCATCATCCACAAACAAAAGATTAATCATAAAATCAATCATTTACAGGCAACTTCAATAACACCTCAGTAAACTCATTCACTTTGCTTTCTATGCCAAGAGTTCCTTTCATTAGAGACACAACTTGATAGACAAAATTTAAGCCAAGTCCGTAACCTTCTGATGCTTTACTATTTATCCCGCGTTCAAATTTATCCAGCATCCTCTCAATTTCATCATTTGGCATTCCATATCCATTGTCTCTAACCTTGAGCAAAACAAATTTATCATTCTCTGCGGCAGAAAGAGTAATATTAACAGACGCCCCGGAATATTTGATGGAGTTCTCAATCAGATTATCAAAAATGTCAGTCAAATACTGTATATCTGAATTTAAAAACAACCCGGTGCCGCACACTTTTTCAAAACAGATTTGTTTAGTTGTATAGGAGTTAAACTTCTTTATTAGCGCATCAAAAAAATCATTAATCTCTATCTTGGAATAAGAAAGCGCACCTGCCTTATTTTCAAGCTTGTACACATCAAGTATCTTCTTCCTCATATCAATAAGCCGTTCATTGCCTTCATTGAGCATTTGCACAAATTCACTCGCTTCTTTATCTCCTGCAACAGCATTTATTTTTGATATTTCCCCGCAGCTCATTCTTATCACGTTCATTGGCGTACTCATATCATGTATCATGGAATAGGTATGATCTTTCCTAAATAGTGCTAGCGCCTTCTCCTCATTAATAATTTTAATCTGCTCCCCTACACTATAAATAACAAATATTAATACAAACAATGATATCAGAAGGAGCAAAAACATTTTTGAAAGAATCAGCTTGTATGGATTGTTTACCACGGCCTGTATACCCAAAGTAAGATTAGATAATACCGGTATTATATGCGTTTTGAATCCTCTGAATGACACATCATTATATCTGGTATCATTATAAAATTTATATGGAGAATTATAATAATTTGTATCAGGTTTAAGTGTAACAATTTTATACTCCAGATTATGAATATTCTTTGCAGCAAGATATTTATTAAAGTATTTTCTTAAGGTATCTAAATTGCGCGGGTGTCCATATTTATCACAATGATCATTAAAGCCAATATACATATCGGATACAGAGCCTGCCAACGCACCCTTAGGTGTTGGAATAATTGTCCCATCAGGTGCATGAACTTTTGCTGCTCTAGCAAGAAGTTCCTGCTCAGTTGATGACTTAAATGCTTCATTTACGTCTGTAAAAATGACTTTTTCCAGTGACCTGTAGACATTAAAAAGCATTATACCTTGAAGTGCAATGATAAGCAGGATAGCGGCAATGGAGAACAGTTTTATATGACTCTTATATGTTGATTTTACCCACATTACAACTCAAAGTTATGAAAAATGAAATATAAATGAACATTAGTTTTCACTAATAAACCTAACTATATTAAGAATTGTATTCTGTAAATATTAAAGTAAAAAAATGACAATTTGGAGACATAGATTCTAAAACATTGTAGGTAACTTTGACAAGCAGGGTAAACTTAACTTTATAATAGGATTTATTAAAACAAAAAACTATGTGGTTATTAACTCAAAAACAAACTAAAAGATTTTTAATCTCAATTTCAGTCTTGATTATTGCCGTAGTTATTTATGAACTATTAAGATCTAAGATGTCTATGGCGATAAGCGGGATATACGCATTAGTAATTTCCATATTGGCCCTCATTGGCATAATGTGGGTTTGGATGGGCAAAGAGACAAATAAAACCGTTTGGATAACAGTAATTTCAGTATGGGTTCTTGGAACATTATTTTTGGGACTCTCCAGCTTTAATGTGATATAAAAGCAGGTATAATCTCTCATCCAACAATAGGACAAAGAGTAAATCATGAAAAAAATAATACCATTTGTCCTTCTTCTGCAGTTGCTGGCATTTAACAGTTACGCACAGAACAAAACTCAATCGACGGAGCCGGCTAAAGCCCTGGCACAAAACCGCCATGAAGAAACTGCATTCATATATCATATTATAAATGACGTATATGCAGATCCCGACAGATGTTCTACAAGGGCCCAAAGAGACAGCATATTTCAATACATAGATTCCCAAATCACCTCAGCTCACAATTTAAAATATGTACTCTCCTGGAGATATTTTTCAAGGATGATAGAGGACGGGCATTTTCAGTTTCCTGACATTGGAGTGTATAACAGAAACAAATGGTTTAAGCCGGAAGACCTTGTCTTTCCCATATTCCCTAAAATAACTCAAGACGGAAGAATCTTTGTAATAACAGATTACACCGGCAATCTTCCAAAACACAGTGAAATCACTTCAATCAACGGAATACCCGCGCAAACGCTGGCAAAAAAACAAGTAGAAGTTACCTATTGCGCTCCTCTTTATGCAAGAGCATGGATGAACAGCCAAATTGAGGGAGACCCAAGAGCGTGGAACAACATTACAGGATATCTATTTTGCGAAAGCGTCAAACCGCCATATTCAATTGAATATAAAGTATATTCAGACACAACATTCACATCTTCTGAAACAAAGACGGCAACTTTGCAAGGCATAGGAAGAGAAGAGAGATACAAGCTCTATAAACAAAACGGGGATGTTAAAATAAAAAGACATGAGAACGCATTCAATCTGCACAACCATTCTCTCTCATATTATAAACTGAATGACAGTACAGGAGTACTGGATATCAATCTGTTCTACTCAAAAGAATTTACTGCCATCTTCTTTATGAAGAATGACAATGCATACAAGGACAGGATTGAGGAGTGCATGAAACAAGTTCACCAAGACGGAGTTACAAACTTAATTGTAGATATAAGAAACAACCCCGGGGGGTATGCCGGAGACGTATTTGAAACGTTAAACTATTTTCTAGACAGTTCCCTCCCAATAAAAGAATTTTTCCGCGCTAGCTCCTACTCCAAGAAGGACGGACTGCCGCTGCTCAAAAATACTTATGAGATGTACTACAATTCAGAAGGCCTAAGCAAAAAGGAGAAAGACAGCATTAACAATCTGATAAATAAATCAGTAGAGATATTTAAAAATACTCCCGACGGAAAATATTTCAGATTGGATACTTTGCTGAAGACGGAATACGTACACTCAGAAACAAAGTATCCTTTCAAAGGAAAGTTATACGTTGCAACAAACAATCTTTCCTTCTCAGCCTGCATGCTATTCTGCAACTTGCTTAAAGCAGCAGGACGCGCAACTTTCATTGGGGAAACACCTGGTGAATATTTGCTTACCACAGGAGGCCCCCGCGTGTTTATTCAGCTTCCATACAATTCTTATATCACAATGCAAGTCCCTTACACGTATGTTGCCGTAACGGACAAAAACGGCAATATTCTTAATATAGGTCATCAAAATTTAAAAATTGACATGCCAATAGAACCAACTCTATATGAATGGCTTAAAGGAGATGAGGACTATCTTTACAGGGATTTTTTAAATAGGAACAAATAGATGTTTTGCAGTGAAACCTAGTCTTAGATATATAGTCATGTGTATCCTAGTAATGAAGACTGCTTTATTATTAGCACAAGATCCCGTTTCCATAAAAGATACCACAAAAACTCAGCAGATTGATTCCGTTTTAATTGTTGCACATAACGCACGATTATCAATTATACCCGATGGCTATCAGTTATTGCTCAATAATAAAGCCGATTTAAAAGGTAAAGAAACATCAGACCTTTTAAAAACCGTTCCATCCATACAACTCTCAAATGGATCTTTAGGTATGGTTGGAAAGGATGGAGTCCTTGTTTTTATTAACAATAAGCTTGTTAGACTAGAAGGGAGGTCTCTTTTATCATATCTTAACTCAATACCTGTAAGCAACCTTAAGAGCATCCGTGTTATGACCATTCCGCCGTCACAGTATGATGCGGAAGGAAATGTAGGGGTAATAAGAATAGCAACCAGGAACATATTGCCTGCGGGAATAAATGGACTTGTGAAATTTGGTTTTGGGCAGAACACGTATTCATCATATATGGGATCAGCTTATGTGGGATACAACAATTCAAAAATATCATTTGATGGTACATTGTCCTATGATAATGTTAATTACTTGAACAACACAAATTATCTGAGCTATTATCCGCAACTCACAACTTCAACGTCTAATCCCAAACGCTGGAATATGACGTCTGCAATGCTTAATCTTGACTTGAGTTACAAATTCAATGAGAAAATGTCAGTAGCCATTGACCTCTCCTGCCCGTTACATAATAGTGAAAGAATTTCCGATTTGGATAATAGAACGGAATATATGAATGCAATGACAAATGCCGTTGACTCCGTTTTACTGTCACATGGCAAAACCACCGGCAATAATTATAAAACAAATTCAGGCCTATTCTTTAACTATCATATAAACGATAATACGATTTTTTCAGTTAACGCAGATTACTTGAAAAATACTGTGAAAACAAATCGGAATTTTTCATCCTCCTTATTAACCAACGGTTTATCCTCTCCACAAGAGCTATACCGGACAGCCGGCAAGGTTGATTATGATATCATAACAGCCGCCACCGATCTTGAAGCCACCCTTTTTAGATGTAAATTCAATACCGGAGCAAAATTTTCCTATATCAATACAAAATCTGCAGATAGCTATATTGGTAATTTCAATGACAATAATACATTCAAATACAAGGAAAATGTTGATGCCTTCTACTTGTCTGGTGAAAAGAAAATAAAAAACTGGATATTTAAGGCAGGGCTCCGATTTGAGGGTACATTTACTACGGGTGAATCAGTCAATTATTCAGAAACTGAGCATAATAAATACTTCCACGTTTTCCCAACTATCAGTATCCTTTATAACCTTGGTGAAAACAGCAATATATCTTTTCAATATTCAGACAGAATAGAAAGACCTCCGTATAAATATTTGGATCCCTTCAAGTGGTATATTACCAAATACAGCTATTCTGTAGGCAACCCTTTACTACGTCCGTCTTATATCAAAAATTTTGAATTGAACTACCTGTTCCGCGAATCCTTTAGTACCCGTTTATATTATTCGAGTCAAACAAATCAAGTAGGCAAATTGGTTATTCTGGATAGTGAAGATGTGCAGAAGCAGGCAGAAACAGCTAATAATTTTCTAGATGTAAAAAAATGGGGAATAAATATTTACAAATACTTCTCTCCGTATGAATGGTGGAAAACCGTAGTACAGTGTGATTTTTCTAAAGATTCATATTATTCAAAAAAACAAGAATTCAAGAATATTTCCGGTTATCAAGGCTCTTTTTATTTGGATAACTCTTTTTCCATAAAAAAGCAATTCATAATTGATTGCAATCTAACTGAATACTTACCAGGACTATATAACTATCGCAAAAGGCATAATGCATTTCAGGCCGATATTGGATTTAAGTATATACACAATAAAACTGGCATGGAAATTAAGTTGGAACTTTCTGACATATTCAAGACGTCTGAACCAAAATATACGTACAAGAGTGACGGGGTAAAACAAGTCTATAATAACTATTATGATGCACGGTCATTTTTGATTACAATTTCTTGGAATTTTGGCAATAAAGAAGGCCGGAAAAATATAGTTAGATCTTCAAATAATGAAGAGACGGAAAGATTGTAAAAAATGACAATTTGGAGACATTGATTCTAAAATATTGCAGATAATTTTGATAATTATGAAAAGAACTTATACACAGCACTTTTACAATACTACCTGCAAAAGTACGCTGATTCTTAGTTTCTTTCTGGCACTATGCACAACCTGCTATGGGCAAGAAAAGAATGCTGCAATTGGGTATCACTCAAATACGTCCAATGTGGTAATCATTTTTAAGGATTGCCCCGATCACACTGGTACCAGCAAACTAACTAGCGGCGTTATGAGCATCGTACCTCCGCGTGTAGTTGAGTATGTAGATGCCATGCGCAGGTTTCACAGTTTTTTCCCACGCATGTCCGGATGCGACACTTTAATTATTCCAACATACAACGGCTTTGCGGAAGTTATGCACCGCAATCAAGTACGGGAGGACAACTACTATATGCTTAAAGCGGGTGATACAGTGCTGTTTACATACGGGAAAAATCTTAGGCCCATTATAAAGAGTCTCTGCTCCTCCTACAATACATGGCTATACAATCTGCCGGAAGAGGATGCAAGAGCTGTAGATAAAAAAACAGGCTACAATATATCTACCCTCTGTTATGCCAATGACATTAATATATGTTGGAAAAGAGGTTATAATATAAAAGAGTATCAAATTCCAAATATTGATTCTCTGCGAATTGTCCTAAAATCTTATCAACAAGATTACAATGCAAAATTGGATTCTCTTGTTTCCTCCAGACGCATAACACATTGGTATGCAGATTATTTAAAGAGACATGACACATTAACTGCCATCCTTCACGGCAATCTTGTAACTCTTCGCCGTTACTCCAAGCCAATCATTGCGTCAGACTCAATGATGCACTATACGTTTGCACACCATCTAGCTCAAAGTGCATATTTCCCCATGGATGAAAAAGGGTTTGCAGCTATTTCTCAAGACAGCACAATTTCTATATATGCAAGAATTTCTATCCTTAAAAATTCTATGGCTGATTTGTCAACTAATCAATATGGCTGGCACCACTATCCTAAGGAACTTGTTGACAAGTGCAATAAAATATACATTAAACTATCGGGAGAAAAAGAATTCATCTTGGAAATTGACACAGTAAAACCAACATATTCAGGAAAATACACAATTGACCTCACACTATTGAACGTTGGCGGTAAAAAAACTTCTCTGTCTGATGTGCTTAATAAATACAAAGGCAAGTTTATTTATTTGGATATCTGGGCATCTTGGTGCGGGCCATGTGTTGGCGGGATGCCTGCTGCACTCAAACTCCGCAAAGAGTACAAGGGAAAAAATATTGCATTTGTCTATTTTGATTCTGGAGACAAAGTTCCGGAGACTTGGCGCAGAGCTATTGAGAAATATAAAATTTCTGAAGAGGGAGGCGATAATTACCTGATTACCAACATAGATAATAGCAAATTCGTAAAAGAGATTGGACTTAGTAAAATCCCCCGCATGCTGATATTTGACAAAACAGGAAAAATAATCCACCTTGACGCCCCACGCCCCGGCACTCCGGAATTGAAAAAAATATTGGATGGTTTAATCAGTAAGTAGCATCTACCGCTGCGACCTTTGGAACAAAAAACTAGTGCAGCGTGGAGCCGATGAGTCTCATGAATTCTTCACGGGTACGGATGTCTTTTAGGAAAGCACCGGTGAAAGCAGAGGTGGTGGTAACGGAATTCTGTTTTTGCACGCCTCTGATTTGCATGCACATGTGCGCAGCCTCTATGACCACCGCAACTCCCAGAGGGTTAAGTGTTTCCTGAATGCAGTCCCTAATTTGGACAGTCAGACGCTCCTGAACCTGAAGCCGCCTTGAATAAGCATCCACTACCCTTGCAATCTTGCTAAGTCCTGTAATGTAGCCATTTGGAATATATGCCACATGAGCCTTGCCATAAAAAGGAAGCATGTGATGCTCGCACATTGAATAAATTTCAATATCCTTAACCAAAACAATTTGCCTATAATCCTCCTTGAAAAGTGCAGATTTAAGAATTGCGTACGGGTCTTGCTGATACCCTTGAGTAAGAAATTGCATGGACTTTGCAACCCTCATAGGTGTCTTCAAAAGTCCCTCTCTACCAGCATCTTCCCCCAACAAATTCAAAATTGCTTTGTAATGTTTTGCAAGTTTCTCCGTTAATTCCGGAGTATATTTTTCCTCTTTTTTGTAAGCCATAACTGTATTTTTTTTACTTCCATGCCTAACGGCAGCGCAAGGCAAATTTAACTAAAATTACTATATTTGAGGCCGTTAGTTGATGCATGTTTATGTTGCAACTGTATAATTCTCATGTATTATGGACAATAACAAAGAAATAACTGCCGGGCCAGCCGCTCAGGCAGAGAAAAAAAGCAAAATCCTTGTAGTTGATGATGAAGAGGATATCTGTGAAATTCTGCAGTACAATCTAGAGAGGGCCGGGTATGAGGTTAAGACTGCAATAAGTTCAGAGGAAGCACTTTATATGATTCCAAAAGAAAATTTTGATTTGCTCATATTAGACATTATGCTTGGCGGAATTAGCGGTCTTAAACTTGCCAAACTTTTAAGAGAAGATTACAAGAGCACAATCCCTATCATATTTGTAACAGCGCTTGATACAGAGCCTGATATCCTGAACGGGTTTAAGACCGGAGGAGATGACTACATTCCAAAACCTTTCTCTGTCAAAGAAGTGGTTGCAAGAGTTGGCGCCGTCCTAAACCGCTATAAGAGAATGCAAAAGAAGGAGCCGCAAGGTGCGCCTCTTGCCGGATGGCAAAACACTTCTAATCAAAAGCCGGAGGTTGAGCTGAGCGAATATGATTTTGGCATTCTAAAAATTAAGAGCGACGAGAAGAAAGTAATAGCAAACGGAGCGGAAGTCTTTTTAACTAAAAAAGAGATGGAGATATTACTGCTCCTTGCTAAGTACCCGGGCAAAATTTTCTCCAGGGATGATATTCTAAAATTAGTTTGGAGAGATGAGAGTTATGTACTGGAAAGAACTGTAGATGTGCATATTGCAAGATTAAGGAAAAAACTTGGAAGAGCCGGAGATTTAATTATGAATCGCTCCGGATACGGATACAGCTTGCAGAAAGAAATTAAATAAAATAACACCGCGCAAACGGCACCGGCAGCTATCAAAAATATAAAATGAAAAAAGTTCAGATTAAATACAGGTACAGATTGCTTCTGTACTTCCTTATTTTGCTGGCTTTTGTGGCTCTTGGATTTACCGTTTATACTTTGCAGCAAAGCAAGGACTACAGCTTGGCTACTTTACAAAACGAGCTGATTGCTTTTAATGCTGATGTTAACAATAAAATTGCCGCTGGCAATAAGTTTTCACAAATTGCGCCACCTGCTAAAGGGATGTTGTTCACTATTTTAGACAGCACAGGCTTTGTGCTTTATGACAGCAGGCAAAATGAAGTTTCAATAGAAGAGGATCAATCAAACAAGCCGGAATTTATTAAAGCTAATCAAAACGGCGATGGAAATTCCTTGCGCTATGCCGCAACTATGGGTGATGAATATTTGTTCTACGCAAAAAAGTACAATGGATATTTTATCAGGACGGCAATTAAATTCATGTCTGAGAAACCGGCTCAGGTCCAGAAAGATAACAGATACTTGCTGATGATGATTGCGCTGCTTGCCGCACTTGTAGCAGCAACAATAATCATATCGGGAAAACTAACAAGACCTCTAATAAAATTCAATCAATTTGTAGGGGCTTTAAAGAGCCAGCAAAAAGATTTCAGCAGCATTGATTTTGGAGATGATGATTTTGGAGAAGTAGGAAGAAAAATTGCAGATACTTTTCAGCAGCTGGAAAAGACGAAGCAGTATAAGCAGGAGATGAGCCATAATATTGCACATGAATTAAAGACTCCGGTCACAGGAATAAGAGCCTATCTGGAGACCATTCTTCACTCCCCCGATATGCCTGAAGAGCAAAAGACTTTATTCATAAATAAAGCTTATGCACAGACACTTAGACTATCAAATCTGATTGCGGAAGTCTCTACTTTGAACAAGCTGGATGAGGGTGGAGAAACATACAAAATAGAGGAAGTTAATATCAGCAAATGTTTGCAGGAAGTGTGCGAAGAGATTGGATATAAGCTAGAGGCTAATCACATTCAATTCCACTCCCTGATAAGCAATGAACTTAAGCTTAACGGATGCTACTCTTTAATTTACTCTTTGTTTAAAAACCTAATAGACAATTCTATAGAGCATGGCGGCCCTGGAATAGAAATTTCTTTGAGCGCCGGAATTGAGCAGGTATCAGGAGAGGGTGGTTATAAAATAAACTTCACATATACAGACACCGGCAAGGGTGTTCCGCAAGAAGATTTGACAAGAATCTTTGAAAGGTTCTACAGAGTGGAAGAGGGAAGGACCAGAAAGACAGGAGGTTCCGGCCTTGGTTTAGCTATCGTGAAAAATTCCGTTCTATTCCACAAAGGAACAATTGATGCAGAGTGCAGACCGGGAGGCGGTATAATTTTCAAATTTTCCCTTTATAGTTTATAGTTTTGCAAGTACAGTCCGCTGTGCGGACTGAAGCAATGCGCTACAAAGCAGCAAGTACAGTCCGCTGTGCGGACTGAAGCAATGCGCTACAAAGCAGCGCATTGCCTTGGGGTTAAGCGCACTCCGTGCGCGAGGAGGCACGCGCCTCCGGCGCGGCTCCGCAGCTTTCAGCTGCTCCGCTGGGGACAGATTGCTGCTACAAGTGTTGCTATCGCTGCTGAATATCAGATAGTTGCATTTTGGCCGAAACCACAGAACCGGCCAAAATGTAACGCATTGATACACAAGGTCCATAGCAACACTTATAGCAACAACCATGGCAACAACGCCTCCACAATCATGAATCTTCCGTGAAACGTGTTGATTAAAAGACAATTTATTAACATTACGGGATAAATTTATTTTATGGCAACGATTTTGTCTTTTGTTTAATTAATTTAGCATCCGATTTTTATAGTACTAGATATTTGCACCATTTTATTGCACCATTGAGATGATTAGAATTTTATTTACCGCGGCGGAACAAGAAGAGATTGATTGCGCACAACAGGCTTTGAGAGTTTATGAGAGCAGAATTGCAGGAAAAGTTCAGGTTGATTTTTTGCTGACCGGTATTGGGACAGCGTCTACTTGTTACAGGCTTACTAAAAAGCTGGCGGAGGCAGAGGCGGAAGGGAATAAGTTTTCTCTTGTAATAAATATCGGAATTGCAGGGAGTTATGATACCGGGAGTTTTCCGGTTGGTTCTGTGGCCTTGATTGAGAAGGAGTATTTTGGGGATCTTGGGTTCCAGACTAGTTCCGGTTTTATATCGCTGTTTGATTCTGCCTCTTTGGATTCTAATTTGTTTCCTTACACGGATGGTGCTTTGAATTCTGTGAAACTGCCCGATTATTTTGAGGAGTTGATTAAATCTTACAAGCGCGCGGTAGGAGTTACTGTTCAGACAGTTACAGGAACGGATGAGACAAAGAGTCAGATTGTAAAACGTTACAATCCTCAGATAGAGAGCATGGAGGGCGCTGCGTTTTTTTATGTGTGCCTGAATGAGCATGTGAACTTTTTTGAATTGAGGTCTGTCTCCAATGCGGTTGGCGTTAAGGATTCCTCCAAGTGGGATACTCCGTCTGCATTGCGCTCTTTAACAGAGACATGCAAGGACTTCTTAAGTAAAATGGAGTAGCCGGAAATATAGAAACCGGAGAAACAGAGAGATAGAGAAACTAGATAAACTAGATAAACGGAAAGATATGGATACGAATAAAAGCACTGAGAGAGAAGAAGTGAAAGAAAAAGCCAGAGGAGAAGGGAGAGAAGAAGTAATTAAGATTGACAATCTGTTCAAGATATATCAGATTGGCAATCAGGAGGTTTGTGCGCTTGACGGCGTTTCTCTTTCTATTTACAAAAATGACTTTGTTGCTATCATGGGACCTTCCGGAAGCGGCAAGTCTACTATGATGAATATTTTGGGGTGTCTTGATACCCCTACTTCCGGCAGATATGTTTTGAACGGAACGGATGTGAGCAAGATGAATGACGGGCAGCTAGCCGATGTCAGGAACAAAGAGATTGGATTTGTGTTCCAATCTTTTAACCTTTTGCCAAAATACAGCTCATTGGAGAATGTAGCGCTGCCTATGATTTACGCCGGAATACCAAGGGAGGAAAGATTGGAACACGCAAGAAAATCTCTTGATATTGTGGGGCTTGCGGATAGGATGGAGCACAAGCCGTCAGAGCTTAGCGGCGGTCAGAGGCAGAGAGTTGCAATTGCCCGCGCAATAATCAACAACCCAACAATTATTTTGGCGGACGAGCCAACGGGAAATCTTGACACTAAAACATCTGTCGAGATTATGAAAATTTTTGAAAAAATATACAGGGCCGGGAATACTATTATCCTTGTGACGCATGAGGAAGATATTGCAAAATTTGCCAGGAGAATTGTTAAGCTCCGCGACGGTAAAATTGAGAGCGACTTAGCCAACCCCCACCCCGTAATGGAGTCACAATCAGCTGAAAATAAAATTTCAGCATAATATATTTTTAATTCTATGAGCATTTATACTAAAACAGGCGACGACGGAATGACGTCCCTTATTGGAGGCGGAAGAGTCCCCAAAAACCATCCCAGAGTAGAAGCCTACGGAAACGTAGATGAACTTATTTCTTTTATCGGCCTTATTGTTTCTAACACAGATGACCCTGCGGTTAGACCGGGGGAAGGAAAACATCTTAAAGAATCCTTAGTTAGAATTCAGAAAAATCTTATGCTTGTTGCAGCCCATTTTGCAACACCGGAGGAGGGAACCAACAAACAGTTCAAATCTCTTGATGAAGCAGAGGTAAAATTCCTGGAAACTGAGATTGATGCCATGGCGGCCATAAATCCCGCACAAACGGCGTTTATTCTTCCGGGAGCCCCTAAAATTGCAGCAGAATGCCATATTGCCAGAACCATTTGCCGCCGTTGTGAGCGCACATGCATTGCCCTTACATCTAAGACAGAGCAAGTATCTGAAAATGTGAAAGCTGGAGCCAGGTATCTTAACCGCCTTGCAGACTACTTATTCACATTAGGAAGGTATTTTTGCACAATCACAAATACTCCGGAAGAATTCTGGTTACCATAATTAGAAAATAATATTATATTTGCACCCCCTTAAAGAAAGAGGGGCTAAGTATTAATATTTTTTATTATGTATTGGACACTTGAACTTGCTTCTAAATTGGAAGATGCACCGTGGCCCGCAACAAAAAGCGAATTGATTGATTATGCAGTACGCTCCGGTGCTCCGGCAGAAGTTGTAGAGAATTTAAATGACCTTGAGGATGATGAGGAAGTCTATGACAGCATAGAGGATATTTGGCCTGATTATCCAAGCAAGGAGGATTTCTTCTTTAATGAAGACGAGTATTAGAAATAAAGAAGCTTACTACTAAGAAAGCCGTCCTTTTAAAGGGGCGGCTTTTTTTATAATAACCTTGTTTTAAAAAAACTGTCGGGAGTCAAAAATTAATTATTGCCCTTGGTCTTTTCATAGGCCTCTTTTTCAATCTCTTGCCTTCTCTTCTCTCTATCCGCCTGTCTTGCCTTAACTTCATTTTCAGCCGCAGCCCTTGCCTGTGCCTCTTCTTTTGCTATTTCTTTGCCCGTTGTCTTTAAGTAATTTTCATTAACGGACCTGGCATTACCTTTATCCGTTTCAGCTGATGACTGCTCATCTCCGAATCCCTCCTTGCTTCTCTCGTAACCATCCTCATAACCAACATTATAGCCCTCCTGATATTTAACGGCATTTGCTCCATAGAAGCCCAAACCTTGCGGATCTATGCTTGCCGCATTTGCACCTTTGGAATTATTTCTGCCATCTGAAAGGCCGGAATCAAATCCAATTTGATAACCTTTGCTGTAAGGGTCACTCTTTGAGGCATCTGCAGAACCATCCGATGCAGAAGAATAATTTCTTCCTGTTCCTGCCGCATCATTAAATTTGCCATCCATCAAAAGAGAATCAAATCCTTTCTGATTGGGATGCGACTTTGCATACTCTGCTGACTGCTCATATTCTTGCCACTCTTTTTTGTTAGAGTTGCAGGAAAATAATAAAATAAGAGAGATGACGGCCAAAAGGACCGCAATGTTAGATTTTTTGTAAAAGGTTTTAAACAAAGCCATGTTGCAGCTATAAAATCATAATTTGACAACGCGAATATACAATTTTTTGAAACACATTTTCCCCAAAAAGTGTAAGTAATTATGCTCAATTTATACTAATTATATTTATCCCGACAGATGCCGTAAGCCTACCATTCTCAAAATAATATTATATTTGCGCCGTTATGAAAATAGTTATTGCAGGAGCAGGAGAAGTTGGCAGCCACTTGGCAAAAATGCTGAGCAGGGAGGCTAATGACCTTACCATAATTGATGGAGATGAGGAGCACCTTAATAAGCTTGCAGAGGTTGCAGACATTATTACGGTACTTGGAAAACCCACATCTATAGCTACTTTGGAGCAGGCAGGTGTTCCAAAAGCAGACTTGTTCATAGCAGTCAGCCCGGCGCAGGAGCAAGATGTAAATATCATAAGCGCACTTCTGGCAAAAAAAATGGGGGCCAAAAAAGTTACAGCCAGAATCAACAACGACGAATACATGCAATATGATAATAAGCTGATGTTCACAGAGATGGGAATAGATTTGCTATTCTATCCGGAGAAGATGGCAGCTTATGAAATTATAGATTTGCTAAAGCAAACCGGAACAACTGAGTTCATGGAATTTGCACGCGGCAGATTGCAAATGGTTGTGTTCCGTTTGGATGAAGGGGCTCCGCTGATTAACAAGACAGTACAAGATTTATCGCCAAATGGCAGCTACAAGCCTTTCCAACCCGTTGCAATAGCAAGAAATAATACTACAATTATCCCAACTCAAAGCACAAAATTCTTGCAGGGAGATTTGGTATTTGTAATCTGCACAAAAGACGGTGTTAGTGAGCTTATGAGCTACTCAGGCAAAAATGAGATTGAAATAAAGAGCCTTATGATTATCGGAGGAGGAAGAATCGGAGAGATGCTTGCGCGCAAAATGCAAGATAAGGTAGACCAGATTAAAATCATAGAGCATAAAAAAGAGAGATGCGAATACCTTGCGGAGGCTCTTCCTAATGCAGTGGTTATCAACGGAGACGGAAGAAATACAGATTTGCTTGTAGAGGAGGATGCAAAGAATTATGATGCGTTTGTAGCAGTAACCAGCAGCAGCGAGACTAACATTCTTGCAAGCGTCGCAGTTAAAAACATGGGCGTTCAAAAAACCATCGCCGAGGTTGAAAATATAGAATACATCAAACTTGCTGAGGATATGGGAGTTGACGCAGTCATAAATAAAAAGCTTATAACAGCGGGACGTATCTTCAGATTTACATTGAGCAATAAAGTACGCTCTATCAAGTGTTTAAACGGCTCAGATGCAGAAGTTCTGGAGTTTATCGTAAACCCAAGCAGCAGCATAACAAACGGCCCCATCAAAGATTTGCGCTTCCCTAAGGAGGCAATCATCGGCGGCATAATCCGCGGAGATGAAAGCTTCATAGCTAATGAATATACAAGCGTAAAACCTTATGACAGGGTCGTAGTATTTGCTTTGCCTCAGGCACTTGCAAGCGTCAACAAATTTTTCATATAACAGTTTCCCCTCCGGAAAACCGCTATCGCAATAACAATTTTTTTTAGGCAAGCAAAATATCCCTTTTAAAAGTATCCCTCTTACGTAAAGAGGATATCTCTTACTTTTTTGGAGTAATCATCATTTGACGGAGAAGTATCAAGAGCCCGTCTAAGTGAGCGCAAATCAGAAAATCCGCTCTCCACCAGCATGCCCTGCAGCTCTTTGCCATAAGTTCTATGTGGTCTTTCAGATAAATTTGATTCATAATCTTCATAGAGGGATTTAGCGCTCTCACATTCAGAAAGGAGCCTAAATAAATGCCTAATTCTCAATGTATTAATATATGAATAAAATCCGCCGCGCTCTGCAAGGATTTTGGACAAATACGTTCTGTTGCTTCCAATCAGGACAGCAATTTTGGTAAGAGAAGTATGCTGGTCCAGATAAAGCTGCTTCTCCTCCATCACATTATCTAATACCGCAGAGAGATTATTCAAAGTCTCCGCTTTTCCCATGACAATTGAGCAAGGCGGATATTCTACGCCTATGTTTTCCTCATACAATATTTCATCAGTCTCTATCTCTCCGGAATTCTCTTTCACCGGCTTAAGATTTTTTAGAATTTCTATAAGTCTCATTTCATCAGTATTTTAGGTTAAACAACATATTAGGTTTATTAAATTTTGGCTTTATTAATTTTAGTCTGGACATTTAGAGGATTAAACAATATTTTTTGGAAAGCGGAGAAACTTTTCCGCCCGCACAAAAAGTCTTTGACCTCGCATTTGCCTTAAGCGCTTTGCCCATTTTGCAGGAGATTCCCCCGTAAACAAAAGGAAGCTATTGCAAAAAACGCCTCTGGACGCAAACCCCGCCTTTCCGTAAATATCCATGATATCACTATCAGGCTCATCCATGAACAACCTGCATAACTCCAAGACTCTGTAATAGTTACATAAGCTGTTAAAATTATTAAACTTGCTTTTGCCAATTGCCCTGGACATATATAATTTATTTGTCCCGATAGCTAAAGATGTTTTTGCCGCCCTTAGGTTTGGATCCAAATATGGTTTGTCATTTTCAAAATATAAGATAAGCCTGCGCATAATTTCATCATCACCGCAATCTTCCGCATCCTCCAGCAATGTTGTATTTCCATTATTATCAGACGTATACAAAAGCGGCTTTACCATTTTCTTTTTTTCTTTAAATGTTCCGCTTGTTAAAACAATTTGCACTGTTGCCAAAACAATTAACGACAACATTGCCTCCATCAGTTCAGTCCTCTCGAAAATCAAAAATATATGAAGGCCGAACAATACAGAAATGAGCAATGTCAAATGCGTTATAGAAATAAATAATTTTTTCCCTACATGAAAGCATATAAAATCTGCCCTGTCTTCATAAGTAATTGTACAATAAATACAAATTAACATTGTAGAAAGCGTAACCATCCCTAGAGATATGTATTCCGCATATCTGCAGTCGGTGCAAAACATCCTTGCGGAATCATACACCACAACCAATGACCACAGCAGCAAAATATATTTTTCAGTAAGATGAAGATGTCTGTACTTGTCTATTATAATACCTTTTGACCTTAGGAAACAAATAATAAAAACACTGGTGAACAAATAGACTTTACATATCATAGCCTCATAATGATTGCCGGTTGGGATGCATATTGCGCTCCCGGGCAAAATCAGATATAAGAGCTCCAGCATCAGTGCCAGGAGCAATGAAGAATACACAAAAATAAATTCAAGGTTCTCCCTCAAATTCTTTCTGAAATATCGGTTTTTAAACAAGCCGATAATAATAAGGGCGTAAAATAAAATTACTCCCAAAATCTCATCTCGAACAGACACGATTAATAAAATTTATTATTAGTAATTATCTATAAATTTGTTTGTTACATCACTACAAATTTATAATTCCAAATGGAAAAACATTGCAAAAAACAATAGATAAATTGAACTTTTTTGATTTCCGAAAAAATAATTTTACCATTTTGCACAACAACAAATTTTACGAATATGCACTCGCAAAGCATAATCGTAAAAAACAAGCAAAAAAAACTATTTTTTCAGGCAGACGAGCCTTACTTTTTGATTTTTTGGAAGCCCTCTCCGTAGACCCCGGAGACGTTGGTGATAGAGACAAAAGCCCCTTTGTCTATACCTCTGATAATTTTGTAAAAAGTATTTGTATCTGTTTTATGTAAGATGACTACAAGTAATTTTCCATCCTGTTTTGTGTACCATCCTGTCGTATCCACAACGCTGACTCCCCTGCCTAACTTAGATGTGATTGCGTCTGCTATTTCAACATATTTTTTAGAGAAGATAAACGCCTGCATAGACTGTCGGGAGCCAGCAAGAAACATATCAACGGTATAACTGGATGCGCCTATCAGAATATAGCCGTAAAGCACTGTGGCAAGGCGCATTCCCCAAGTTTCCTTTCCTATAACAGCACCGCTTGCATCCAGCACATCCTTAGCGGGAATTAAAAGAGAAGATGCAATGATAAATATATCTATATAAAGGATTACTCGCCCAGGAGAGATATTATGATATTTAGTAACCATTAACGCAATAATATCCGTGCCTCCGGTGCTGCCTCCCTGCGCAAAGCAGATTCCAATTCCAAAGCCTGACATTACGCCGCCGAAAATTGCACATAAAAGCTTGCCGTTTGAAATTGCTATCTCCTGTATAAAATCATGAGGAATAAAACCCGGTACGATTTGGAAGAAAAGTGATGCCGCTACTATTGCGTAAACTGTCTTAAAACCAAAGGCTTTGCCAAGTACTTTAAGCGCTATCAGGAGTAAAATTGTATTTAAAACAAAGAAGGAAACACTAATAGGAATATTAAAAGCATATAGAAAAATTGCAGAGACGCCTGTTACTCCGCCGCCCACCATGTTGTTGGGAACAAGGAAAATTTCCCATCCAATGACATAACACAATAGACCAAGCGTTATAAAAAAATAACACTTAATCACATCTAAAACTTGTGGCAGAGAGACCTTCTTCATGTTAATAAATATTAATATTGCACTAACTATTATTTATCCACTTTAAAAAACTCCTTATCTTTTCCTCTTTGCTCTTCTTCTCTTTGAATTTTGGCTTTTCCTTTACCTTCTCAAAACCTTCCCCGTAAACAGCAGACACATTTCCAACTGTCACAAATGCCTTATTATCAATGTTTTTTATAGAGGTCATTATGCCGGCAACCTGATATTTCCTTGCAACTACAACAAGAACTTTGCTCTCATCTTTTGTATACCAGCCCATAGAATCCAGTGCGGTAACCCCGCGATGCTCGTCGCTGATTAGCATGTCTGCAATCTCCTTATACTTGCCGGAAATAACAAGTATCTGGACAGACTGCTGACGGCCTGTAAGCAAAGCATCCAGCATATATGAAAATGAGACAGTTGTAAGATAACCATAGATAAAATCGCTTAACCCTTTTCCAGGCAAAAACAGAATGGAGCCTATAATTATAAGGTCACAATACATGAAAACTTTTCCCGGGGAAGTATCATAATACTTTGTAAGGACAAGAGCGACAATATCGGTGCCTCCCGTACTTCCTCCCTTCTTAAAAATCATTGAAATTCCAACGGCCAAAATTGCTCCGCCAAGCACAGCAGATACAAGCTTATCTGAGATATCTGAAAGACTCATCAGCCAATGCCAGTGCGGCATTACAGCCAAGAAAAAAGTTGCACATAAAATGCTGTAGATTGTCTTGAATCCAAATCCGCGTCCAAGTATAATTGTTCCTATTACAAGCAAAAGTACATTAATTCCAATATAGCTGACATACAACGGAATAAAGCCGTTTGTAGCATATTGGATGTTGGTAGCAAGACCGGTAACGCCGCCGCCTGTAATTCCCTGCGGGGTTATGAATGCCGACCATCCTCCGCAATAGATGAAGACACCTATGGTAATAACAAAATATTCAAAAATTATCTTTGATATGGTTGCAACTTTGCTTGCCATCACATTACAATATTGATAATCCTTCCGGGAACAACTATAACTTTTTTAACACTCTTTCCTCCAAGATATTTTGCAGTATCCTCAGCAGCAAGAACGGCCTCCTCTACCTCATCCTTTGACAAGCTCTTTGCAAGCGAAATCTTAAATCTTGTCTTGCCGTTGAAAGAAACCGGATAATCAAAATTATCTTCTCTTGTATATTTCTCCTCATACTTAGGGAATTGCGCAAATGAAATACTCCCTTTATGTCCCGACAGCTCCCATAATTCTTCACAGATGTGCGGAGCAAAAGGAGAAAGCAGCACAATGATTGGCTCCAGAACGGCCCTCTTATTGCACTTTAAATCAGAGAGTTCATTGGTTGCAATCATAAATGCGGAGACTGAAGTATTGTATGAGAAATTGGAAATATCATCATCAACTTTTTTAATGAGCTTATGTAATACTTTGAGTTCCTGAGCAGTTGGAGCTTCATCAGATAAATTGATTTTTCCGTCAGGATCACTCTTGCCGCCAAACTCCCCAAAAAACATCTTCCACAATCTCTTTAGAAATCTGTTGACTCCGTCAATGCCTTTGGTATCCCATGGCTTGCTCTGCTCTACCGGTCCAAGGAACATCTCATAAAGTCTCAGAGTGTCAGCTCCGTACGTATCACATATACTGTCGGGATTAACAACATTATACATAGACTTGCTCATCTTCTCAACAGCATAGCCGCACTTGTATTCTCCGTTCTCCAGTATAAATTCAGCATTTGCAAAATCGGGCATCCACTTCTTAAAGCCTTCAATATCAAGCTTGTCATTGTGCACAAGATTAATGTCAACATGTATTTCCGTTGTATCATACTGATCTTTAAGTCCAAGCGAGACAAACTTATTTGTGTTCTTAATTCTGTATACAAAATTTGAACGTCCCTGTATCATTCCTTGATTTATAAGCTTTTGGAATGGTTCCGGTTCTACAACATAACCAAGGTCATATAAAAATTTATTCCAGAAGCGGGAATAAATCAGATGCCCCGTAGCATGCTCTGTTCCACCCACATACAAATCCACGTTTCTCCAATATTCATCCGCCTCTTTGCTTACAAGCGCCTTGTCATTGCGGGAGTCCATGTATCTCAAATAGTAAGCGCTGCTTCCTGCAAAACCTGGCATTGTACTTTTCTCCAAAGGATAGCCTTTGTACGTCCAATCTTTAGCGCGAGCCAACGGAGGTTCGCCATCAGCTGTAGGCTTAAATGACTCAACTTTAGGCAATTGCAATGGAAGCTCATCTTCAGGTATTGGAGTTGCTATGCCGTCCTTATAGTAAATTGGGAACGGCTCTCCCCAATATCTTTGCCTGGAGAATATTGCATCCCTCAGCCTGTAATTAATCTTTTTCTTTCCGATGCCGCGCTTTTCAACCTCTGCAATTCCCAGAGGGATAGCCTCTTTCACCGTTTTGCCGGAAAGGAATCCGCTGTTGCACATGATACCCTCTTTTGCATCAAAGCTCTCTTTGCTAATATCACAACCCTCTATCAGAGGAATTATTTTAAGATTGAATTTCTTTGCAAACGCATAGTCTCTGCTATCGTGGGCAGGAACTGCCATAATTGCCCCGGTACCATAACCTGCAAGAACATATTCTGAAATCCAAATTGGAACTTTATCTCCGGTAAAAGGATTAACAGCATAAGAGCCTGAAAATACACCTGTTACAGTATGCGTCTCTGCTATTCTCTCACGCTCCGTTTTCTTCTTTGCCTCTTTTAGATAATCATCAACTGCACTCTTTTGCTCCTTTGTGGTAAGCAAATCCACCCACTCGCTCTCCGGAGCTAGCACCATAAATGTAACTCCAAAAACAGTATCCGCACGAGTGGTAAATATTTTCATATCCTGCTCAACATTAGCAGGTTGTCCGTTTGCAGGATTAGGATTTGAAACCTTGAAAATTATCTCCGCGCCGTAAGACTTGCCTATCCAGTTGCGTTGCATCTCTTTAAGCGCATCTGTCCATTGAAGGTTATCCAGGTCATCCAGCAACCTTCCTGCATAGGCGGAAATTCTCAACTGCCACTGCTTCATTCTCTTCTGCTCAACAGGATAACCTCCGCGCACAGAGAGTCCCTCTTTTACTTCATCATTGGCAAGGACGGTTCCAAGTTTGGAACACCAGTTGACTGATGTTTCTCCTTGATAGGCAATACGATACTGCATCAGCACATCTGCCTTTTGTTTCTCAGAAAAACCTTTCCATTGCTCCGCAGAAAAAGCATCCACGTCTCCGCATGCGGCATTAACCTTTGTATTACCTTCTGTCTCAAATATTTTTACAAGATTCTCAATTGGTTCAGCTTTATCATGCTCATTATTATACCAGCATCCAAACATCTTAAGGAACGCCCACTGTGTCCACTTATAATATGCAGGGTCACAGGTTCTTACCTCTCTATCCCAGTCAAATGAAAAACCTATCCTGTCCAGCTGCTCTCTATATCTGTTTATGTTATTGATTGTTGTAACCTCCGGGTGCTGTCCGGTTTGAATTGCATATTGTTCTGCCGGCAGTCCAAAGGCATCATAACCCATTGGATGCAAGACATTAAACCCTTTTAATCTCTTGTAGCGGCTATAAATATCACTAGCTATATATCCAAGGGGATGTCCCACATGCAATCCGGCTCCGGAAGGATACGGAAACATATCCAGAACATAATACTTTGGTTTAGAAGGGTCTGTCTTTACTTTAAATGTTCCGTTCTCGGCCCAGAACTTCTGCCACTTCTTTTCAATCTCCTTGTAATTGTAATCCATTGAGCAACAATTTTTTATACTTTTCTATGTAAGGGAGGCTATTTCTTAATACCAAAGCTGCCTCTCTTTTTGGTCAAAATAAATTCTACAGGAAGAGACATCCTGACGCTGACATTTGAGCCATTAATTGTTGCAGGCTTCCATTTTGGTGAAGCTTTGAACACTTTAATAACCTCATTGTCAATATCATCGCTAAGGCTCTTTGTGATTTTAATATCTCTTACCGCACCTGTTTTATCTACAATAAATTCTACTTGCTCGGTCCCCTCTATTCCTCCTGCTATTGCACTATCGGGATACTTAATATACTGATATACCCACTCTTTAAGGAAGTACCTCTCATCTCCGCGCAAGAAAGTTGCCCTGTGGTCAACGCCCTGCTGAGTATATACAATCTCATTTTTCCCATCCACTTTCTCCTCTCCGGCCTTAAGTCCCTGCGATACCTTCTTATCTCTGGAGGCGGCCGCAAGTGCAAATGAATAAACGAATTCCGCAATGCGGTTCATTTGAAAATAATCTAGCGTCTCCCCCGTATCTTTTGTTGTATTAAGCAGGGAACTTGTTCCCGTAGTAAACAGTACAGATGGAATATCCTTCTGATAAAAATTCCTGTAGTCAGAACCAAATGGCTCTTTGTCTACAAGAGAAGGAGTTACGGAGAAAGGGGCCGACGCAACTGCACCTATCATTTCATTAATATCGGGATTCTGAACTCCTGTGAAAACTTGCAATTTGTTATTCTCTCCGCTTAAGCCAACAGCATCCAAATCCATCATTAGAGTAATCTTGTCAACCTCTGAAAATGAACGGTTTAAGAAATACCAGCTCCCGGCCATTCCAAGCTCACCCGCCCCAAAGAATGCAATGATAACAGAACGTTTGAACATAAATTTATTCTGAGAAATCATTTTTGCAATTTGCAAAAGCACGGCAGCGCCGCTTGCATTTTTATCTGCACCGGGATAAATTTGCATCTCTTGCTTTCCGTTGACATTCAAGGTTGTGCAACCCAGGCCATCCATGTGAGCCCCAATCAGAACATACTCTTTTGCAAGGGCATTATCATATCCCGGGATAATCCCAATTATATTGCGGGATTGCAGAGTATCTCCCTTAGGCTGGACCATTTTAAAGTCCTCCCCCTCTTTTGGAGAGAGCATAAGAAGTCCGTTTGACAGAAGATAATCATAAATATATTCCGATGCCTTAACCTCACCTTGAGAACCCGCGCCTCTCCCTTGTAACTGAGGGGAAGTCAAGAACTTAACATGCGCTCTAAGCGTGTCCTCATTGTTTTTCTCTATTTCTGTCTTTTGAGGAGACTTAATGTTTGCTACCCCCTTATTTTGAGAATACGCCTCATTAAATCCCGCAGTCATCAACACAAAAGAGAAAGAAACAACAACTGCACGGAAAAATATTTTTTGGATTCTGTACATAATCAAACGGAACAAGAGAGTTAAAATCTTACTCTGCCTTGTAGAAAGGAGCCTTAACAACAACACCTTTAAGCAGCTTATCTCTTACCTTTATAAAAATCTCATTACCAACTTTATATAGAGGAGCAGCTACATATCCCATTCCAATTGGCTTGTTTAAACTTGGGCTCATTCCTCCGCTGGTAACAAATCCTATTCTCTCACCGCCGGCATTGCAAATCTCATATCCGTGTCTTGGAATACCGCGGTCAACTAATTCAAAGGCACACAACTTTCTTGTAAGACCATCTGCTTTCTGCTTCAAAAGAAAATCTCTATCAATAAAGTCTCCCTTGTTATCATTGAACTTAGTAATCCAGCCAAGTCCCGCCTCAAGAGGAGATGTTGTATCATCTATATCATTCCCGTACAGGCAGAATCCCATCTCCAAACGCAGCGTATCTCTTGCTCCAAGTCCCACAGGCATAATACCTTCCGGCTTTCCAGCTTCAAAAATCTTATCCCAAAGTTTTAGCGCATCCGCGTTCTTTACATAAACCTCGCAGCCGCCTGCTCCGGTATAACCTGTCGTTGATAAAATAACATCAGCAATTCCCCCAACTGTCAGTTGCTTAAAAGTATAGTACTCCATAGTCATAATTGGCTCATTGCAAAGTTTTTGCATAACTTCCATAGCCTTAGGACCTTGGATAGCAAGCTGACTTAGCTCATCAGAAGCGTTATAAAAATCTTTGCCAACTACAAGTCCAAATTTTGAAGCATATTTGCACAAATGGTCCCAATCTTTCTGCATGTTGGCAGCATTTACAACCATCATATAGCACTGAGGGTCAAAACAATATACAACAAGGTCATCTACGATGCCGCCCTTTCCGTTAGGGAAACAGGAATATTGAATCTTGCCAGGGAAAAGGACAAATGCATCATTGCTTGTAACATACTGCACAAACTTTAGAGCATTAGGTCCCTTGATATAAAATTCTCCCATGTGGGAAACGTCAAAAACTCCAACGCTGTTTCTTACAGCAAGATGTTCTTGTTTAATACCGATATATTCCAGAGGCATGTTGTACCCGGCAAAAGGCATCATCTTTGCCCCTAACTCAATGTGTTTCTGAGTAAAAGCTGTTGTTTTCATATATAATTATATCTTTTTTTTTAATTAGTAATTCCTACTTATGCAAACCTCTTGCCCTGCTGTAAACCCAAGCGTCCGGGGCAATATCCTGTACATCAGATATAGCTGCCTGAGCATCCTGCAAAGAATTAAATCCAACTGCAGAAACCATTGTAAGTCCGTTCTTTAGTGGAATGGCTACGGGACTTGCCTCCATGTTTCTAAGCTGCCTCAATCTTTTCTCCACGCTTGCTGCCTGTTTGTATGAGCCTACTATCAAGTAATACCGGTATCTCAACGGAGAAGGAGTATCCTTCTGAACCGCAACATTTTGTTGCTGAGGGATTTGCTGCTGCACTGCCTTCTGTTGCTGTGCTGCCACATTCCGCTGCTGCGCTATCTTCTGCTGCCGAGCCACATTTTGCTGCTGTGCAAGCTTCTGCTGCTGTGCAAGCTTCTGCTGCTGTGCTATCTTTTGTTGCTGTGCAAGTTTCTGCTGCTCTACTTTCTGCTGTTGTGCAAGCTTCTGCTGAGCCAATTTTTGTTGCTGCGCCACCTTTTGCTGTGCTGCTTTTTGCAGCTGTTCAGCTTTTTGCTGCTCCGCCTTTTGCTGTTGAATTGCCTTTTGCTGAGCATCCAGTTTTCTCACCGCCTCTTCATCTGCAATCCTCTGCTGTTCCGCTCTTTGCGTTGCGGCACTCATCTCCGCAGAGTCCTCTCCCATCAAACTTCTGCTGCTATCTTTTACAGCCATCACTGCGGAAGAATCTGTCTTGACATTCCTTGCAGAATCCAGCTGCATCTCCCTCTGTATAATAAGGGCTTTCTTTGCGGCAATATCTTTGGAAGTGGGCAAATCCAATCTGCTCCTAACCCAATCGCACCCTCCAAGTATAAGTGCAATAACAGCAACAAGAAGTATTTTATTCTTCATAATCAGAACGGTAAATGATAATTAGCTCAACATTGCCGGCTTAAAAAAAAGCCGCCGCGAGTGGCGCAAATGTATGAAATTATGCGCTAAATCACAAAAAAATAGCGTATATTTACATCCTAATTATTAACAGTTTACGCCTAATTATGAAGAACTCCTTTTATGGCGGCAGACTTAAATTCCGCCACCTGATTTTAACAGCGTTTGCTCTAATCTCTTTTACTATCTTATTCCCGACAGGTTCAACAGTTGCTCAGACCTACAAGCTGCCTGCCTCTTCTGACACTATAAAAATCTCATTTACAGGAGATGTTATGCAGCACGGAGGACAAATTGAGGCTGCGCTCAGGATGGGAGATGGATTGGATTACGTTTATGATGATGCTTTTAAATATATGACCTCCAGGTTTAAAAAGGCGGACCTTATGGTTGCCAACATGGAGATGACTGTGGGAACCAAACCTTACAGCGGGTATCCAAATTTCTCCGCCCCAACGGAAATAGCAAAGGCGGCAAAGGAGAGCGGAATAGGACTTTTCCTTATGGCAAACAACCACATAGCGGATAAAGGAGAGGCGGGATTGAAAAATACTTTTGCGTATTATGAATCCATCGGCGAACCCACAACCGGAGTTTATAAAAGCAAACAAGATGAGGTTGAGCAAGATCCAATTATTTTTACAATCAAGGGTGTAAAATTTGCCTTTATAAATTTTACTTATGACACTAACGGCATGCCGGTTCCCGAGCCGTATTACGTTAATTTGCTGGACAGTACGGAAGTAAAGAAAACTATTGCAAGGGCAAGGGACAAACAAGCGGACGTAATAATTGCCTGCCCGCATTGGGGAGAGGAGTATCATCTGGAACCATCGGCCGAACAAAAACAATGGACTAAAATGCTTTTCAGAGAGGGAGTTACAGTGATTGTAGGCAGCCACCCCCACGTCCCTGAAGAGGCCTATATCTATATGGAATCCGTCCCAGGCCCAGAAGAAAGTGACAGCAGTTCAGATGCGGGAAATGTTAAAAAACTTGTTTTCTACTCAATGGGAAATTATATCTCTAATCAGAGCGATCCAGCTTATACACAGGTAGGTACATTTCTGCAGCTATTTTTTGTTAAGAACAATTTTACCGGAAAGATATCTATCGCGATGCCAAAATGGGAATACACCTGGTGCTTTAGAAAAGGTGAGTTTTTGCAAGACTATACTGTTGTCCCGATAGAAGAATTTATGAATTCTTCTGATTATCTGACAGGAGCAATTACGCCAAATCAGAAGGCTGCTTTCTCTAAAATGAAGCGCACCTATGATTTTATTAAAAACAAACACCTTGTTAGGATAGAGTGATTTAATTTTGAATAATTATAAACTATATTATTATATTTGTCCCTCAAATTTTAAAGCCAGGTTATGTCGAATTCAATTGTTGATTTTTCAGTCAAGAAGAAAGTTTTTGTTGGACTGACGGTTCTCTTTTTGCTTATCGGCGGCATTTATGCAATGCTGACTCTGCCAGTTGATGCGGTGCCCGATATCACAAACAATCAAGTGCAAATTGTAACAGTCTCACCTACCCTTGCCCCGCAAGAGGTTGAGAAGCTGATTACTATGCCCGTAGAGATTGCAATGAGAAATATCATGAACGTACAAGAGATACGTTCTGTCAGCCGTTTTGGACTCTCCGTAGTTACGGTTGTTTTCAAAGAAAACGTTCCTGTGATGGATGCGCGACAGCTTGTAAGTGAGCAAATTCAGACGGTCGCCGGTGAAATTCCGCCGGAGCTTGGGATGCCTGAAATGATGCCAATCACAACAGGTCTTGGAGAGATTTATCAATATATCCTTAAGGTAGATCCAAAATATCGCAGCAAGTACAATCCAATGGAACTTAGGACAATACAAGATTGGATAGTGAAAAGGCAACTATCCGGAATACCCGGCATAGTAGAAATTAACAGTTTCGGCGGATACTTAAAACAGTATGAAGTCGCAGTTGACCCAGATGCGCTTTTTGCTCTGAACATAACCATCAGCGACGTTTTTGACGCGCTGAGCAAGAACAATCAAAATACCGGAGGAAGCTACATAGAAAAAACAGGCCATGCCTATTATATAAGGTCCGAGGGTATGATAAATAACATTAATGATATTGGTAAAATAGTGATTACCAATAGGAATGGAATTCCTATCCACATTAATGATGTTGCAACTGTCAACTTTGGCGCACCTAAACGTTTTGGCGCAATGACAATGGACGGCAAGGGTGAGTGCGTCGGCGGAATTGCATTGATGCTTAAGGGAGCAAATGCAAATGTTGTAACGGCGGAACTTGCAAAACGCGTAGAAAAAGTTCAGAACCTTTTGCCTGCCGGAGTTCATATAGAACCGTATCTTAATAGATCTGAACTAGTTAAGAGAAATATCACGACAGTTATCCATAATCTTATTGAGGGCGCAATCATTGTACTTCTGGTACTTATAATCTTCCTTGGAGATGTAAGGGCCGGTGCTATTGTAGCTTCCATAATCCCTCTGGCTCTGCTGTTTGCGTTTATTCTGATGAGAATTTTTGGCGTGACCGCAAATTTAATGAGCCTTGGTGCAGTTGACTTTGGAATTGTGGTGGACGGCTCCATTGTAATCCTGGAGGGAATACTGGCGCACATATACGGAAAAGATTTTATCGGGAAAAAATTTACGCAAGAAGAAATGGACACGGAAGTTGAAAAGGGCGCCTCTTCAGTTACACGCTCCGCAACTTTTGCAGTATTCATCATCCTGCTTGTATTCTTCCCAATTCTTACACTAAGCGGCATAGAGGGAAAATATTTCACCCCTATGGCAAAGACGTTGATATTCTGTATAATAGGAGCGTTACTGCTGTCACTTACTTATGTTCCTATGATGGCTTCTCTTGTTCTGAAAAAACAGAAGAGCAACAAGAAAACTTTTTCCGACCGTTTCTTTGCATGGCTGAATGTAAAGTATCAGGCAACGCTAAAGGTTTGTCTTGGAAAGAGATGGAAATGGCCGACAATTTATATCGCACTTGGTGCGCTTGTAGTATCCTTATTTATTTTTGGAAAATTAGGTGCGGAATTCATCCCTACTTTGGATGAAGGAGACTTTGCAATGCAGATGACTCTACCCGCAGGAAGCTCATTAACAGAGAGTATCAAACTTACCAATCAGGCGGAAGCAATACTGACTGGTAAGTTCCCGGAGGTAAAGCATGTAGTTGCAAAGATTGGAACCGCTGAGGTCCCGACAGATCCTATGGCTGTTGAGGATGCTGATATTATGATAATTATGAAGCCTTTCAAACAATGGAAGAGTGCAAAGAGCCGCCCGGAAATGGTAGAAAAAATGAAGGAAGCTCTTAAACCTCTGGAGAATAAAGCGGAAATTACATTTTCCCAACCAATACAGTTGCGCTTTAATGAATTGATGACTGGCTCCAAGGCGGACATTGCAGTCAAGCTTTATGGAGAGGACACTAAAGAGCTGGCTATCAAAGCAAAAGAGGCTGCAGCCCTGATAGAGAAAAATGTAAAGGGAGCATCTGATGTAAGCGTTGAACAAACAATGGGACTGCCTCAGCTGATTGTAAAATATGACAGAGACAAGATTGCACAATACGGAGTAAACATAGAGGATTTAAATACAATCATACGCTCCGCCTACGCTGGAGAAGTCAGCGGCGCCGTATTTGAAAATGAGAGAAAATTTGACTTGGTTGTACGTCTGGACCAGAAGAAGTTGGCTGACTTTGATTTGAACAGATTATTTGTCCGCACTGCAGACGGGAGCCAAGTTCCAATCACAGAATTTGCTGACGTAGAACTTGTTAGCGGACCTCTTCAAATTAACAGAGATGAGACAAAGAGAAGAATTGCAATTGGCGTGAACGTGCGTAATGCAGATGTTCAGCAAGTTGTATCCGATATCCAAAAAGTTCTTGACAAAAATATCAAGCTTAAGCCGGGATATTATTTTGAGTATGGCGGCCAGTTTGAAAATTTACAGAAAGCAATTCACACTCTGTTAGTAGTAGTGCCTGTTGCGCTGCTGCTAATTATGCTGCTTCTATTCTTTGCATTCAAGAACATCACATATACGCTTATGGTATTCTCCACGGTACCTCTCTCTTTAATCGGCGGAATACTAGCGCTTTGGATAAGAGGATTACCGTTCAGCATCTCTGCCGGAGTTGGATTTATTGCTCTGTTTGGAGTTGCAGTGCTAAATGGAATTTTAATGATAAATCACTTTAACGAAATCAGAAACAGGTCTATGTACCACTTATCTACAAACAGAATTATCAAAGAGGGAACACCTCAATTGTTAAGGCCAATTTGCCTGACAGGTTTGGTAGCTGCGCTTGGCTTTGTGCCAATGGCTATCGCAACTTCCGCAGGAGCTGAAGTACAGCGTCCTTTGGCAACTGTCGTGATTGGAGGCCTTATAATTTCTACAATACTTACACTTATTATATTGCCTTTGTTCTATAATGTAGTTCACTCATTCTTTGCATGGGCAAGGCCGGGAAAGAAATTCCATATTCCTTTCTTTGCAATTATTCCTTTGCTGTTGCTAATTCCTGCAGCAATGTCAGCACAGCAAACTTCAACCGTAAAAGAGATACAGGTTGCAAGCGGAAAAGAAATGCAAGTCAATCCTACTGGAAGAGAGGCTATTACATTGGAACAGGCTATACAGCTTGCACATCAAAACAGTCCGCGTCTTAAAAGTGCAGCACTGGCAATTGAGCAGGCAAAAGCTTCACGCGGAGAAATTTTGGAGGCGACACCTACAACTTTCAAATACCAATGGGGACAAATAAATAGCGACGATAAAAAAGATAGGCAAATTAATGTTGAACAAAGTCTTGGCTCCCTGTTCACTCCTTTTTATAAAAACACATTAGTTAACAAGCAAGTAAGCACAAACACTTACTTCAAACAAATGGTTGAGAAAGAGGTTACTGCAGAGGTTAAAAGAGCCTGGGCTTATTGCCAGTACACACAAAATCTTTGCGCCATGTATGAAGACCAGGAGAAGATGGCCACTGATTTACAGAAGATTGCAGATATCAGATATCAGCAGGGAGAGATAAATTTGCTGGAAAAGAACATGATGTCATCAGATGCTGCCGCTTTGCATAACCAGCTGTATCAGGCAAAAGAGGAGTCAAAGGTTGCTCTAAGCCGCTTTAAATGGGCTTGTTACACTGACAATGACATTTACCCTGCAGATTCATCTGTCTCCATTTTTTACACAAATGCAGACTCCCTTTCTTTATCAGATGCGCATGTAAATTATTTTAACAGCCAGGCTGCTGAGAAACAAGCAATGGTAAATGTAGAGAGAAGCCACTTCTTTCCGGAACTGAGCGTAGGTTATACCAACCAAGATATACGCCCTCTTAAGAATTTGAATGCGTGGATGGTAGGAGTTTCTTTCCCGCTATATTTCCTTCCTCAGAAGAGCAAAATCAGACAGGCAAAACTTGCTGCGATTTCTGCTCAAACAGAGGCTGAGGCAAATATCAGACAACTGAAAAATAAAGTAAGCGAGCTATCCGCAGAATTGCACAAGCAAAGCGAAAGTTTAAAATATTACAAAGGCTCCGCTCTTAAAACTGCAGATGAACTTACAAAAAGCGCAAAACTTCAGCTGCAGCAAAGCGACATAAGCGTTGCAGATTTTATCCAGTCCGTAACGGCTGCGCGCAATATTAGAAGAGGCTATATAGAGACTGTATATCAATACAATATAGCCGCACTTGAATATGAATTATATAAATAAAAAAATATGAAAAAGATTCTGTTTACTCTTTGCTTATTTGCACTTGTAGCATGCGGCGGCAAGAAACAACAAGACAACGCTGCTCAAGAGAACACACAAGCCGCAGACACTTCTGCAGCAATATCTGAAGACACATCCGCAACAGCATCAGATGCAACTGCCTCAAATGGAGAAGCTTCAGGCATTGACGGAGTTACTTCCGCAACTTCAAAGCCAAATGAAATTATTTTCAACGGCTCAATCACAGCTACTCCTCAAAAACATGCAACTGTCTCAATGACAATGGGCGGACAAATTAAAAGCACCTCGCTTCTGCCCGGGCAGTTCATTGCCAGAGGAGCCGTAGTAGCAACTGTCGCGAACCCCGAATTTATTTCATTGCAACAGAGCTACTTAGACAGCCACGCTCAAGCTGAATTTCTTAAAACTGAATTTGAGCGCCAGACAACTCTTGCCCAGAACGAGGCAGCTTCCAAGAAAAAATTGCAGCAGAGCAAGGCCGAATATTTATCTATGGAGAGTAAAGTTCAATCAGACGCCGCACAACTTAGACTGCTTGGATTCTCACCTGCCGCATTGCTGCAAAAAGGTATTCAGCAGCTGCTAATTGTAAGAGCCCCTATAAGCGGCTATGTAGGAAACGTTTACATGAACGTTGGAAAGTATATGCAGGCAGGAGAATCTCTTTGTGAAATCATGGACAAGACAGCTCCAATGCTTTGCCTTACTTCTTATGAAAAAGATGTTACAGCCCTTAAGGTTGGGGAAGATATAGCATTCAGAGTCAATGGCTTTGGAAAGAAAGTTTTCTATGCAACAATAGTCTCCGTAGGGCAGAATATAGACCAGGTCAACCACTCTACGCAGGTTTATGCCAAAATAATCGGCAATAATCCCCAGTTCCGTCCCGGTATGTATGTTTCCGCAAGACTGGAGAAATAAGCGTTTAAAAATAACTACATTTGTGCGCAGTAAATGTTTTAAAAGCGCATTTTAAATATAATGGCAGAGAAAAAAATTGAGCTTAAAGAGATTGACCCAATTGATATTTTTGGAGTCAATGATAGGATTATCAACCGTCTGGGCAAATATTTTCCGCAATTAAAAATTACGCCGCGCGGCAATTGTATAATGCTAAAGGGTAGCTACAAGGACATTACAAATTTTGAACATTCGGTTAATGTCTTGATAGACACCAGAAAGCATAAGCGCAATTTAAATCTTGATGATGTGGACCAAGTGTTTGAAAGTCCGCAGTCTCCTCTTGGAAATGGTGATGATATTCCCATGGGAATGCCCAGCGAATATGCAGAAGAGGATAATGTTGACCCTCGCAGCAGACGCGGAGACCTTGGAGATGAGGGAGATATCATTGTCTTTGGAAATGAGGGAAAGATTGTGAGGGCGCGCACAAAGAATCAGAAAAAACTGGTTAGCGACTATTATACTCACGATTTGATTTTCGCCATAGGGCCGGCTGGAACAGGAAAGACATATACCGCTATAGCTCTGGCAGTTAGAGCGCTAAAAAACAGAGAGGTAAAGAAGCTGATTCTTACAAGACCCGCAGTTGAGGCGGGAGAGAGACTTGGCTTTTTGCCCGGAGATTTAAAAGATAAGCTTGATCCGTATCTGCAACCTTTATATGATGCGCTGCTGGATATGATACCTCCTCAAAAACTTAAAATTTTGATGGAAGAGGGAACAATTCAAATTGCTCCGCTGGCTTATATGAGAGGCAGGACTTTGGAGGGTGCGTTTGTTATTTTGGATGAGGCGCAAAATACCTCTTTGGGACAGCTTAAAATGTTTCTTACCAGAATGGGAAATAATGCAAAGTTTATTGTCACCGGAGACATGACGCAAATTGACCTTCCAAACAAAGAGGACTCCGGACTCTCAAAAGGAATAAAACTTCTTCAAAAGATAAAAGGCATTGCAATAATAGATTTTACAAAAGATGACATAGTTCGCCATCCTCTTGTTACAAAGATAGTTGGGGCCTTTGAGAAAGATGAGACTGAGAAGAAGAAAGGGAATTGATTTTTTTGGACACTTATTAAAGTATATGAAACTTAATAAAGCTCTTGCATGCACCGCTCTTACTACTTACATGTTTTTATTTACGCTATCCGCGTGCGGCGGAGGAAGCAAAACGGTTAACCCTACTCCTTCCCAGCCTGACACAACTACCACAACAAAAACACATTCATTAAAGATTGTGGGTTATCTTCCTATGGATTCCACATCTGCTAACAGCGTACAGCTATCGCAGATGAGATGGAAGTGTTTAACACATATCATTCTCAGTTCCGGCAGAGTCTCAAGCACCGGACATCTTAATACAAGGAGACTAGACAGAAATATTGATAATACTATCTCCGCAGCTCACAACAACAATGTAAAAGTTTTGATGCAGCTGTACTCGTTATCACTTAAAGGTCTGTACTTTACAGAGGTACTGGATGATGCCGCAAAAAGGGCCGTTCTGGTACAGGATATAATTGCATACAGCAAATCTAAAGGTCTCGACGGTGTAGATATCAACTATGAAGAGCGCAGCGGCTGGGGAACAACAGAGGCTGAAAATTTATACAACCTTGCAAAGGAAATCAGAGCCGCGGCTCCATCCGGTTTTTTAATCACTGCGGCCGTAACAGAATATGATCCTTATGTTTCGGGATTTTTTGACGTACTGGATTTTGCAAGTCTAATGAGCTATGACCATAATGTTTGGTCAACTGCAAATTCACAGCACGCATCATATACTTCTTTCCAAAGCAACTTTGAAACTTTGATGAAAAAGTTTCCAAACATAGATAAAAAGAAACTGCTTGGAGGTGTTCCTTTCTACGGCTATACATGGGACACCGTAAGTTATCCTGCAGCTATCGGCCACACTCCATACGGAGTCACATTTGCCTCCATATTAAGTCATTATGGGATAGAGTATGCAGACACTGACGAGGTTGCCGGAAAGGCATCCGGCACAAAAACCCTATACAACGGACGCTTTACAATTGCAAATAAATGCGCATACATAAACTCCAACGGTTACGGCGGAATAATGATATGGCAGCTGCTGCAAGATGCAAGCAGCGGCAGTTACAGCCTGCTTAAAATAATTGATAAAAATTTGAACTAGCATAATTTTAACAACATAAAAAAGAGCGGCGCTAAAAACGGCACCGCTCTTTTTATTTGCTATTTATACTGTCTACAATATTACACCTGCAAGTTTGCAGCCTGTATATTTGCCGCCTGAAATTTCATGAGCACCATTTACAAATACATGCTCAATACCGCGAGGGAATTGGTGTGGTTTTGCATAAGTTGCTATGTCAGCGATAGTTGTAGGATTAAACACAACAACATCCGCAGCATATCCTTTCCTCAGCAAACCTCTCTCTTTCAGCCTCAGCTGATGAGCAGGAAGTCCGGTGCATTTGTAAATTGCAGTTTGCAAATCACAGAATTTTTCATCTCTTACATATTTGCCAAGATAGTTAGGGAATGTCCCATAAGAACGCGGATGAGGCATCTCCGTACCAAGCCGTCCGTTAGGAGAATATACGCTTCCGTCTGATGCAACCATTGCAAGAGGGTGATTTAATATTGCGCGCAAGTTGCTCTCTTTCATTGCAAAGCCTGCAATCTGAACACCAAGATTTTCTGAAATCAAAAGGTACTGAATCATTGGCCATACTTCCATTCCTGAAATAGCGCAGCACTCATCTATGAATTTACCTGAATATTTTTCATTGCCAGGAGCAAAACAAGCGGCAACCAAAACGCAATGAGGACCGCCTAGCCTCTTAATTCTGCTAAGAGCATATTCGCCTATAGCCTTGGACTTTACAGGGTCTTTCAATCTTGCTATAACATCCTCGTTGCTTCCCTGCCTGTCATTAAGAGGAACAAAAGTTTCCATATCTGTAGAGAAAGCTGTGTAAGGATAGCGGTCAAAGCAAATATCCATACCGCTCGCTACGGCATCATCAATTAACTTAAGCATGCTTGGAACCTTTCCCCAATTGGCTTCATTTTGCGCCTTAAGGTGAGATATTTCCAATCTTGCTCCGGATGCGCGTGCCAAGTCAATCGCCTCAGCAATAGCCTGTTCTACGCGGTCATCCTCATTTCTCATGTGAATTGCATACAACGCATTGCGCTTTGCAACAACCTTAAGCAGCTCAACAAATTCCTCTCTGCTGCCATAAGAACCTGGAGTATATTCCAAACCAAATGACAACCCAATGCTTCCCATTTCTATCTGCTGGTCAAGCAAATAGCACATTTGCTTAAGCTGGTCAGGAGTACATGGAACATTATTGTCACCTACAACTACGTGTCTAAGAGTGCCTTGTCCGGTATAACTCTTAAAATTAATTCCAATTGTATTCTTCCTTAAAGCGTCATAAAATCCGTCAACGTTTTTCCAGAAAGGATATCCAAAACGCTTTGTCCCTTTTGCAGCCTCATACTCTGCATCTGAATAAGGGAAAGGAGAACCGCCGCAATTACCTGCAATATCGGAAGTTACGCCCTGGAACAATCTGCTGTCCCCAAGCGGAGCCTCAAGCAAATTAGTATCGGTATGAGTGTGAATATCTATAAAGCCGGGACTAACAGCCTGCCCTTTTGCATCCACAAATTCTTTGCAGCTCTTGCCAAGTTTTCCAATCGCGGAAATTTTTCCATCTTTCAAACCCACATCCGCTCTCAATGGAGCCTTGCCGTCTCCGCAATAAACTAATCCATTTGCAATTATAGTATCAAATTGTTCTTTTGTCTTAAAACCGGAACCTAAAAAGCCCGACGCAGATGAAGTCACAAAACTTTCACCGCCAAGAATAGCTAAAGAAGAAATGCCGCCAAGGGCAATGGACGTTTTCAGAAAATTTCTTCTGGAAATGTTTTTAGAACTGTCAATTAAGTGCTTGTTCATAGTTATATAATTAATATCTGTCGGGATGATAATAATCACGACAGATAGAATCTACTTTGTCTCTTTTGTCATTTTCTTCATCCCCTCGGAAACATATTGCTTCATATTGTTTTGGTCTCCGTAAATCAAAAGCGCCTCAATATCAGGAGTTTCTGCAATAATTTCTTTTGCTCTTTCCAATCCCACTACCATAAAATATGTTGCGTAAGCATCTGCTGCTGTTGCGTTTGGAGCTACAACGGTTGCGCTCAGCAAATTATGCTGCACAGGATAGCCAGTCTTTGGGTTAATGGTGTGCGCATATTTTTTGCCGTTCTCCACGTAATATTTTCTGTAGTCTCCGCTGGTTACAAGCCCTTTGCCTGAAATGCGGATTTCATCCTGTATCATCTCGCCGGGAGAATTATTCCCGTCAACAGGCTTGTCAACTCCAATGTTCCACTCCTTGCCCTTAGGATTTACACCCTGTGCAAAAATCTCCCCTCCTATTTCTATCATAAAATTTTTAATCCCCATCTTTCTGAATCTTTCGGCAAAATAATCTGCGGTATATCCCTGTGCAATCGCATTGAAATTCAGCTCACAGCGCGGATCATCCTTTGTAATGGAATCCCCGACAAGCTTAAAGTGTTCCATTCCGGTAAACTGCATTATGCTGTCTATCTTTGCCTTTGTAACGTTAGCCTTATTTTTAAAACCGAACCCCCACAGGTCAAACAACGGAGCGCTTGAGGCATCAAAAGCCCCATTGCTTACCTTGTACATCTTCTGAGATGCAACAAAATTGTCAATGAAAATTTTATCCGGTTTTACGGGCAGGTTATTGTTGAATTTATAAAGGAGAGACGTTGAATCGTACCCCGATACGGAATTGTCTATCTGCTTGAAATACAGATTCACACTATCCCTGACACTAGCAGAGGAACTATCAACAGGTTCATAAACAATGTGATAAGTACTACCCTGGGCGACACCTGTCAGCGCAATGTAATCATTGCCCTTATTGCATCCTGTAAAGATAGCCATCAATAAAACAGCTGCGGCACCCGCAAAGCGCCTTTCTATTTTCCTAAACATAACTTTAGATATTATAGTTGCGTGCAGCCTCAAGGCGATGGCACGATTTTGGCTCACCGATAGGCAAATTTAGAAATAATTCATTTTAAGTGCAAAAAAACGTACTTTTGCAATCAAACACTAGAAGAAATAATGAAATTGAGTTCTCTTAATAAATTTTGGATGCTCCTGGCGGTTGCGGCATTGTTTGCAACGGGATGTCACAAGTCAAGCGATGATGAAGATTACATGGAGGGAAATATGGAGTTTTCTGTTCCATTATATTCGCTTGCAGGGAAAAGTTATACGCTTACAGCAGGGGGTATTACAACTCCTTCATCCGGAGTAACTTACAAGTGGTATTCCACTATGACGGATGATACTATAAAAGGTTCTGCGGGGGTAAAGGCCACCTTTGTTGTACCGGACTCGCTGGCCACATATTCAATTACGGAAGCAGCCTCTGCTACAGGATATTACGGAACAACAGCAACTCAATACTGCAATACTGTCGTTCCTTACATAGGACACTCTCTAACAGATGTTTCCGCTCCTACCGATTCCATCAAAGATCCTAGAGACAACCAATATTATTACATAACTACGGCTGGCAATCTGGACTGGTTTGCAGAAAACCTTAATTATAAAGGCAGCGGCAGCGGATACGCAAATGCCGATGATGCAGGATATCTTTTTGGCAGACTATATAATTGGAATGATGCAACAGGAAAAGTTTCAGGTTCAGGCCTTGGCGGCGGTCCTCAGGGAGCTTGTCCTCCGGGGTGGACGGTGCCTACGAACGAGGATTGGGAAGATCTTGCTAAAGCTCTGAAAGGAAGTGCAGTAGGTTTTCTTGATAACTGGATAGGTCTTGGAGAGATGGTCATGGTAAATGCAAAATGCAACGGGACAAAATTCTGGCCTTACGCAGCAAAGGTAACCATGAAAAACAAGTTCGGATGGAACGCGCTTGCAACAGGAAGCTGTTCAAATAATTATCACTATTTCACAGGATTAAATGCTTATGCATTCTTCTGGAGTTCTACTCAAATGGACTCTAACAATGCATATTACAGATACTTATACTACAATCTGCCAAACTTCCCTTTCAATTACGCAACAAAGGATGATATGGGAGCTTCCATCAGATGTGTACGCAAGCACTAGAACTACAACTATAACAAATACTTACAATTATGAAAAAAGGATGTTCAGGACTAATAGTAGTACTCGTCATTTTGGCGGTACTAGTTATCTGGGGCATAAAGGCCTATAACTCAATGGTTAAACAGCGTGAGGCTGTAAACACTGCATGGAGCAACGTAGAAAACACCTATCAGAGAAGAGCAGATTTGATTCCTAATCTGGTATCCACCGTTAAGGGTTATGCAAAGCATGAACAATCTACGCTAGAGGGAGTTGTAGAGGCTCGCGCAAAGGCTACTCAAATAAAAGTTGATCCTGCAAATTTGGACGAGGCTTCACTTAAGAAATTTAATGATGCTCAAGGTGAACTTGGCAGCGCGCTTGGCAAACTGCTTATGATTCAGGAGAATTATCCGGACCTTAAGGCAAATGAAAACTTCCTGGAACTTCAAAGTCAGCTGGAGGGAACAGAGAATAGAATTAACGTTGCGCGCAACAACTTTAATGATACTGCAAAGAACTACAACACGTATCTGCAGAAATTCCCTAACAACGTGATTTCCGGTCTGTTCGGCTTTAAGACCAAACCTTACTTTGAGGCAGCCGCAGGCTCAGAAACAGCTCCAAAAGTTGAATTTTAATCTTTAATAATTTACTGTCGGGAATAAGAAAATTATCTTACTCCCGACAGTTTTATTTTTATCATGTGGTTTGTTAAACGTCTGATTCCCAAAGAGGATGAGAAGATGATAGTGGCCGCTATAAAAAAAGCGGAGCTGAATACATCCGGAGAAATTCGCGTGCACATAGAGAGCGAATGCAAAGAGGATAATCCTTTAGCAAGGGCAATTTATGTCTTCAACATGCTTGGCATGTACAAGACAGCAGCGCGCAACGGAGTATTGATTTATGTGGCAAAGAAAAGCCGCAAGTTTGCAATCATTGGAGATGACGGTATTAACAGAGTTATTCCGGATAATTATTGGAATGACATCCGCTCGGCAATGTCTGAAGATTTCTCTAAAGGACAGTATGCCAGCGGAATATGCAATGCAATTCTAAGCACGGGAGAATTGCTTAAGAAAGAGTTCCCGCACACGGCGGATGATGTAAATGAACAGAGCGATGAGATATCTTTTGGGAAATAAATGCGCTGCTGTTCTTGCGGCGTTATGCTTTATTGCAGCTGCGGCAATACCTGCCGGAGCGCAAAAGACTGCTGCACAACCGGCCGCAAAATCAGCTGTAGTCCAGAGTGCTGCAAAGCAACCTGCGGCTGCAAAAAATGTTGCCGTGCAACCTGCGGCTGCAAATCAAAATATCAGATTGCTTGCCGCGGACTCAATAAAAAAAGCAAGCACAAATGCTGCAGAAAAATCTCTGCAAGCCGCCGTTAAAAAAGATAAAGACGGCAATGTAATAGGAACATCTTTTGGTTCCACGCTTGCAACAGATCCTTACGTACCAGTTGGAGATGAGCAGATTAAAGCGGCGGAGTCTGCGCTGGATGCCGCAGAACAAAAAGAATCTTCTTCTAAATTTAACTCAGCTGCGGATGCAATTCCGGCAGCTCCCAATCCTCAAAGATTGGTCAATGACTACACAGGAATTTTAACTCCGGAACAAGTTGCCGCAATGGAAACCCGCTGTGAAGATTTCTCCAGAAAAACTTCTAACCAAATTGCAATTGTAATTGTTCCAACTCTGTACGGATTTGATAAAGAGGAATATGCGCGCACAATAGGAAAAACTTGGGATGTAGGACAGAAAAAATATCTTAACGGAATTGTTCTGCTTGTAAAGCCAAAAATCGGAAATGAGAGTGGTGAAGTTTTCATCTCCACAGGCTCCGGATTGGAGGGTGTTCTTACAGACGCAATGTGCGAGAGAATTATACAACTGCGTCTTATTCCGGCCTTTAGAGAGAATGATTACTATGACGGAATTAATGATGCTCTTAGTTTGATTTTCCCTCTTGCAGCCGGTGAGATTTCTTCAGATGAGTTCAGCGGAGATGATGGAGAAAGTCCGCATGACATATTTATCTTAGTATTCCTTCTTCTGTTTTTCGGCGGTATAATTGCAGCTAAAATTTATGAGCACAAACACGGCAGACATATCGGCCGCGGCGGCGGATTCAACACCGGAGGCGGGTTTGACAGGCCATTCTTTGGCGGCTTTGGCGGCGGTTCCGGCGGAGGCGGCTTTGGAGGTTTCGGCGGTTTTGGCGGCGGAGGCGGAGGCTTCTGCGGAGGAGGTGCCGGAGGAAGCTGGTAAAAACAGCAGCCGGCTTTTAAAATTTATACACAAAATTTCCGCTCTCCGGAATTTGCAATATGCCTCTAGATGCCAGTAAATCTGTAGTTTGCGTATAAATGAAATGATACCACCAAATGCAAAACTCATTGAAGGTTATTTCATTGGAGTAACCAGATTTAACATAAATGTTCTCCATATAGGCTCTGTTATTTTCCAAAACTTTAAGCAACTTGGGCAGAAACTTTTGAGCCATTGTCTCAAGTATTTCATTATCTGAAGCAGAGACAACATTCCCTGTTTCAGACAAATTGCAGTGCTTACGGTTATTCCCGTAAACACTGATTTTTCCTACCTGATTTCCGTAAATGCCAAACGCTTCCCTCTCTGAATTCCCCTCAGAAATGCGGCAATAATAATTTTTTCCGTGTCTAAGCGGACGCTCAGGCGCCTTCAAAAAATCACTTTCCACATTGCTAATCTGCCAGTTATCTAACAGCACATCACTCAAAATGAAAAAAGACCAATGTTCAAAATTACCAATCGCGGCCATTCCCGTCTTTGAAAAATCTCTTTTTATTCCCGACAGATTTTCCTCAATCACATTGGCTATCTGCTCAGATATCGGATGAGCATAGGAAAATAATTTCTCCCCATCCTCAGTCAAACAGACAAAAATTGTGGGTTTATATTTTCCGTTAATTTGGTGAACCAAATTTTTGCCCTCCAACAAAGACAAAATAGAATCTGTTTTTGACATGGAGAAATTTGTTTTTAATGCAAAATCCTTAATATCAATATTTTTGTGAAGAGCGGCAAACAAAAAATAAACGCTGTCCCTATTAATACATCTGTCGGGAAAATTATCACCTCTAGAAATTATACTGCACTCCAATTTCTTGTTGAATACAGTATCAACTGCATGGTTCCTTGCTAACGTCTTAGCATCTTGCGCATTGACATTATTGCACAAAATTCCTGCAAATAACAGGATGCAGAAAGGTAATATTGAACAATTTATCTTTTTCATATCCGACTAACGGCCCTCGAATTTACTGAAAAAATCATTGCCTTTGTCATCTACCAAAATGAACGCAGGGAAGTTAACAACCTCTATCTGCCAGATGGCTTCCATTCCAAGCTCAGGATATTCTATGCATTTGACGCTCTTGATGTTATCCTGTGCAAGGATTGCAGCAGGACCGCCTATGCTGCCAAGATAAAATCCGCCGTGCTTTTTGCATGCGTCTGTAACTGCCTGGCTTCTATTGCCTTTAGCAATCATAATCATGCTGCCCCCGTTATCCTGGAACAAATCTACATAAGGGTCCATGCGCGCAGCTGTTGTTGGGCCAAATGAACCGCTCGGCATTCCTTTAGGAGTTTTCGCAGGACCGGCATAGTAAACCGGGTGATCTTTAATGTATTGAGGAAGCCCCTCTCCTTTATCAAGACGCTCCTTCAATTTAGCATGCGCAATATCGCGGGCAACAATGATAGTTCCGTCCAACAGAAGGAAAGTAGAAACGGGATGTTTGGTCAGCTCTGCAAGCACCTCTTTCATAGGACGATTCAGATTTATATGAACGCCACCCTCAAAAGCGGAGCTGCTATTTTTAAACTTGGCCGGAATCAGGCGGGCAGGATTTGCGTCCAATGTCTCCAACCAAATTCCGTCCTCATTAATCTTTGCTTTAATATTTCTGTCTGCGCTGCAGCTTACTCCAAGTCCAACAGGACAAGAGGCTCCGTGACGCGGAAGTCTTATCACTCTAACATCATGCGCAAAATATTTGCCGCCAAACTGAGCGCCAATTCCAAGCTCCTGCGCATCCTTCAAAAGTTTTTGCTCCATCTCTACATCCCTGAATGCCTGGCCGTTGCCAAGGCCCTTAGTTGGCAGCGCATCATAATATTTTGCAGATGCAAGTTTAACCGTAGAGAGATTCAAGTCTGCAGAAGTTCCTCCAATTACAAATGCAATATGATAAGGAGGACATGCCGCAGTTCCCAAAGAACGCATCTTCTCAATTAAAAACTTCTCCAGTTTATCCGGTGCAAGAAGCGCTTTTGTTTCCTGATACAAATATGTTTTGTTTGCGCTTCCGCCACCTTTTGCCATGAATAAAAACTTGTACTCATCACCGTCGTGAGAAAAAATTTCTATCTGTGCGGGAATGTTGTTTCCGGAGTTTTTCTCCTTATACATATCAAAGGCAACTGTCTGTGAATAACGCAGATTATCAGTTGTATATGTATCATAAACTCCATGCTCCAGAGCAGCCGCATCACCGCCTCCGGTATAAACGTTCTCTCCCTTCCAGCCAAAAATAATTGCCGTGCCCGTATCCTGGCAAAGAGGCAGCTGACATTTAGAAGCCACATCTGCATTTAACATAAAAGTCAGAGCAACCGCCTTATCATTTTCACTGGCCTGAGGGTCATCCAAAATCTTTGCAACCATCTCATTATGATATGGTCTCAACATAAAAGCAATGTCATGAAATGCCTGCTTTGAGAGCATTCTCAAACCTTCCGCAGAAACTTTTAAAATCTTATGACCTTCAAAGTTTCCAACGGTTACATATTTTTTTGAATCTTTAAGCAAGTGATACTCAGTAGTATCCTTGCCAAGTTCAAACATGGGATTGTATTTGTATTCTTCCATAATCTTTATTTTTCCAAGCTCTTGCGAGCAATTATTTATCATTAATTTTTCTACTCTTCATCAACATTCTTATTGTCTCCTCTTCTGACGCCCATCAAAAACGCCTTCATGAAAGCGTTCAAATCTCCATCCAGAACTCCTTGCGTATCAGCCGTTTCTATCCCGGTACGCACATCCTTCACCATCTTATACGGATGCAAAACATAACTGCGAATTTGAGAACCCCACTCTATCTTTTTCTTCTGCCCTTCCAGCTCCGCCTGCTTATCCCGCTTCTTCTCCAGCTCCAGCTCATATAAGTGTGACTTCAAGATTCTCAGCGCATTCTGTCTATTATCCAGCTGAGAGCGTGTCTCCGTATTTTCCACAACAATACCTGTCGGGATATGCTTAACTCTTACACCCGTCTCAACCTTATTTACATTTTGTCCTCCGGCACCGCTGGAACGGAAAGTATCCCACTCCAAATCTGAAGGATTAATCACAATTTCTATTGAATCATCTACAAGCGGATAAACAAATACAGATGAGAAAGTTGTCTGTCTCTTGCCCTGTGCGTTAAACGGGGAAATTCTCACCAGACGGTGCACTCCGTTCTCCGCCTTTAAATATCCGTAAGCATAATCGCCCTCAATCTGAAGAGTAACGGATTTAATTCCCGCCTCATCACCTGCAAGCAAGTCTGTTACAGTCACTTTATAGCCATTGCGTTCTCCCCATCTGGTATACATCCTCATAAGCATGCTGCTCCAGTCATTGCTCTCCGTACCGCCCGCACCGCTGTTAATCTTAACCAGCGCGCCAAGATTATCTCCCTCCGCAGACAACATGCTCTTAAATTCAACCTCCTCCAAATGCTTGGTAACCAAAGCATCTTGCTGAGCAATCTCCTCCTCCGGCGCCCCCATCTCCTTAAGCACGTCAAGGTCTTCCCCCTCTCTTTTAAGGGAGTCAATAGCATTGACCCAATATTTTATTCCCGACAGTTTTTTTAAGAACGCCTCTGCATTCTTAGCGTCATTCCAGAAATCAGGTGCCGCAGCAACCTTCTCACCTTCAGCTATCTCCTTGACTTTCTTGTCATAGTCAAAGAGACCTCCTCAACGTATCCAGACGTTCTTTAAGATTTTCCATAACGCCACAAATATAATCAAATAAGGAATATCCCCCAAGACTGAAAAAATTTCAGTCTTTCTGAAAAATTGTCACCAAAAATAATCTTAACGCTGTCAAAACTTCCTGATTTTCAGCTGGCACAGCCTTTGCGATTTACCCAAGTGTCTTTGAAAATGAACAGAGATTAGAAATCAAAGAGAAGTTTTCAAGATAATATTTAATAATAAATTAATTTAAAAATAGGAGGATTTTATTATGATGCCAATTTTAAGAAGAAACAATGAGAGCTGGTTACCAGGTATCTTTAATGATATCTTCAGCGACGATGATTGGATGATTAAAGCTAACGCTTCTGCACCTGCAGTAAACGTCATTGAAAATGCTAAAGATTATAAGATTGAGGTGGCAGCACCGGGAATGACCAAGGAAGATTTCAAGGTCAATGTAGATGAGAACGATAACCTTATAATCTCCATGGAGAAAAAGAATGAGAACAATCAGGGCAAGGAGAATAGCCACTACCTGAGACGCGAGTTCTCATACTCTAAATTCCAGCAAGTTATGACGCTTCCTGACAATGCAGATAAAGAAAAAATTTCTGCAAAAGTTAACAATGGAATTTTGAATATTCAGATTCCTAAATTGCAGGAGGATCAAATTAAAAAGCAGCAAAAGTTGATTAACGTTGAATAGAAAAAAGCCCGAAGTGATTCGGGCTTTTTTTATTCCTTTATGGCTTTCATTATCTCTCCGTAGTCAAAACCTCTGGAGAGCGCAAACTTGATAATCTTTGCACGCGCCTGTTGTTGAACTTTATAGGAGCTGCTTTCATCTGCCGTATCATCATCATTTTTGTGCGATGTTGCTCTTTCTGAACGTCTTTTAACCTCAGAGCTTTTTGCGGCAACAATTTTTTTAAGAGTCTCTGCGGCAAGCTCTGACTCAGTTTCAATTGCCTCTTTTATAATCTCGACAGGTATTCCAAGAGTTTTCATTTGGAACTCCACTTTGCGCGGTCCCCAACCATAAAATTTATATCTGTCGCGAATATAAGCCCCTGCAAACCTTGCATCATCTATAAATTTCTCTTTGACAAGAGTCTTTATAATCTCCTCTATATCAGGTTGTGTAAGCACAACAGTTTTCTGCGCCGCCATCCACTTCTCCAACTTTGCGCGCGCCTGTCCGCTGCACATCTCATTGCGGCTGCACTCCCCCATCAATCTGTTAAGCGCCTGTTCCTTTGTCATAGTCTAAAAGTAATAACCAAGTGATACATAAGCTCCTACTTTGTGGTTATAATCTGACCAGTGAAGATTAAAACTGAGCGGACCAAGCGGAGTATCATAAGAATATTTGAGAGCGGCACCCCAATAACCACCTTTGGAAATATCTATTATTCCACCAAGATTGCCCTCTGTTCTCATATAATTGCAGATAGCGTAAACATAATGTTTTTTGCCAATTTTTTTGCGCAAATCCAACCGTGCAACCGCAACTGATTTATTCATTGCGTTTGCATAATTTATCCCAATGAACGGAATCTGATGATCTATGTATCTTCCTTCCTCTGAGCCACCTACAAAGTTGTAAAAAGGAAATTCCGACTTATTGTTGAGAGTTACTCTTGCATAAATATAAGGGATAAGCACAAAATCATGAGTAAGATTTATTGCCAGATGATAACCAAGGCGAAAAGCTGCAAATCTGTTAAATCCGGAATGGAACCCTGCAAAGTAATACTCAGCGGACGCATCCAGATACATTCCCCTTTTGGCAAAATATTTACTGTCCCGATTATCCATTTTTGCATCTGCAAAAACACTGGCATAACTGCGTGCTTTTAAAGTATAATCAGATTCATTTATGTAGTCAGATAAAAATTTTGTGAATTTAAAATTCTGAATTTTTACTCCCGCTTTTATATCAAAATTTCTCAAATACATATTTGCAAAACATGCTTCCACTCCGTTATATATGTATGAAATATTATTTTTGGAAACATTTGAACTATAGATGTTTAAATCTCTAGTACCAAATTCATACATCGCCACAAAGCGCGGAAAATGTCTGAAGACATAAGTATACTCATTTTTAATGTAAGGATTATAACTTAGCCTTGCTGTAATTCCAAATCTGGAACCATGCAAATCATATTGGTGAATTCCAAGATGCAGCAGCAGTGCCGCCGCCTCTTCTGAATCATAATGCGCTCCAAAACTTATGATGTTAGTTGGTCCCTTCTTAAAAATAAAAGTCAGTTTTTCCTCCCCGCTCTTTTGCTGCGCAAGCTGATAAGCAACTTGTGAAAATGCCTGAGTTCCAATAAATAATGATATTGCTTCATTAATCTGGGCTCCGCTTACAGTACTGTTTTCTGAAATTCCGGCTAGGTTAAGCAGCCACTTTTTATCATTTGGAGAAACTCCATCCATCCCTATCTCGCCAATCTTAAATTTTGAGCGGTAAATCTCCCTGGCGGAGGAATTCTTCTCCTGGTCTGTTCCATGAAAATTTGCCGGCCCCGTTTTTCTCAGAAGAGACTGCAACCTTTCATCCTTAACCAACGCGGCGGCATACCCGTTTGCTACCAAAGTATCTATTGCGCTTTTGCTGAAACTATAAGTGCCAAATTTTGAAACATCAGGCTTTATATAAACATCTGCATCTTCCTTATTCTTAAGGAATTTATCATTTCCCATAAGGCCAATCAGCTGATTGAAAACTTTATCAATTGAGTTCAAGTCACCAGCCTTAAGCAAGTCATTCTGAACGTCTACGCCAATCACAATATCCGCACCCATTTTGCGGGCAATATCTATCGGGAAATTATTCACAACACCACCATCCACCAAAACTTTTCCGTCAATTGTAACAGGGGCAAATACTCCCGGAATTGACATGCTGGCTCTCATGGAGAGAGGAAGATAGCCATGATCCAAAACAACCTCTTCTCCGGTTGCCAAATCAGTAGCCATGCACGCAAACGGGATTGGAAGTTTTTTGAAATCTATTGAATCCTGGTACCCTATTGCAAGTCCGTTGAGCAGATTAAGAACATTTTGTCCGCTTATATAAGCACTTGGCAATCTGCCTATTAAAGATGTTTCTTGTGAGCGCGAGTTATCAGTTGCGGAAACATTTGCAGCCTTATTAGCTTTGTTATCTTTTGATGTTTTACCGCTATTTTTTCTTGCAATTTTTTCTGCATTAATTTTTGCCGTATCCCTCTGCACCTTGCTTAATCTTCCGCCGGCCCTCAAGTTGTAGAATGGCAAATTTATTAGGTATTTTTCATCCGACATCTTCCTGGAAAAAGATGCGTCAACCCTTTTAGAGTTGTCACTCAAAAGATAAGACCAATCCGCATTCCCAATTAAAGAATCCAGCTGGTCTGCGCTGTAACCCATTGAATACAAACCACCTATAAGCGCACCCATAGAAGTCCCGACAATCAAATCTACCGGGACATGCAGCTCCTCCAGCCTTTTAAGCACTCCAATATGCGCAGCTCCTTTTGCACCGCCGCCACATAATACCAAACCAACTACCGGTCTTTTTTTCTTCCCGACAGATTTATTTACGGCTAACGTATCTTTTTGAGTAATTGCCCCCGCCTGCTGACCGTTGCCGCAAACAACTAAAAGAAAAACAGTTATGACTGCAAGAAACTTCCTCATCCATTTTTATTTTTAAGACCGCTCAACATTCCGCACGCCGCAAAAATATCTTCTCCCCTGGAGGCTCTTATTGTAGCGGTAATGCCCGCATTGCAAAGACGCTCCTTAAATTGCTCAATCACAGGCATCGGCGAACTTTGAAATTTTGTATCTCCAATGTCATGGAATCTTATCAGGTTGACTCTGCATTCCAAACCTCTTAACTTTGAGATGATTGCATCTGCATGTCGTTTGTTGTCATTAAGGCCTTTGAACATGATATATTCAAAGCTTACTCTGCGCTGTCCCGTAAAATCATATTGCCTAATGATTTCCAACGTTCTGTCAAGCGGGTTAAGATCCTCCGCCGGCATCATATCCTGCCGCTCTTCAGCAAACGGGTTGTGCATGCTCACCGCCAGATGTGTCTTTGTCTCATCCAAATAACGCTGCAACATAGACTCCACAGCAACTCTAGCAATCGGCGTAGCAGAGCCTGGCGAGCGCATGGAGCGCAGCGACTTTAAGCGAGCGGGCTGCTGCAAGCCGATTGCATCGCCTGAGCTTTTTACTGGCACTGATGAAGTTGCAAAACCAGCTGAGCGCATGGAGCGCAGCGACTTTAAGCGAAGCGGTTTCTGCAACTCATCAGTGCCGTGAGGAGCTGAGCTGCTAATCCCGATGGTACTGACAGTAATCCTCTTAGGACTCCATCCGCACCCCCACTCCGCAGTAAGCACATCAATAGCGCGCTCCACATTCTCAAGGTTATCAAGCGGCTCCCCCATCCCCATAAACACTGCGTTGGTAAGCCTTTCAGCCTCAGGAATTGCAAAAAACTGAGAGAGAATTTCAGCGGCATCCAAATTCCCCTTGAAACCCTGTCTGCCGGTCATGCAAAATTTACATCCCATCCGGCACCCAGCCTGAGAAGAAACACACAAAGTTGCGCGCTCCTCCTCCGGAATCATAACAGCCTCTATAAACGAGCCTGTATGACAAGGAAAAAGATATTTTTTTGTACCATCCTTTGACACAGCCGCTTCAGCCGGCAGTACCAGTCCAACAGCGTAATTTTCAGAAAGTTTCTGTCGTGATAAAAGAGAAAGGTTTGTCATTTGCTCAAAACTTGCAACTCTCTTTTTATAAAGCCATTGCGCAATTTGACCTCCCGCAAATGAGGGCAGGGAAAGGGCTTTGCAAATCTCCTTAAGTTCACCGATATTTTTGCCTAAAAGTTTCTCTTTCATAGCGTAAATTTAGTCATTTCTGAGTATCTTTGTAAACATCATAAATTCACATTTAAAAAATTAAACCATTATGGCTAAAGAGAAAGAGAAAAAGGCTGCTGAAGCAGCAGAAGAGGTAAAGGAAGAGGCAAAAGAGACGCCAAAGGCTCAGGAAACAAATCCTGAAAAACTAAAGGCTCTACAGGCGACTCTGGACAAAATTGAAAAAGATTTTGGCAAGGGGACAATTATGAAATTGGGAGATCAGCCTAAGTTTAATGTTTCTGTTATTCCGTCCGGCTCAATTGGACTTGACCATGCGCTGGGAATTGGAGGTTATCCAAGAGGCAGAGTGATAGAGATTTACGGACCGGAGAGCAGCGGCAAGACTACGCTTGCTATTCATGCAATTGCAGAGGCCCAGAGGCTAGGAGGCATTGCAGCAATCATTGATGCGGAGCATGCATTTGATAGAACTTATGCAAAGAAACTTGGAGTGAATATTGACACTTTGCTTATTTCTCAGCCGGATAACGGAGAGCAGGCGCTGGAAATTACAGACAGCCTTATCCGTTCAGGAGCTGTGGATGTTGTTGTAATTGACTCAGTTGCAGCCCTTACTCCAAAAGCTGAGATAGAGGGCGAGATGGGAGATTCAAAGATGGGATTGCAGGCAAGACTTATGAGCCAGGCACTTAGAAAGCTTACGGCAAACATCAGCAAGACCAACACATGCTGTATTTTTATTAATCAGCTGCGTGAGAAAATTGGAATCATGTTTGGAAATCCTGAGACTACAACCGGCGGTAACGCTCTTAAGTTCTACGCCTCTGTACGTCTGGATGTGAGGAAGTTAAACCAAATCAAAGATGGAGATGATCCGACCGGAAACCGCACAAGAGTAAAGGTTGTCAAGAATAAGATGGCCCCTCCTTTCAGAAAGGCGGAGTTTGACATTGTCTTTGGAGAAGGCATCTCAAAGCTGGGTGAAATTGTTGACCTTGGCGTTGATTTGGATGTCATCAAAAAGAGCGGAAGCTGGTTCAGCTACGGAGAGAATAAATTGGCCCAGGGCAGAGATGGCGTAAAGCAGCTGCTGCGGGACAATCCTGAGCTATCAGATGAAATTGAGGCAAAAGTCAGAGAGAAGCTTAAGACCATCAGCGACTAAAAATCAAGAATTTATCATAATCGCGACGGATTAGCTTCCGTCGCGATATTTATAATTATTCACATTATGGAGACTGTATTGAGCGGCATTAGATCTACCGGCCACCTGCACCTTGGCAACTATTATGGTGCGCTGAAAAATTTTGTAAGAATCCAGGACAGTTATAAATGTTTCTTCTTTGTAGCTGATATTCATTCACTTACCACACACCCGCACCCTGCTGATTTTCATGAGGGGGTAAAAATCATTTTATCAGAGTATCTGGCTGCAGGCCTGGACCCCGATAAATCAGCCATTTACGTACAGAGCGATGTTCCTGAAATCTGCGAGCTTTATACTTTGCTCAATATGATTTCCTATGTTGGGGAGCTGGAAAGGACTGTCTCTTTTAAGGACAAAGTGCGCAAACAGAAGAACAATGTCAATGCGGGCTTGCTTACCTATCCGGTGCTGATGGCCTCTGATATTCTGGCACATAGGGCAACAAAGGTTCCTGTTGGAAAAGACCAGGACCAGCATTTGGAGATTGCAAGAACCATAGCAAGAAGATTCAACACGCTTTACGGAGAAGAGGTTTTTCCGGAGCCAACCAATATGGATTTTGGAAGCGGCGCAATTAAAGTTCCAGGGCTGGACGGCAACGGAAAAATGGGCAAGAGCGAGGGAAACGGAATCTTCCTGTGCGATGATGAAAAGACTATCACAAAGAAAGTTATGAAGGCAGTGACTGATGCCGGTCCTACGACTCCAAATTCAGAAATGCCCGAATCAGTAGCAAATCTTTTCAAGATTCTCTCCATTGTTTCAGACAAGAGCACGGTAGAATTTTTCAAAGAGAAATATAATGATTGCTCCATCAGATACGGAGATTTGAAGAAGCAGCTTGCTCAGGATATTTGCAAGCAGACGCTTCCTATAAAGGCCAGAATAGATGACATTTACAACAATGAAGAGTATCTTCGCAAAGTTGTAAGACAGGGTGCCGATAAAGCAAGGGAGAGCGCTGCGGCAACGCTTGCTCTAGCCCGCAAAGCAATAGGATTCAAAGCATTCTAAAATCTGTCGGGAGCAAAATACTTATCACAACAGTTAATGGTAGACAGGGCAACAATAGAGAGAATTATGGATGCCGCCAACATTGTTGACGTCATTGGGGATTTTGTTGCCTTAAAGCGCAGAGGCTCAGACTATATAGCCTGCTGCCCTTTTCACAATGAGAAGACTCCAAGTTTTTCCGTCTCACCAAGGCTGGGAATTTATAAATGCTTTGGATGCGGCAAGGCTGGGAATGTTGTAAACTTTGTGATGGAGCATGAGCAAATGACTTATGTTGAGGCGCTTAAGTACCTTGGGAAAAAATACGGAATAGAAGTTAGGGAGAGAGAAGAGACCGCGGAGGATGTTGAGAGACGTCAGCACAGAGATTCCCTTTTGATTGTAAATGAGTACGCTCAAAAATATTTTACCCGCTCTCTGCTGGAGACAGAAGAGGGAAAAGCAGTTGGCCTTAGCTATTTTAGAGAGAGAGGTTTCTCTGACCAGACTATAAAAGATTTTTTGCTGGGCTATGCGGACAGGGAGCGCAATTCCTTTAGCAGCCAGGCAGTTAAGAGCGGATACAACAAAGAATATCTTACAGAGGTAGGGCTTGCATTAGAGGGAAGGAATAACGGATCTGATATTGATAATCCCGACGGAGGACTTTATCAAAACCAAAACGGAGGAGAACTTTATGACCGCTTCAGGGAGAGGGTCATGTTCCCTATCCGCGGCATAACGGGAAGAGTTGTTGCATTTGGCGGAAGAAAATTGCGCGGAGATAAAAACATAGCAAAATATGTTAACTCGCCTGAGAGTTCCGTGTATGTGAAAAATAAGACTCTTTACGGATTATTTGAAGCCAAAGCTGCAATTGCAAAGGCCCAAAACTGCTATCTTGTAGAGGGTTACACAGATGTCATTTCTTTCCATCAAAGCGGAGTTATTAATGTTGTTGCAAGCTGCGGCACATCTCTTACGCAAGGACAGATTCAGCTCATAAAAAGATTCTCTCCAAAAGTAACCGTCCTTTATGACGGAGATGCCGCGGGAATTCATGCCTCATTAAGAGGGATAGACTTATTCCTGGCGGAAGGCCTGGAGGTAAAAGTTGCTCTGTTCCCGGACGGCGAAGACCCCGATTCTTATGCACGCAAACATACGCCTGACGAACTTCAAAAATTCCTGGAAGATGCAGAAGAAGATTTTATCTCATTCAAGTATCGCATTCTTAGCCAGGATATTGAGAAGGATCCGCTAAAACGCGCAAAGCTGATTGGGGAAGTTGTCACAAGTATCTCCGTAATACCGGATTCCATTGTCCGCAGCGTTTACATAGATGAAACCGCAAAAAATCTAAAAATATCTCCGGACATTCTGAATCAGAAAGTTGCAGAGCTGCGCGCAAAGAGGCAGAATGATGAGTACTGGAGGAACAAGAAGCAGGAGGATTTGCAAAAGGCTGATACGGGAGTACCTGAGCCGGAGGAGATGAACATCACATCACCTATTCAGGAGGAGGAAAATCTTGTCCGCAAAAATGATTACTGCAAAGAGGCGGAGCAAGATTTAATTTATTACCTGCTTAAGTTTGGACACAACATTTTAAAGAACGAGAAGAACTTTAACTACGGCACGGAAAGCACAGAGCAGCAAAGCGTTGCAGAGTATATAAAAACGCAGCTGGATTGCGACGGACTGGAACTTATCAATCCTGTCTTAAGGCAAATTTACAATGAATACTTCACTTTGGACGCGACGGATTCAACAGAGATAGTAAGACATTTTACCACAGGTCCCGATAATGCAGTAGCTCAGGTTGTGATAAATTTGTTTCAGGACAAATACTCCTTGAGGAGCGAAAAAGTAAAAAATACCCTTATACCGGAAAAAAACATACTTGCCAATCTTGTTCCAAAAGCAATTTATATTTACAAGGCCAAAGTTGTTGCGCAAAGAATTCTGGAGCTAACTCCGCAGCTGGATAAGGCTCATAAAGAGGGAAATGCAGAAGAAGAGAAAAATCTGATGGAACAAATCAAGCTGCTCACTCAGGTCAAAAAAGATTTGACAAAAGCGGCAAAATTAATTGATACATAAACTGTCGTGATAAAATATTAAGCTCACTACAGATAATTTTAAAAGAATATAATAAGTTAAGAATATGGAGAAGAAGTTTAAAAGACATTTGATTACGGCCGCACTGCCTTATGCAAACGGCTCTGTCCACATTGGCCATCTTGCAGGAGTTTATGTTCCCGCCGATATTTATGCGCGTTTCCAACGTCTTAAGGGTGAGGATGTTCTATTTGTATGCGGAAGCGACGAACACGGAGTTCCAATCACCATTAAAGCAAAACAGCAGGGCTGCACTCCACAAGATATCGTGGATAAATATCATGCGATAATCAAAGATTCTTTTAACCGTTTTGGAATTAGCTTTAGCATCTACTCCAGAACAAGTTCTAAAATTCATGCAGAAACTGCCTCTGAGTTTTTCCTTAAACTTTATAAAGACGGCGCATTTGTAGAGCAAGAAAGCGAGCAATATTTTGATACTGCAACCAACACTTTCCTGGCCGACAGATACATTGTCGGAACTTGTCCAAAGTGCGGATTTGAAGGAGCTTACGGGGACCAATGTGAAAAATGCGGCAGCACTTTAAGCCCGGATGAACTAATAAATCCACACTCTTCCATAAGCGGCGCAACTCCAATTAAAAAGAAAACAAAGCATTGGTATTTGCCTTTGGATAAATATGAAGATTGGCTAAAAGACTGGATACTAAACAATCACAAGGAGTGGAAAACAAATGTTTACGGACAGTGCAAGTCATGGCTGGACGGTGGTTTAAAGCCAAGAGCCGTAACAAGAGATTTGGACTGGGGCATTCCAGTTCCGCTGGATGATGCAAAAGGAAAAGTTCTATATGTTTGGTTTGATGCTCCAATCGGCTATATATCAAACACTAAGGAGCTTCTTCCAAATGAATGGGAAAAATGGTGGAAGAGCGAAGACACCCACATGGTTCACTTCATTGGAAAGGATAACATTGTCTTCCACTGCATAGTTTTCCCCGCAATGCTAAAGGCTCACGGCGGATATGTTCTGCCTGATAATGTTCCCGCAAATGAATTCTTAAATCTAGAAGGAGATAAGATTTCCACCTCCCGCAACTGGGCGGTATGGCTGGAGGATTATCTTGCAGATTTCCCTGGACAACAAGATGTTCTGCGCTACGCACTTTGTGCAAATGCGCCGGAAACAAAGGATAATGATTTCACGTGGAAAGATTTCCAGGCCCGCAACAACAGTGAACTTGTTGCTATCTACGGCAACTTCGTAAACCGCAGTATTGTTTTGACACACAAGTATTTTGACGGAAAAGTTCCTGCAATTCCGGAAGGTGCGCTGCAACAGATAGACAAAGATTTTATAGCAGCAATTCCTCAAATTAAAGAGCAGCTTCAAAACAGCCTGGAGAATTTTAAATTCAGAGATGCACTTAAAGAGGCAATGAATATGGCCCGTCTTGGCAATAAATATTTAACTGACACTGAGCCATGGAAGGTTATAAAAACGGATAAAGACAGAGTTGCGGTAATACTAAATCTTTCTCTGCAACTATGTGCTAATCTGTCAATTGCGTTTGAACCATTCTGCCCGTTCTCTTCCAAAAAATTACAGGCAATGCTTAACATTGCTCCTGCTAACAAGGAGATTTGTCCAATAAGCAAACCGTCGGGATTAATAGATTGGGCAAACATAGGCAGAACAGATTTGCTGGAAGCGGGCCATGTAATCAACGCCCCTGAATTGCTGTTCAGCAAAATAGAAGATGACGCCGTAAATGCTCAAGTTCAGAAACTTAACGATACCAAGAAAGCTAATGCAGCAAAAGCCGCAGAAGCCGCCGCTAAAGTTGTAGCGCCGCAAAAGGCTGAGTGCGTGATAGATGACTTTGACAAAATGGACATCAGAACAGCAACTGTTCTGGAGGCTGTCAAGGTTCCAAAGACTGACAAGCTGTTAAAGCTCACGATAGATACCGGCATTGACAAGCGCGTAATCGTTTCAGGCATAGCAGAATACTACACTCCGGAGCAAATGGTCGGAAAACAAATTTGCATACTTGCAAACTTAAAACCTCGTATGCTGAGAGGGATAGAGAGCAAGGGAATGATTTTGATGGCTAAGGATGGTGCGGGTAAAATGCGGTTTGTTACTCCGCAGGAGGTTGTTGCAAACGGTGCGCAAATCGGTTAGACACCCGTTTAGGCTGCGGCTGAGCCGGCTGCGGCGGAATATTTAAATTTTTATAGTCTAATCGTAGATTATAGATTGTAATGAATAACGCGCAGCTCATCCGCGTTATACAACAGATGCTCCAGCACAGGCTTCAGCGGCTCGCGCAACGCATAAACAACCAACGCAAGCACCACAACCGCGGCAACACCATACCCGAAGTATTTTAAGTATTTAAGAATCTTTGCATTACGCAGCTTCCTCTCTGCCTGGAGCTGCTGTTCCTCTTCCTTCTGTCTCTTGGCCCACGCATCAGCTTTAGCCTTTGCTTTAGCTTTTTCCTCCTCTGCTTTTGCAAGCTCCTCAGCACGTTTTTTCTCACGCTCTACAGCATCTTCCGCACTCTCCGTCTCCCCCTCGGCCGCAGAATTTTTAACTGCGCTCCAGTCCTTAGAAGCCTCCTTCTCTCCAACAACTTTTGCTTTGGAAGCATTTGCCTCTTTCTCAGCGACAGTTGTAAATATCTCTGCTATAGACTCTTTAGCGCTCTCATCCTGGCCCTCTATATCTTTCACAACTTTTGCGCGCGGTTTGCCGTCCAAACCAATTTCTTGTTTTTCATCCTCAATTAGCTCTCCCCTTCTTCTTCTCTCAGCAATCTCCTCTGCTGCATGTTTCTCTTTCTCAATTCTTTCAGCCTCAGCCCTTGCTGCCTCCTCCTGCTCCTTTTGCTGTTGAACTTTTTGCGCATCCTGCCACAGTTTCTGCTCCGCTTTTTTCTCCGACTCTGCAATCTGCTGCGCCTCAAGCCTTTTCTTAAGTTCAATCTCTTCAGGAGACAACTCCTCGTCACTTGCAGCTTCTTCAGCACTTGCAGCACCGGACTTTGTAACTACGTTAACCTCAACATTATTTACATCGCCGCCTTTGCATTAAGGCCTATCGCACCTACAGCGCTCTGAGCATCTTCAACTCCGCCAGCTTTAGCAGCTCCCGATTTTTTCTCGCTTTCTTCATCTTCTATCTCAACAGCCTTATGCTCAACTTCATACTTTCCATTATCGCCAAGCACGACAACCTCTGTTGCCTCTGACTGCAACGGTTTTCCAAACACATAAGAATGTCCTCCAAGAACACCTGCACTTGGAATGAATTTATCTGTTCTCTCTGCTGAATTATCTGACTCAACAGGATTTTGTTTCTTGGTAAAATGAAGAACTTCAGCCTCTTTTTTTATAGGGTGCGGCTCCTCATTTTCTACACTATCGGCAACATCATCTGAATGTCCGGAATCTACAATCACAGTTCCCTTAATAGTATCGTCAACCCTCTTTGCGGCAGGTGCAATTGCAGCAGGGGCAATCTTGTAAACATCTGCTACAGAACTAATTTCACGAGCGATTGTCTTTTCTTCATCAATAGCATCTTCATCTTTTGCTTCGCTCTCATTATTGAATTCATAATCAATAGGAGGCTGTTCAACCTTTGCAAATTCAGGACTGTGCTCTGGAGCGCCAAAATCCTCTATGGTCCCGCTTACGCTCTTTTCCGTACTGCCCAAAATATTAACAGCATCTCCATGGTCCTTAGACTCTTGCTTAGCTCCATCTCCGCTGCGGGAATCTATTTTCTCAACCTTAAAGCTATCCAATCCAAAACTATCGGGAGACAAATTCAAACTCCCGGCTGTTTCAAAATTATATTTGAAATCATCTCCAAAGATTATTTTTCCAAGCCCGTCAATTGAAAAAGCCTTATTATCTATTAGGCTGGTTTTTACGGAATTAACAAATTCAGCAACTTCTTTCCTTCCCTCTTCCAAAGTTATTCCTTTTGCAGAAGAATATTCATCCTCCAGCAACCCGTCATTGTCCACATCAAAACTATTAAAGACTATTTTCCTATACGGAGGGGCAATGACAGAACCGTCCGGAGAAAATCCGGCAGGCACATCCTCTACCTCCAAAGAACCCATCATTGGCAAAGAGACCTTGCCATTTTGCATTATAATTCTTTTGAGCAGTTGAGATATAAGACTTAAATCCATATAATTGACATTTTACACCTAGACGGTCGCGGGCAAAGTTACTCTATTTTTGCCATTTTACTTAAAAGATTTGGAACTTCTTTAAAAAAACTATACTTTTGTACCCCTCAAAGAGAGAGGATAATATTTTCCTGAATAGCTCAGTTGGTTAGAGCACCTGACTGTTAATCAGGGGGTCGCAGGTTCAAGTCCTGCTTCAGGAGCAAAAAACGCCGGCAACATAATTGCCGGCGTTTTTTATATCAGTCAGTTTCAAACTATTCATTCTGCTGGTTTCAAGCCGTTTACAACAGCCTAATTCAAGCAAACAACACCTCAGCTATCTTATCTTTGTAGGGTCATCTATTCCTCTCTTAATACCCAAAAATTTGCAAAGGCGGGCCCTAAATGAGCGTCTATTCTTAAGTCTCTCTGCATTATACAGAGCACCCATTCCAACCTGGGCATAATCCCATCCTCTTATCTTACAATACTCCACAACAATGGCCGCAACAACAAGAGGACTGCACCCTAAATTTGCCAGATCGCTTGTAAACTGAAGCCTGGAATGTGTCCTAAAATTAGAACGATTTACATCTATAAGAGCAAAATGAAATTTCCCGTCTATCACTTTATAAAGAATGTTCTCCTTGTTGTAATCATTGTGAGTGACATGATGCTTATGCAAATCCACGCAATAGGCCGCAAAAGCATAGATAAACTCCTTTAAAACAGATATTTTGCTTGGGTCCTTATCATAGAAATCCAAATTCATAAGTTCCCCTATAGACCTGTAATCTGTATATAAGCAAACATAATAACCGGTATGAAAAATCCCGTGCAAAGACATCTCCATATAGCCCACAGGCTCCGGGGTTTCAAAGCCCATATTCAACAACCTAAGAGAATATTCATAAGAACGCTTGGCCTTTGTGGGTCTTAAGAAAGTATAGACAAACCTGTTAAATTCAGTCGGTTTCTTAAATTTCTTAACCACAAATTTAACTCCATCAATAGTTACGCTCTCAACCGTATTACGATAATTGCGGTATATCTTATCGGGATTGTAATCATGCCTCCAAATATTATTGATAAATGGCGCAAATTTCTCATACTTCGGGTTGATAACAACCTTGGTTATTTTCATTTTGCTCTCTTTATTACAATTATCAGAATCCATGTCAATATCTTTTTTAAGAAGTAACTTTTGATAAATATACTGCAAAAATTTGGCCGACAGTACATTCCTTGGAGTTTTGGAACAAAAGAAAAGGATTACAGACAATTATCGCGACAGTTATGCAGCACAAAAAAAAGCCGCTTGAAACAAGCGGCTTTTTTTATATCAAATTATCGTAATTATTCGATAACGACGCAACGGTTAAGTCTGTTTGTCTTAGAGCTGTATTTATCAGTTCCGCCGATAGACTGTTTAACCAGTTTATCCTTGCTGATACCATACTTGTTAACAAGTAGATCATAAACCTTATTCATTCTGTCAACACCTAGCTTATCATTGATCTTCTTAGAACCAGTTGCGCTGTCAGCGCTGCCTGTAACTGTGAATGTATGATTAGAATCAACCTTCATAGCGTTCTTTACATAGAAATCAAGATTCATTAGCTGAGTCTCATCAAGAGTAGATTTGCCAAGAGGGAAGAACAAAGCAACTGGAGTAGCTGACTTTGTGTTCTCACCGTTAACAACAACCTCTTTTGCAGGGCGATTGTTAGCATCGTTCAAATCCTTCTGAAGTTGATTGTTCTTAGCGTTAGCAGCTGCAAGAGCATCGTTAAGATCCTTAATCTTATTGTTATAAGGAGTCAAATCAGTAGCTGAATGAGCGCGAGAGAAATCTCTTACTCTGAACTGATAAGCAAGACCTAGAGAAACTGTTGCAAAATACTCCTGACGAGATTTGTAAGCCTCTCCGTCCCATCTCTGGTTAACATAAGTCTGGCTAAGATCTAGAGTGATGTCCAAAGCCTTAGCTACGCGGAACATGTTGTAGATACCAGCTGTAGCAGCTAGTTCCCAATTGCCATGTCTAGGAGAATGTTTTGCAGATGCATAAGCAGCGCCGCCGCCTACGTAAGGAGCGATATCCCAAAATCTATCTGAGCGGTATCCGCTGATAGCATTGGAAATGTTCCACATAATGTCTGCACGTGCATAAGACATGTTGAACTCCTGTTTGTAACCATTGTCCTGAGTTCCATTAGCATAAGCGCTGTTCTTGTTAGAAGTCCAGCCTCTCTGAGAAAGACCATTGTAAGACAATCTAACACCAACACATGGAGTAATCCATTTTCCAATATAAGCGTTTAAAGCAGGAGCTAATCTCTTGCTGAAATCAGCATTCAAATCTTCCTCGCCCTGGTAGTAGTTAACACCACCGCCAACTCCAAGGAAAACATTGTCAAAGAAACGATTGGTCTCATAAGGACCTCTCTTTGTCTGTGCCTCTGTTCCTTTAACTGACTGAGCAGCAACTGAAGAAACAGCGAATGCGCAAACTGCAACTGTCAAAAATAATTTCTTAAAGTTCATTTTAAAAAAATTTTAGTTTATAAATAGTTTCAATTTTTAATATCTAACTCACTCAAATATACCTCATTACATCTTTTTAGGGGTATATCCTCATGGCTGCAAAGGTAGGATTATTTTTCCAAATTCAAAACAATCCAAACGCTTTTGGTGCCTGAAAATGACCTATTTCCTCTTAGGGTTCATTACAATCTCCGTTCTATTCTTGTTATTCACAAGCAATTGCGCCATTTTTTGGACTGTTTCCTTTGTTACGTTTTTGTTAATCAAAGCATCAGAATCAGTCATATCCTTGCCCCAGGAGTAGTATTCTTCTATAAGATTCATAAAATATGAAATTCGTTTCATATTTTCCGGAATATTTTTCTTAAAACTTTCAATCGTCTTTGTAAGTTCCTCATCTGTAGGGCCATTAGCTGCCAAATCTTCTATGCCTTTATGTACCTTTTCTATCAGACCTTTTGACTTTTCATACTGAGTCTGGAATGTAACATTGAAATTGTAACGTTCATTGGCGCCCAAAGAAATATACCCGTCTACGGAAGGGCTGTATGTTCCGCCATTTTCCTCTCTCAAGCTAGCTATATATCTCATTTCCAAGATATAAGTCATTGCCTTCAATTGAATTGCGTTGTCTTTTGTATTCTGCAGAGAACCTGTATAGTATATGGCCGCAGAGGTCTGAGGGTTCTTCATATCAAACTCAAATACATCTTCATGCATTCCGGGAGCCATGTACATATTATGATTTACAAACTTGCGCGCAACCTTTGATTTTACAGGAAGAGCGCCTAAATACTTCTCTACAAAAGGTTTAATAACCTCCGGTTTAAAGTCACCTGCAATATAAATCTCACTGCCGGCAGCGTCACTGAACAACATATCAAGACCTTTCTTAATATTTGCAGCGCTAACCTTGTCAAGAAGGTCTTTCCCAAAGAAGAAAAATCTTGGACTATTATTATTCAAAGCTCTTTCATTCTCCTCAGAGAAACGGAAATCAGGATTGCTGCCCAAATTTGAAGCTATGGACTTCATTTGAGACATGCTGTTTTCAAATTCAGCGGCATCGCATCTTGGCTCAGTATAGTATAGATAAGCAAGTTGCATCATTGTCTCAAAATCTTTTGTAGAGCCGCCGCCAATAATTCCGCTTGTCAAAGGACCTACCGTATTCCCGACAGATACATTTTTGCCTGCGAGAATCTTGTCAAGCTTGCTTTGGCTGAACTTGGAAACACCTGCATTTTGCTGGTAAAATGCTATAACATTCTCCTCAAAACTTGGAAGGACTTCCATTGGCAAAATAGACTTTCCACCCTTTTGCTCTAATCTAAATTGGATAGCATCTTTCTGTATATCTGTTGGATAAAGATGTACCTTAAGACCGTTACTTAAAGTCCATGTCTTTGAACCGGCAAAACCGGCCTCTTCTTTTTTAACTTTTCCACCTTTGATAGCTGCTGCATTAAGCAGAGGCTCATTGACTGCATTTGCTGCAAGCGGTTTAACCTCAGCAGCATAACCATCATTATAAGATGACAGAACTTCTGCATCTGTCGGGACCTTAACACCATCTTTCTTAGGGCAAGTGTAAAGAATAATATTATTCTCCTTTGTTATCAAACTCTTTATCATCATGTTAAGCTGCTGCAATGTAATTTGGGGAACGTATTGTTTTACAACCTCGTTCTCGTATACAGGATCTACATACGGTTCCTGCTCTAGAAAATAATTAACATATTGCATAGCCAGTTGTCCGTTTGTTCTTGTTGCTGCTTTGTCTGCAGCAGATTGATAACCTCTTAACAGGTTGGTTTTTGCACGGTCTAGTTCATCTTGAGTAAAGCCATACTGGCCAGCCTGGCGAATAAGTTTTACAAGCTCTTTTACAGTTGCCAAACCATTACCCTCTTTTGGCAGAGCATAAAAATACGCACCGTCCATAATGGTTGCAAATTGTGCATAATCGGCACCGGCCGCTGAGAAGACAGAACCCGGCTCTTTTGCAGCATCAGAAAATCTCTCACTTAACATGCTGGTCATCAAATCTTTGCTTAGATTAAGCGCAAGATACAAGCCAAGCGGCTTATACTGATTTGGAATAGGCTCCTGCTTAATAATAATATTTACGCTAGTTGAGCTTGTCTCAGGATCTGAGAAAACATTTACAAGAGGCTCCTTATTATCAGGAACTTTTATAGTCTCTTTAACAGGAGCATTCTCTTTCTTCGGGATGACATTGAACAACTCTTTAATTTTGTTCTCTACATAATTTACATCAACATCTCCTGTTACAATAATTGCCTGATTAGCAGGATAATACCATGTCTGGTAAAAAGAGACAAGTTCTTTTGGATCAAAGCCAAGAATGCACTTGTCATCACCAATGACATTGCAATCTGCATATTTTGTCCCTTTATACAAGACTTTCATTTGAGATTCCGACTGACGTCTTTGTGCAGAATTTCCGCTGCGCCACTCCTCTACTATGACCCCTCTCTCTTTCTCAATCTCTGAAGGATCATTCTTTACAAAATGAGCATCATTTTGCAAAATTACCAAAGCGGTGTCTATCATGGCCTTACGCTCTGTAGGAATTGCCTGTAGAACGTAAACTGTTTGTTCAACGCCGGTCATTGCATTTATATTGGCACCAAAAACAAGACCGTTCTTTTCCAAATAGGACATCATTGTGTTGCCCGGGAAATCTTTATTTCCGTTAAAGCACATGTGCTCAAGGAAATGTGCAAGTCCCCTCTGAGCCGGTGTCTCATTAATTGCACCTACATTGGTAGCAATATAAAACTCTGCTCTGTGTTCTGGATTCGCGTTATGTCTTATTATATAGGTAAGCCCGTTATCCAGGTGCCCTACTCTGACAAGACTATCCAGCTTAATTGGATCCTGAGGGTTAAGCAACATGCTCTGCCCAAAAGAAACTGTCGCGATGCAAACAGCAAGCAACAGTGTAAATAATTTTCTCATATCAGTTATTTTGAATTAAAAATTGCAATTTTACACTCCAGATTTTACGTCTGGTCTTAAATTTGATATAACCCTTTACAAAAATAGTGCTAATTAGCGAAAAATAAAATTTTTATAAATAATATAAATAACTAGAGTAAAAAGATATAGCATGAAAAAAATTTATTTCATTTCTCTTGCAGCCGCAGCAGCTTGTACGGCATTATTGGCAGGCAGCATAAAATCTTATGCGCAGGACAACAATAAGCAAAATTACGTAGAGGTTCAGACAAGATGCGAGAGGGAAATCACTCCCGATGAGATTTACATGAGCATCACAATTAATGAGAAAGACAGCAAGGGCAAAGTAACGGTTGAGCAGCAGGAAAGGAAAATGATAGCAGCTCTCAAAGGGGTAGGAATAGATGTGGAGAAAAACCTTACCGTAGATGACATGAACAGCGACCTTCAAAAATATTTCCTAAAGAGGGATGCCATACTTGCCTCAAAATCATATACTTTGAAGGTTAAAGATGCCGCAGAGCTAGGAAAATCTTTTAAGGCCTTAAATGATGCCGGCATATCTGATGTTAATCTAGACAAAGCCCAGGTGTCACAAGAGCTTCAGGAAAAGACTAAAAATGAGCTTTATGCAGAGGCGGCAAAGAAGTCAAAGGAGAATGCAAGGACTATTGTAGAGACCGTAGGCGGAAAAGTTGGCAAAGTAATTTATGCACAGACATATAACTCTTATCAAAGAGCATATTCCAACATTGCCCTGATGAGCAAGGCCATGGCAGTGGATAATGAAGCTCCGCAAGAGGAGACATCCCTGCAAATGGATAAAACCACGGTTTCAGTAACAGTTACAATGAGATTTGCAATTGAATAAACTGACCGTGCTAAACAGAAAATGTAGATTTCTAGCATATTACTCATAGAAAAATTGCATTTTCGCAATAAATAATTATCTTTGCAGCCCGCTTTTGGAAGTGTGCAAACTCTCCTCCGGCGGGCTGTACTGCATCTAGGCATTTTTACCTAGTGCCGCAGCAAACAAAAAAATTAACAATAAAAAATTAACACAAGATGTTAAAGAGTTATGAAACCGTTTTCATTGCAACTCCCGTTTTATCTGAACCACAGATGAAGGAAACGGTGTCCAAGTACATCTCTTTGATTAAAGAGAACAAGGGCGAAGTTGTATATGAAGAGGATTGGGGGCTTAAGAAATTAGCTTACCCTATCCAGAAAAAAACATCAGGTTTTTATCACCTGGTAGAATTCAAAGCAGAGCCTTCTTTTGTAGAGACATTAGAGACTCAGTATCGCCGTGATGAGAGAATCATCAGATTTTTGACGTTCGCGATGGATAAATACGCCGTTGCATACGCAGAAAGAAGAAGAGCAAACAGGGCTGCCAAGAAGAACGAAGCTCCTAAGGCAGAGAAACCTGCAGCTAAGGAAGAAAAAACTAACGAGTAATTTGGAGGGATATAATTATGGCAAATAAAGTAGAAGAAAATGCAGATATCCGTTATCTAAATCCGGTTACTGTAGAAGTTAAAAAGAAAAAGTATTGCCGCTTTAAGAAAGCAGGCATCAAGTACATCGATTATAAAGATGCAGAATTTTTGAAGAGATTTCTTAACGAGCAGGGAAAAATTCTTCCTCGCCGTTTGACCGGAACCTCTCTAAAGTTCCAGAAAAAAGTGGCTCAGGCTGTTAAGCGTGCTCGTCACCTTGCCCTGCTGCCTTATGTAACAGACTTGTTGAAATAATAAGGAGGAGAGAAGATGGAAGTAATTTTGAAAGAAGATGTCCGCAAAGTTGGACACAAAGATGACCTTGTAAAGGTAAAGAACGGATACGCTAATAACTATCTGATTCCTAACGGTCTTGCTATTGCAGCAACTGAGTCTGCAAAAAAAGTTCTTGCAGAGAACACAAAACAAAGAGCTCATAAAGAGGCTAAGCTTGTTGCAGATGCAACAGCTCTTGCAGAGAAGCTTAATGTTGTTAAAGTTACAATACCTACTAAGGTAAGTGCAACTGGAAAAATCTATGGTTCTGTAAATAACATTCAAGTTGCAGATGCACTTGCAAAGCAGGGCTTTGAGGTTGACAGAAGAAAAATTGAAATCAAGGATGCAGATAAAGTTACGGAGATTGGAGTTTATGAGGCAAAGATTGATGTATATAAAAATGTGTATGCTTCTGTAAAAGTAGAAGTTGTAGATGAAGAGGGAAAGGTTAAAGAGGTTGTTAAAGAGGCAGCTCCTGCAAAAGTAAAGAAGGAGAAGAAGGTTGCTGAGAAACCTGCTGAGGCAGAGGGAGATGCAAAGGCTGAAAAGA